>NZ_JBDTJZ010000211.1:0-25506 GCF_039935595.1 Mucilaginibacter sp. | reverse complement strand
GGTTTGATCAGACAGTTTGTACCATACTGATAAATTCATGTAAACACCTAACGCAACATAACCAAACAGCAACGGCGGTACTACATCTAAACCTACCCAGTACGCCTTATTATTTACGTAATGCTTTAAAATTTCAATATTAGCTACCACACCTAAAAACATTAAACACATGGTAATAACAAAATAGTCCATTATTTTAGCATACGTAGTGCCGGCATTCTTGTTTTTTGCATGACTAAAAAAGAATGGCTCGGCACCCATCCTGAAAGCCTGATTAAACAAGCTGGCAAAAATAGCCAATCTGGCACAGCCGGAATAAATTCCAACTTGTAATGTGCTGATGTTGTCCGGTAATAATTTACCTAATAATAACTTATCCAGATTCTCATTTATAATATAAGATAAATTAGCGACTAAAATAGGCAGGCTATAAATCAACATCTCTTTTGACATCGCTTTATCAAACTTTAGCTGCAATCCAAACATCTCAGGTACCAGCATTAAAAAAGTGACGGCGCTTGCTATTAAATTTGAGATGAACGCATAGGCTACCCATCCGTGTACATACCAGCCTGCAAACCATTGCCAACCCGAAAATTGGTGGTTAATCCAATAGGGGATGATTATAATAAAAAGGATGTTGAAAAAACAGGTGATTATAATGTTTATAACATTGATCACACCATATTTTATCGGTCTGCCATCCGCACGTAACTTGGCAAATGGTATTACACACCATGCATCAATCACTAAAATAGCGATAAAGTATTTTATGAAAAGCTCAAATTCACTTTGTGGGATGTCCTTACCTATTTTTATAAGCCCTGCCAAAGTATGTGTAAAAGGCAAGGTAAGTGATACAAATAGTATGGTTACCACTAATATTATCCAGAAACCATTATTATAAACTTGCCTTTTTTTATCAGGAAACTTGTTTAAATACCTAAAAAAAGTTGTTTCCATACCAAACGCAAGCACGGCCTGAAATATAGAGGCCCAGCTAAACATGGTACTAAAAATGCTGTAAACTTTAGGCAGGTATGCTCCTGTAAATAACGGAGTAAGCAGAGCGCTCAATAACCTCCTTACTATAGTGCTTAACCCATATATGGCGGTTTGCCCTGCAAATTTTTTAGCTGTTGACAATAGTTATAGTTATTGCAATTAAGTAATTAGGATTTTATTTAAACAATCCCCGTTTTAATATTTCAAAATTACGATAGTTTTTTAATTCGCCCTCATTACTTTCAACAGCAGTAACGTGTGCCTCTTCGGGCCCTTCGTGGCACCAGTCTAAAAACATTTCGAGTGTGGCGTTATCAGCTTCGGCTTCCATAAAAATATCGCCGTTGGGTTCATTTTTAATTATACCGCGTACGCCCAGTTGGTCGGCAACGGCTTTAGTTGATGCCCTGAAAAAAACACCCTGTACCTTGCCTTTTATGGTGATGTTTAAGTGTTTCATTTTAAGTAAAAAGTAAAAAGTCAAAATTAAAAAATGGGTTGACGCAACAAACGGCAAATAGATACTAAATCAATCGCTTAACTTTTGCCTGGGCGGTAAGCTTTAGGCCGTCCATACCGGTTATTAAATTAAGGCCGGGGGTTTTGCCTGGCTCCAGGCTGCCTTTTTCGCCATCAATACCCAAAAACCTGGCTCCGTTTATGGTACCCCATTGCATTAATTTGGCGGTACTTAAAGTCGGGAATTTTTGCTGTAGGGTAAGCATTTCGTTTAGTATGCACAACTTACTGTTTGATGCCAGGCTATCAGTACCCAAGGTAATGTTAAACCCTTGATCAATAAACAATTCAACTTTGGGTAATTGCTTCTCTATATACAAATTGGCATTGGGGCAAAAGCACCAGTGTATTTTACGGTCAAACCGTTTTATAAAATAAATGTCCTTTAAATTGGTACACGTATTATGTACCATTAGTATATTTTGCTTGTTGCTTAACAGCGGTATTACCGACTGTATTGAATTACGTGCCTGAGGTTTAAAATAGGTGATATCAACACCCAAATGCGCGTACAGGTCATTAAACCCACCCAATTTATAGCGGTAAAATTTATTCTCGTCCTCGCATTCCTGGTTGTGTATGCTCAATAAGTTTTTATTGGTATCGCTGCATTTTTTTATCAGCTTAAATAACTCTTTTGATACTGTATAGGGGGCGTGCGGGGTAACGGAGCATGATTGGCCTTTAAAATCTTTTAACACTTCAAGGGCCGCGGCAAATACCTCATTGGCTTTGTCCGGGGTAAAACCCAAAACCTCCACAAACGTATGGTAGTATATTTTACTGTTGGTTTTAAGCGCGGCGGTTATGTTGTTGTTTGATATATCGCCTACTGCGACAATACCATTTTCATACATATCATTATCCGCTTTAGCGGCGGCTGCCGCAATATCTTTGCTATCGGTATGTCTAACCTGCAAAATATGTTTAATAAAATCTATAAGCCCTTTTCCGGCCGGTATTTTATCTTTAAGGTGCGAAAGTTCAATATGGCAGTGTGTATTTATAAACCCGGGGCATAAGCTGCCGCTCAATTGTTCAATGGGTTCATTAACTGCGCTGGGAGGGATGTCATCGGTAACAGAAAGTATTTTACCTGTATCATCTACTATTACAACTCCATCTTTAATTGGATCGGCACAAACAGGAAAAACGTAATCGGCTCTAAAAATTTTCATTCAATATAACTTTAACAGTTACTTATCCCGTTTGTAAAACCTTTCAGAAAAATAATTACAGTTAACCTATAATTATTGTTTTTAATTTTATGAATAATTTTTTAAAAAAAAGATAGATTTTTAATTTTCGTATTTTTGCAGCGTGAATACTGTAAAACCCAAAATTGATATCCGCAGCCTTAGCCTGGAAAGCCTGCAAAAGAATTTTGTTCAATTGAACGAAAAAAGCTTCAGGGCTAATCAAGTGTACGAGTGGCTATGGAAAAAATCATGCTTTTCTTTCAATGAGATGAGCAACATTTCAAAAGAACTTCGCACTAAATTGGATGAAAATTTTATCATTAATAATGTAAAAATTCACACATCACAAGTTAGTGCTGATAAAACTATAAAAAATTCTTTTATTTTACATGATACCCACTTAATTGAGGGTGTTTTAATTCCGACACCGGGGCGGATGACGGCCTGTGTATCATCGCAAGTAGGTTGCAGCCTTACCTGCAAATTTTGCGCTACCGGCTACATGGAACGCAAACGCAACCTAAACCCGGATGAAATATATGACCAGGTTGTTTTAATTGATAAGCAGGCCCGCGAAAACTATGGTGCCCCATTAAGTAATATTGTTTACATGGGCATGGGCGAGCCGTTGCTAAATTACAAGAACGTGATGGATTCGGTTGAAAAAATAACATCCGAAGAAGGGTTAAATATGGCGGCTAAACGCATAACGGTATCAACCGCAGGTATAGCCAAAATGATAAAAAAACTGGGCGATGACCAGGTAAAATTTAACCTGGCGCTATCATTACATGCGGCTAATGACGAAAAACGCAACACTATTATGCCCATTAATGAACAAAACTCATTAAAAGCACTGGCCGAGGCCCTGAAATATTACTATGCCAAAACCAAGAACCCGGTAACCTACGAGTATATTATTTTTGATGGTTTTAATGACAATATTGAGGATGCTGCCGAACTGGCCAAATTTTGCAAACACCTGCCCTGTAAAGTAAATATTATTGAATATAACCCCATATCATTCGCATCCTATATAAACGCCGGCGAAGACAAGGTAGAGGCCTTTGCCGCTTACCTGCGCAAACAGGGCGTAAACACCCACCTGCGCCGCAGCCGCGGTAAAGATATTGACGCCGCCTGCGGACAATTGGCTATTAAAGCTGAAAGCACAAAGCTAAACGCTTAAAGCTTTGGTAGATGAGTAAATAACTTTCTGCTTTTCGCTTTAAGCTTTTATCTTTATTACCGGCGAAGGAATTTTAACAAACCATCGTCAAATACCATATCACAGCCCGAATTGACAGAACAGGAATTGATTGCTTGTTTAATTAAAGGCAATGAAAATGCTTTTAAAACCGTAGTGGATACCTATAAAAATATGGTGTACAATACCGTATTGGGGTTTGTGCAAAACATGGAAGATGCGGAGGATGTAACGCAGGACGTATTTATTAAGGTGTACGAAAACATTGGCCGGTTTAAACAGCAATGTAAGCTTAGTACCTGGATATATCGCATAAGCATTACACAGGCTGCTGATTTCATCCGTCATAAAAAAAGAAAAAAAAGGGCGGGGTTTTTATCAGGCTTGTTTGGTTTAAATAACGAATTGCTGCATGACCCGCCCGATTTTATACATCCGGGTGTACTGACAGAAAACAAGGAGCGGTCGGCAATATTATTTAAGGCGATAAACCAACTGCCCGAAAAACAAAAAACAGCATTTATGCTGCAAAAAATGCAGGACCTGAGCCAGCAAAAAATAGCAGAAATAATGGAGTTGAATGAAGGCGCGGTAGAATCACTGTTAATGCGGGCAAAGGGCAACCTAAAAAAATTATTGATCAATTATTATTCATCTGAATATGAAAAATAAACAGGACATAGAAAATGAGGTACAGCAAACCTTAAACAGCGTTGATAGCTTGCAACAACTGGAGGCTAATGCGTTTTTACATGCCAAAATTGCAAACCGCATGGTAAGCAAACAGGCATTAACCCGCATAACGTATAATAAACTAATGGTGCGCCTTGCGGCGGTATTGTGCTTATTTATCTGTATAAACGGGATCAGCTTTTATGTATTAAAACAAAAACCCAATACTGCTAATACCAAAAATTATACAGGCGCTGATGCATTTGCCAATGCTTACGGGCTAAATAATAGTTTAAACAGTTATTAAACAGTTAATATGAAAAACTTTAAATTTTTGATGATTATAGTTATCCTGCTGGTAATTATTAATTGCGTGTTGTTAGGGTCGCTTTGGTTTACCAAGTACCGTATGTCGCCGCCACCGCCGCCCGACCCGCCGCAACGCGCTAATGAATATTTAATAAAGGAGTTAAAATTAACACCTGCTCAAATTAAACAATACGATACTTTGCGCGAGCATCATTTTGAAAAAACAAAGGCGCTTAACGAGCAGATCCGGCAGCTGCGCGATGCATATTTTGAAAACATTCAAACACCTGTTTTAAATACAAAAGCGACTGACTCGTTAGAAAAAAAGATAACGGCTAATACAGCCACGCTGGATAGTACAACGCTGTTTCATTTCCGTAAACTAAGGACAATACTTGATAACGATCAAAAAACCAGGTTTGATAAAATTGTACAAAACGCACTGCACATGATGGGTGGCCCACAAAACGGACCACAGGGCGGGCCGCCACCACAACAGATGCGCCCACCGGGACGTGATGACAGGATGCCACCTCCAAGAAGAATGGGCAAAGGTGAACATCCCGGCGGACCACGGCGGCCGGGAATGGGCAGGCCCGGCGGACCACCGCCTGATGGCATGGGCCCGCCACCGGGAGGGCCACCCGATAGGGATATGATGCCCCCTCCAGGTGGACCACCGCCATTTGGAAGGCCACCGGGCGGCGGACCGCCACCAAATGGTGGACCTCCACAGGGTGGCCCCCCACCGGGATTTTAATAATTAAAAAATAAGCGAAGGAATTTATATCAGCTCACATCTAATGATATAAATTCCTTTAATTATGAAAATCAAACCTGCACACTTAGCATACGGCCTGTCCGCTTTATTTATTGGTATCATATCCTGCAAAAAGGATAATAGCCTTACATCAACTACTACTACCACCACCACCACAAAAACCACAGGCACCGCGCCTGTACCTGATATTTATAAAAAAATATACAATACTACCGATATGTATGTTGACGGCAACTACCTGGTAATTAAAACCACCAGCCTGCCCGATCATAAGTCGCCATACTATAAAAACACTCAATGGGCCAGTACCAAATACGAAGCTTATAATGGCACTAACCCGTTATGGAATCAAAATCCAAACACCATTGCCGAGAGTGATATCACTTTTAAAATACCGTTAAACCCTACAGTTGCAACTACACACTCGGCAACACCGTTGGGCCCTATGGGCGTGGCTATAAATGGCGTACCTATTTTTAACCAGTATGCTGCCGGCGGTACTCCCTTAACCGGCGAGGTTAATAGCTTTGACCAATATAACGGCCACCCGCAGCAACAGGGCCAATATCATTACCATGCCGAACCCTACTATCTTACCACCACCAAGGGAAAAGATGCTTTAATAGGTTTTTTACTGGATGGTTTCCCGGTTTATGGGCCAATGGAAAATGGTAAAACGATTACCAATGCCGATTTAGATGCTTATCATGGCCATATAGCCGCCACTGCTGATTATCCGGGCGGTATTTATCATTACCATACCACCGCTGCCGACCCTTACATTAATGGAAATGGATTTTATGGGACACCGGGAACTGTTTCGCAATAGTATAACCTTACTAGGCTTTATTGTTGTAATACTAAGCGTGGCCTATGTAAGGTATGACAGTAAAGCTATACCCAACCGCTGGGTAAATGAATATGATGTGCATTTAACCCGTAGCGGCGGCGCACTTTATTATAACGATACCCTTTTTTCGGGCAGGCTATACCGCAAGTTCCCGGGCGGAAACTATGAACGTGTTACTCCTTATTATCATGGCAAAGCCGAAGGTTTGATGAAAGGCTGGTATGCCAACAACAAGCCCGAGCAGGAAAGGCTATTTGCCGATGGCAAAAAACAGGGTATACACCGCGGGTGGTGGCCAAACGGCAGCCCTAAGTTTGAATATTATTTTGTTGATGATGAACATAACGGCCCGGCCAAAGAGTGGTTTAGTAATAATACCCTTTATCGCTTTTTTAATTATAAAAACGGGCATGAGAACGGACGCCAGCAAATGTGGTGGTCTAACGGCACCATACGCGCCAACTATGTGGTAAAGGACGGACAGCAGTATGGGCTTATTGGTCGTAAACTCTGTAAAAATGTATTTAAAAATGAAAAATACCGGTAAACTTATTTTTTTGTTAATGCTGTTTGCGGCATGCCATAAGCCCCTAAAAAATACCGGGCTGCCTTTTTATAATACGCCGGATTTTACACCATTATGGCTTAGCCCACAGGATGCTGGTTATAAAAGCATACATACTATAGCCCCATTTAATTTAACCAACCAACTGGGTAATACCATAACCAATAAAAATACCACCGGTAAAATATACGTAGCCAATTTTTTCTTTACCTCATGCCGAAATATTTGCCCGCCCATAATGGATAACCTGGCAAAGGTGGCGCAAACTTTTGAAAATGACAGGCGGGTGCTTGTTCTTTCGCATAGCGTAACACCGCGTCACGATAGTGTACCTGTTTTACTAAAATACGGCCAAACTCACCATATTAACAGTAATAATTGGTGGCTGCTAACCGGCAACCAGCCTGATATTTATAAACTGGCCCGACAATCGTATTTTGCTGATGACGCTGCAGGCTTTACAAAAGGCAGCGATGATTTTTTACATACCGAAAACATGGTACTGGTTGATGCTAAAGGACGAATAAGGGGCGTATATAACGGTTCGTTACAATTGGAGGTAAATAATTTGATAGCACATATTAAATTATTGGAAGCCGAAAAGCTGTAACTATCTGTTTTTTAATTATCTTGTGGTATGAAACTGTCATGCATAGCTGATTTTATTTCGCTATTGTTCCCCGAACTTTGCCCGGCCTGCGGCGAAAGCCTGATAGCAACCGAGCAGCTAATGTGTACCCAATGCCGTTATACTTTACCCTTTACCAATTTTCACCTACAGGCTGATAATATTGTTGCGCGGCAGTTTTGGGGCAAACTTAATGTGGAGGGGGCTTATGCTTTATATTATTTTGCCAAAGGCGGTAAAGTGCAAAACCTGATGCACCATTTTAAATATAAGGGAATGTTTCGTATAGGTAATTTATTAGGAAGTATTGCGGGCAGCCAATTGATGCAAAATGATACTTTTAAAACAGTTGATTATATTATACCGGTGCCTTTGCATAAAACCAGGCTAAAAGAACGTGGTTATAACCAAAGCAAATGTTTTGCGGAGGGACTAGCCACAAAACTACCCGGTGTTGTAAACGACAATATTTTGGTACGTATAAGGGCTACCGAAACGCAAACGCATAGATCAAGATTTTTAAGGTTTGAAAATATGCAGGAGGTATTTAAGGTAACCAATAGCAGCAAACTGGAAAATAAACACGTTTTATTGGTAGACGATATTGTTACCACCGGCTCAACATTAGAAGCCTGCGGCACCGAACTTCTTAAAATATCCGGATTAAAACTAAGCATAGCCACTATTGCGTATGCGGAGTGACAGAGATTAGTGACCTGTGATTAGTGATTAGTTGCTCTGTCTATCAAGTATAACAAATCACTAATCTCTAATCTCTAATTAACTAATCACTGCTTCTGATACTTACTCAATTTCTCAAACAAAATGGCAGGTTCAAATGGCTTTAGTATGTAATCGGTCATACCGGCAACGGTTATCTCGCCCATTTCGTTGGTAAGCATTGATGCCGTTAAGGCTATAATGGGTACATTTTGAAAATATGGTTCAGGTTTGGCACGTAATATCTGTGTGGCTTCCATGCCGCCCATTTGCGGCATATTTATATCCATCAAAATCGCGTCATAATCATGTGTGGCTTCGGCTTTACTAATGGCTTCAATCCCATTCTCTGCAAACTCAGCAACGGCACCCCATTTAGTAAGTATCTTATTGATCAACAACCGGTTAATTTGATTATCATCAACAACCAATACCTTGATATTTAATGTAGTTTCCACCTTTTTGTTGTTATTTTTTGTATCGTTAGTTTTATTGAATGTTATAGTAAACCAAAAGTCAGATCCTTCTCCTTGTACACTATCAACATTTATGCGCGAATTATGCAGTTCAATTAACCGCTTACTAATAGCAAGACCTAAACCTGTACCGCCATATTTACGGGTTGTATTTGCTTCGGCTTGTTTAAATGATTCAAATATGGTATTTAATTTATTACTTGCAATACCAATACCTGTATCTTTTACCGAAAAACGTATACGCGCACTCTCTTTATTTTGCTCAACTACTTTTAAGTTAACACTTACGCCGCCCTTCTCAGTAAATTTCATGGCGTTGCCCACCAAATTTAGTAAAATTTGCGATAGCCTTGTACTATCTCCTATCACTATTTGTGGTAAAAGGCTATCAATACTGTAGGTGAGATAGATATTTTTTTCGGCGGCTTTAAATTGCATCGAATCGGTTATGCTTTTTACCAATTGCGTTAAGTCAACATCCGCTTTTTCCAGTTCAACGTTGCCGGTTTCAATCTTAGTAAAGTCAAGCACATCATTTATCAGTACCATCAGGTTTTGGGCAGAAAACCGCAAGATATTTAGGTTCTCGTCCTGGCTTTCCAAATGTTCATCATCATACAGCAAGCGCGACATACCTATAACCGCGTTAAGGGGCGTGCGTATTTCATGGCTCATTACCGATATAAACATATCTTTAGCCCGGTTCAATTGCTGGGCTTCTTCTTTTGCCGCTATCAGCTTTAACTCTACCTTCTTTTTTGAACTGATATCAATTACTACTTCAATGTATTTATCAACTGCGCCATCCTTGTTTAGTATTACCGAGTTGATAACCGTGAGCCATATAGGTTGCCCGTCTTTACGATAGCCCAACAAGTCAACCTCAAATGATTGTTTCTTTTCTGATAGCTCGCGCCCTTTTTCAATAATTGCAGTATCGGTAAGCTCGCCCTGCAAAATATCGCCCAGGTGTTTGCTTTTAGTATCATCTAAGGTATAACCCGTAATATCTTCAAAAGCATGGTTAACCCATTCAATCTCACCTTTATTGTTATTAATAACTACACCACTGGTTGTGTTACTGGCTACTAACGAAAGTAGTTTAAGCTCCTCTTCGGCATTTTTACGCTGGGTAATATCAAGCATGGTGCTTATCTGGCGTTCTACACCCCCGGTTTCATCTAACAAGGGACTGTTTGATGACGCCACCCATATCGGAGTGCCGTCCTTTTTGTATATCAACAGTTCTATGTCAAACGGCTTGTTTTCGTCGCGTGCTTTAATTGCCGCGTTAAGCACTTCCTTGTCAGTACCCTCTCCTATCAACAAATTACCGAATGCCCTACCCTTCATTTCATCAAGGGTATAGCCAGTAATTCGCTCCATGGCCTCATTCATCCATACTACTTTACCATCATTGTCGCGGGTAAGCATTCCGCTGGGCGATTTACGCGCCGCAAATGACAATATTTCGAGGTCCTTTTGGGCTGACTTTTGTTTGGTTATGTCAACAATCAATCGTATGTATTTCTCTACATCTCCTGTTTCGCCATAAATAACCGAGTTAATTAACGATAACCATATTTTTTCGCCGCTTTTACGGCTGACATGAACCTGTATAGAGTATGATTGTTTTTTACTGATAAGTTCGCGGTACACTTCAATGCTATTGGCATCGTCATCAACCACATCGCGCAGGCGTTTATTAGCTACATCGGCAAACTCATAGCCGGTTATTTTTTCAAATGCCTGGTTTGTCCATATAACTTTATCATCAGCATCGCTAATGATAACACCGTTTATCATTTTACTGGCCACCAGCGAAAGCTGCTCCAACTCTGCCAGTATTTTCTTTTGATAAGTAATATCGCGCCCGCTGGCATACCATTTACCGTCTTTATATATAGCACTCCAACCTATCCAACGCGTCTGTCCATCGGCAGCTATGGCAGGGGTCTCAATATAAAATGGTTGTTGGGTTGCTACAGCCTTTTCAATTAGCGGTACAAATTGCTCGCGGTTATTGTCAACCACAAATTGCCATAACGATTTGCCAATAGTTTGCTGCGGTTCGTAACCTAAAACATCTTTCACCGCGTTGCTTATCAATTGGATATTTGATTGCGCGTCGGCTATGTAATGTATCTCTGGCGATATATTGAACAATTCATAAAGATCCTGGTGCACCTTTAATGACCGTTCCAATTCTTGCTTTTGTTTTTTTAACAACAAGCGCGACATCACCTCATCAGCCAATGTCCGTAAGGCATCGCGCTGTTCATCAGTAAGCGTTCGTGGCACCATATCAATAACACATAGCGACCCTAATCGATACCCGTCAGGATCAATTAGCGGCGCACCTGCATAAAACCTTATATGAGCATCGCCCTTAACAAAAGGATTCTCTTTAAAGGTTTCATCCTCAAGTGTATTATTAATTTCAAGAATTTCGTTATGAAGGATGGTATATTGACAAAATGAATCAGCGCGCGAAGTTTCGCTGATGTCCATACCTACTTTTGATTTAAACCATTGGCGGTCATCGTCAACTAAGGTGATGAGCGCAATAGGCACCTGGCATATATAGGACGCCAGGCGACTTATAGCATCGTATTCTTTTTCGGGCAGTGTATCCAAAACGTTGTATGAACTAAGCGCTTTAAGGCGCTTAGCTTCTACATCGTCATTAATATTTGCCTGCTTTTTAAGCATTTTTATCGGTGTCACTATATAACGGAAATTGTTCCGTTAGCTTATGCACCTTTTTACGTACTTTCTTTAATGATTGTTCGTCTTCGGGGTTATTGATCACCTCATCAATCAACTCCACTATCTGTACCATTTGTTTTTCCTTCATACCGCGCGTAGTTACCGCAGCAGTACCCACACGTATACCCGAGGTGGTAAATGGTGATTTATCATCATAGGGCACCATGTTTTTATTTACCGTTATATCAGCAATAACCAGTGCATTCTCGGCAGCTTTACCGGTAATGTTCTTATTGCGCAGGTCTATCAATACCAGGTGGTTATCGGTACCGCCTGACACGATCTCGTAGCCGCGGTCAATAAAGGCTTTGGCTATTGCAGCACCATTCTTTTTAACCTGCAATATGTATTTCATATAGCTTTCGCTTAATGCCTCGCCAAAAGCAATAGCTTTTGCTGCAATAATATGCTCAAGCGGTCCACCCTGCGTACCCGGAAAAACAGCCATATCCAACAAAGCCGACATCATCTTTACTTCGCCTTTTGGTGTTTTTAAACCCCAGGGGTTCTCAAAATCCTTACCCATCATAATCATGCCACCACGCGGGCCGCGCAGGGTTTTATGGGTGGTGGTAGTAACTATATGGCAATGCGGAAGCGGATCTGTTAGTAAACCACGGGCAATAAGGCCCGCCGGGTGCGAAATATCAGCCAGTACAAGTGCACCAATTTTATCGGCCACCTTGCGTATAAAGGCATAATCCCAATCGCGCGAATATGCCGAGGCTCCGCAAATGATCATTTTAGGTTTTTCGGCCAGGGCTACTTTTTTAAGCTGATCGTAATCAACAAGGCCGTTATCCTTACGTACCCCATAAAAATGAGGCTCGTATAATTTGCCCGAAAAGTTTACACTTGAGCCATGTGTTAAGTGCCCCCCGTGCGAAAGATCAAATCCTAATATTTTATCGCCGGGCTGCAAACATGCCAACATTACCGCTGCGTTAGCTTGTGCGCCTGAGTGTGGCTGCACATTAACCCATTCGGCATTAAACAGTTGTTTTGCGCGCTCAATTGCAATGGTCTCAATCTCATCAACAATCTGGCAGCCGCCATAGTAACGTTTGCCCGGCAAACCTTCGGCATATTTATTGGTAGCTACAGATCCTGCAGCTTCCATTACCTGCCTGCTTACAAAGTTTTCTGATGCTATAAGCTCCAGTCCTTCTTCCTGGCGCTGTTGTTCTTCATCTAACAGCTTAAATATTAATTTGTCTCTTTTCATACTATTTTAAAAACGCCCCTAAGGTAATAAATTGATAGCTATTAGCTGCTAAAGATTAGATATTTAGTGCTTTTTTGTGTATAAATTACAGTTACCAACATTGGCCAAATTCGGCTATGCTTATGGTGCGTTTTAAGGTAGTTTATGAGGGCATACCACACACAAGCCAAATTATATATGGTTATTCCTGTTGGCTGTTTTTACACACCTGCACCATTAAATGTAAAATGAATATTTTTTTTACATTTACAAGTACTGCAAGGCAACGATGTATATAATTACCACACAATTTTATTAATGAAAGTAATACATATTTTAAATGCCATTGAATACTCGGGCGCCGAAATAATGCTTTATCAGGCAGCGGGAGTTTTTAAAGAAAATAAAATTGATACTACCCTGCTGGCCTGCTACCCAAACCCCGGTAAGTTTGAACAGCCCATGCGCGAAGTTGGGTATCATGTTGATTCGGTTGGGGCGGAGGGGGCATTCACGTTGTTTGCAAACCTTTTTAAATACTTTAAAAAAAACAAGTTTGATGTTGTGCACATACATAGTGAAAACTATTATGTGTGGAAAGTAATTATACTTAAACTAACCGGGCACAATAACATTGTAAGAACATTCCACAACAACTGGGAATTTACCGGCTGGTTGCGTTATAAACGTGCCCTGCACCGCAATATTGCTACCTGGCTGGGCGTAAAAAACCACTCCATAGGCACGGCGGTACAGTTAAATGAGGAGCAGGTGTTTTTTAATAAAAGCATTGTTATTAATAACTGGATAAAGCTTAACCCTGATCTTTTAAGCCGAAGGGAAACTGTAAGTAAGTTAAAACGTGAAGAGTTAGGCATTGCGCCGGATACTTTTGTAATGATATCGGTGGGCGGCTGCTCATACATAAAAAACCATGGGTTTATTTTTGATTTGATACCCTTACTTAATCAGGCGGGACTAAAAGTTTGTTACCTGCATGTAGGTACCGGCGATGACGAGCCTGCTGAAAAAACATTATCAAAAAAATTGGGACTTGATGCGCAGGTAATTTTTACCGGCAACCGTAAAGATGTACCCGAATTATTATTGCTGGCTGATATTTATATGATGCCGTCGTTATTTGAGGGACTATCAATAGCCCTGCTGGAGGCTATGTATTATAATGGCCTTGCGCTGGTTAATAATGCCCCCGGCCTTGCCAATGTAATAGTTGATAAAAAAACGGGCTATGTAATTGATATTGACCAACCGCAAAACTATGTTAAATTTATACAGGATGTGGCTGGGGGTGCAATTAATGCTACTAACATTAAAGCAGCAGCCAAGGCTTTTGTAGAAGACAATTACGTGGTTGAAAAAAACGCAGCCAAACTTATTGAGTTCTACAAACAATAAAGGCAATTACATACATAAGATTAGCTGATGCTATCATTTTTAATTAATAAAGTACAAGGTTTTTTTAAAGTTGGGCATGAGCGCACGCTGATGATAAAAAAGAATATTTTTTATTCTTTTTTAATACGGGGCGGCAGTGTGTTAACCGTGTTTTTGCTTACCCGATTAACTATTGATTATGTAAACGATAAGCAATATGGCGTTTGGCTGGTAATAAGCGGCCTTGTTGGCTGGATAAGCACTTTTGATATTGGCCTGGGTAATGGTTTGCGCAATAAAATGGCGCACTCGCTGGCACTGGATGAACGCGATAATATTGTAAAATATGTAAGCACAACCTACGCCATATTATTTTTAATAGCCACAGGCGTTTTTATAGTAGGGTTTATTGCAGGTTCGTTTTTTAACTGGAACCTGTTGCTTAATGTTAACGCAGCTGTTAGCTACCCTATATGGCCCATTATTGTAATTACATTAGCGTCCTTTTGTACGCAGTTTTTTTTGCAGCCTATAAACAGCATTTTAATTGCTACGCATCAGCAGTTTAAATCGTCATTAATAAATTTATTGGGCCAGTTATTGAGTTTGACCCTGGTGTTCCTACTTACCCTTTTTGTTAAAAGCAATTTAACGGTACTGGTTATTGTTATAGGCGGCTCGCCGGCGGTAGTGTTTTTGTTGGCCAATGTTTTCTTTTTCAGCACCAGCTTAAAAGCATATTTGCCCCGGTTAAGCGCCATTGATATGAGCAGCGCTAAAAGCCTGATGAATGCGGGCGGTATTTTCTTTTTAATACAGGTGGGCGCACTTATACTTTTTGAAACGGACAATATTGTTATTACCCGCACACTTGGCCCGCATGATGTTACTACCTTTAATCTGGCGTACCGCTATTTTTCATTAACCAGTACGGTGTTTGTTATAATGCTTGCCCCCTACTGGAGCGCTTTTACTGATGCCTATGCCAAAAAGGATATGGATTGGATAAAAAGCTCCATCAAAAAAATGAGGATACTTTGGTTAGGCATTTGCGGTTTTGCCGTTGTGCTTTTTGTTATTTCGCCCGTGTTTTATAAGATATGGATAGGTGATAAAGTAAATATACCCACGTTGCTTTCGCTATATATGACCATATTTATGGTTACAGCAGCCTGGCAAGGCATTTATGCCACCGCGCTTAACGGCATTGGCAAATTAAAAATACAATTGATACTGGTGTTGGTTACCGCCGTATTAAACATACCGTTATCAATTTTCTTAATAAGGCTGATAGGCGTATCAGGCACAGTAGTAGCTAATATTATACTGTCGGTAATTATTAATGTATTTTTAACTTATCAGGTAAAACTTATTATTAATCAGCGCGATACAGGCATCTGGAGCAAATAATTATTGCTTAGGGTAATCAAGCTGCCAGCTAATATTTTCTTTTAAAGTTTTGTTGGGATACCCCGCGCTGATAACTTTTGCAGGCACATCTTTGGTGACTACAGATCCGAGCCCTATAATGCTGCCATCACCAATGGTTATGCCTTTAAGTATGGTTACCTTGCTACCTACCCATACATTATTACCTATGGTAATTGGCTTTTCGGGGTTAATAAAAGCCCCGCTCTCATCTAATATAGCATGGGTATCGCTGGCCCAAAGTTCAATACCATCAGAGAATAAGCAATTCGAGCCAATAGTTATCGCATTATTTTTACCCACGTTTATCATCCTTACGCCGCCAAAAGTAGTGCCTTCGCCAATAACAATGCTGCAGCTTTCGCCGCGCATATTTATTATGGCACCGCGTAGTTTTACACCCTTACCCAAAATAATTTTATTGTTATTGCCTATTATTAAAATTTCGGTGCGGGCTATAAAACCCTCTTCGGCAATAATGGTATTGTTTTTACCCTCTACAACTATCCGTGCTTCGTCAAGCAGGCACCCGGTTATCCTGATGCTATTATCGGCGTACGTTTTTATCCTCGAAAAATAAAAATGACTCCCTTTTAATTTCCTATCGGGCAAGCTGCTTAGCAGCCATAGTTTATTGAAAGGAGAAAATATTTTTTTAAACAGTTGTTTCATTTATCATCCAATATAAACACTAATCTCCAATTAACTAACTACTAATTACCGGCTTTAGCCGATATCCAAAAATTATTATAGCCCAAACCAATTTGTATATCAATCAACTCCTGCTGCAGCATCTCTAAAACCGCTAAAAAATTATATACAAAATGCACCTTGTTATCTGAGTTTTGGGCAATGGCCTTAAAATCCATCATTTTATTAATTCTCAACAGTCCATCAATGGCTTGCTTTTGTTTTTCAATGGTATAGGGGTATTGCTCAACGGTGTGTTTAACCTCCTCGGCACGGTTGGCGTAACGCTTCATCAACCTGTCATAAACCATCATCAGTTTATACAAACTTACGTCGGTCAGTTCTTCGCCGGGCTGGGCAATTTTTTCGGCCTTCTCAAGGTCGTAAGCTATATTTCCGCGCTTTTCCTGTTTAAAACGTTCTTCTTCGTAAGGTTTTAATTCTTCACAAATTTCTTTAAACTTTTTATACTCAATCAGTTTGCGTATAAGTTCTTCTTTATGGTCAATTTCATTTTCGCCATTTTCTGCTTCGTACCGGGGCAGCAGCATTTTGGCTTTAATACGCATTAAAGTGGCCGCCACAAAAATAAACTCGCTGGCCAGTTCAATATTCAGGCTCACCATTTGGTGTATGTAGTTCAAAAAATCGTCGGTAATGCGGGCAATGGGTATATCATGGATGTCTAACTCATCGCGCTCAATAAAAAACAGCAACAAATCAAAGGGTCCTTCAAATTGTGGCAGTTTTATAGCAAAGCTTTCGTCATCCATCATCTTCAAAAATACGGGTTAACCTGTAAAACCATAAAATTATAAACATCAAACAATAATACCCGTTAATTGTCCTGATTTTACCAAATAAACTTAGTTAATTTGTAAGTTTATTATTTTAAATACTGTTAATGCAAGTTAAGGCCGGCGATTTACTTCAAAAAATAAACTATCCTTCTGACTTAAAGAAACTTAAGGAAGACGAGCTTGAACAGTTGTGCCAGGAGCTGCGCCAATATATTATTGACATAGTATCAGTAAACGGTGGGCATTTTGCCGCCAGTTTGGGTGTGGTTGAATTAACAGTAGCCCTGCAATATGTATTAAACACACCTTACGATCAATTGGTGTGGGATGTTGGCCATCAGGCTTACGGCCATAAAATATTAACAGGCCGTCGTGAGGATTTTCATACCAACCGTATTTATAAAGGATTAAGTGGTTTCCCTAAACGCGGCGAAAGCGAATATGACACCTTTGGCGTGGGCCATTCATCAACTTCTATATCGGCAGCTTTAGGTATGGCTGTAGCGTCGCAATACAAAGGCGAGACCGACAGGCAGCACGTAGCCGTAATTGGCGATGGCGCCATGACGGCAGGTATAGCTTTTGAGGCACTTAACCATGCAGGTATTGAAAACACCAACATACTGGTTATACTGAATGACAACAACATGGCCATTGACCCTAATGTGGGGGCATTGAAAGAATATTTAACTGATATCACCGTATCAAAACCCTATAATCGTTTCAGGGATGATATTGCGAGCATTTTGGCCAAACTTTCGGCCATTGGGCCCGATGCCTATAACATGGCACAAAAAATAGAAAAAAGCATTAAGGGAACTTTGTTAAAGAGAAGCAACTTTTTTGAGGCCCTTAAATTCAGATATTTTGGCCCTATTGACGGGCACGATGTAAAACACCTGGTTAAAGTGCTGCGCGATCTGCGTGATATACCCGGCCCAAAAATTTTACATTGTATTACCACCAAAGGCAAAGGCTATGCTTTGGCCGAAAAGGACCAAACCAAATGGCACGCTCCCGGCCTTTTTGATAAAATTACCGGCGAGATCAAAAAAATCAAATTCGAAAAACCGCAGCCGCCTAAATACCAGGATGTGTTTGGCCATAGTATTATTGAACTGGCCGAACAAAATTTAAAAATTATGGGCATTACACCGGCTATGCCCTCAGGCTGTTCACTTAACCTGATGATGAAGGCCATGCCTAACCGTGCTTTTGATGTGGGCATTGCCGAGCAACACGCGGTAACATTTTCGGCAGGATTGGCTACGCAGGGCTTGATACCGTTTTGTAATATTTACTCCAGCTTTATGCAGCGGGCTTATGACCAGGTGATACACGATGTGGCTATACAAAAGCTTAATGTTGTTTTTTGTTTAGACAGGGCTGGCATTGCCGGTGCTGATGGATCAACCCACCATGGCGCTTATGATTTGGCTTTTATGCGTTGTATACCTAATATGACGGTAAGCGCACCCATGAATGAGGAAGAATTGCGCAACCTGATGTATACCGCCCAGCAGGATAACATGGGGCCGTTTGTAATACGCTACCCACGCGGGCAGGGTGTGATGGTTGACTGGCAACGCCCTTTTAAAGCTATACAGGTTGGCAAGGGCCGCAAAATATGCGATGGCGAAGATATAGCCATTTTAACTATTGGGCACATTGGTAACGAGGCTGTAAAAGCCATTGCCGAATTGAATGCTGAAGGCTACTATCCGGCACATTACGACCTGCGTTTTGTAAAGCCGCTTGATGAAACTTTGTTGCATGAAGTATTTAAAAAATTTAATAAGGTTATTACTGTAGAAGATGGCTGCCTTGAAGGCGGCATGGGCAGCGCCGTTATTGAGTTTATGGCTGATAATAACTATAAAGCCAACGTTTCGCGCCTTGGCATACCCGACCTGGTTATTGAGCATGGTGAACAGCATGAACTTTGGGCCGAATGCGGCTATAATGACCAGGGCATAGCCTCAGCGGTGCGCAACGCAGGTATTAAAACTAATAAACACACAATTGCCAGTTAGTGATTAGAGATTGGTTAATTAGCGATTAGTACCAGTTGGAGATATCACTAATCGCTAATTAACCAATCTCTAATCACTATTTATGTGTCCTGTAAGCAGCAATGTCATTATAAATGGTACGGAACGAGCTGCGCAATCCAATAGTAAACATACTTGTTCTATCTAAAAAATCCGCGTTCTGCTCTCGCCTAAAAAGAGCGGCCAACTCAATTCGGAAATTAATTTTGGGATTAATCAGGTAAGCCACCTTTGCTTCGCCATAATACAAATTGGTAGTAAGCCCCTGACCAATATAGTTACCTAATACTTTAGCAGGGTACCCATAATTCATAAAAATATCCTTACCATAATTTAATCCGTTTATATCCAGTCCGTATTTTGCATATTGTATCTCTCCGCTAAAATCAAACCGTTTATAACTATAATTTAACAAACCTATCAACTCTTTATAATTTGCGCCAAAGGGATGTGCAAGGGGCTCACCTTGTTCGCTATAATTTATTATGTTCCACTTTTCAGAGTAAGTATATGGCGTGGCCCCATTATATTCAAGCAAATAATTTAATGATCGTATTTTAAACAAATTGGCCCCCCGCACACCTAACTGGAAGCTATATTTATTACGTGAGCTTCCATCGCCCGAAAAAAAGTGCTTTGATTCAAACTCATCCAATACAAACTGCCCATAAGCGGTAATACCGTCTGATATTTTATACTTTCCGGTAAAGCCGATAATCGCATTGTCCGGAGAACCGTTTGACGCCTCAACCGGCCTTAAAAATATTACAGGGTTAGCATAGCTATATTCAAATCCCCGGTATGTGCCCAAACTATCCACATTGGCCCATATCACTGCGTCAAAAAAACCTACTGACAGGCGATTGTTTACGTTCCAGTCAAGGTAATGAAATACGCCCCATTTATTGTGGTAACCGTTAGTATAGTTTACAGACGGTGCCGCCGGATCAACCATATAGCTCCACATAGCCATATATTTAACGTTACCCAAATTAGCAGTTAACTTTAAAAAAGGGTATGCCGACGCATAATCTGATAATAATTGCGAACGATAACCATCACCTATAAAATTTTTACCGTGACCTGCAGTTATATTAAGATATTTTACGGGCGTATAGGATACTAAGGCCGTTACATCTGACCAATCTGAATATGATTTTTTTCCATAGCTTCTATCATAAGCCTGACCGGGTACTATGCCTACCTGTTTGATATAAGTATTAAAATAGGATGGAAATACCGCCTGGTTTTCAAACCCCTGCGAATAAAAATAAAAGTTTTTTCCAACCGTGCCGCCCAACTGGTATCCCCTTGTATTTATCCAGGTATTTTTTTTATTTGAAATATCCTTACCACCAATTAGGTCACCCAGAAAATCGGCAAAAAAAGTATATTCTTTGTCTTTTACATCAATTGTATGTTCGTTATATATTTTTCGGTACAGCCACGTATGATGACCGATAGTATCCACTCCCACATTCATTAACGAATCATATTTATGCTTTAACAGGCTATCATCAATAAAAAAGGGTTTTAAACTGCTATGTACCCTTGTTTTGGTTGAGTAAACATCCTCATTAAATTTTTGATAAAATTGGTACGAATAAGGCTGATATTGCGACTGTGCCTTTGCAACCGCAGTAAGTAATAAAAAGGCTATTAATGTGTAAATTATTTTTTTCATGTAGTAGCAGATGTGATGTTTATTTATTCAAAATAATTGAGCGTTTTAAAACCGCTTCTTTTTAAGTAATCGTTCTTTTTTGCTATTTGCAGGTCAGCTTGCACCATATCAGCAACGAGCGCCTGTAGGTTATATTCAGGCACCCAGCCTAACCTCTCTTTAGCCTTTGTAGCATCGCCTATTAGCAACTCCACTTCGGTTGGCCTAAAGTATGCGCTGTCTACCCTAACTATGGTTTGGCCGCCTTTTAAAGTGGTTTCATCCAGCCCAAGTTCATTTATTTTTTCCAGGTCAACATCAATTATAACCCCTTTTTCATTTTCATCCTTGCCGCTAAACTCAATTTCAATACCTAATTCGGCAAACGCCATCCTTATAAAATCTCTAACGGTGGTAGTTACTCCCGTAGCAATTACAAAATCTTCGGGCTTATCCTGTTGCAGCATCAGCCACATGGCCTTAACATAATCTTTAGCATGGCCCCAATCGCGTTTGGCGGATAAGTTACCCACATATAAGCAATTTTGCAGCCCAAGGGCTATTTTGCACGCTGCACGGGTAATTTTACGGGTAACAAATGTTTCACCGCGTACAGGGCTTTCATGATTAAAAAGTATTCCATTGCAGGCATACATATTATAAGCTTCGCGATAGTTCACTATTATCCAATAACCATATAGCTTGGCTACTGCATAAGGCGAGCGCGGATAAAAAGGGGTAGTTTCTTTTTGAGGCACTTCCTGTACCAGCCCATACAATTCAGATGTGGATGCCTGGTAAATACGCGTTTTTTGGGTAAGCCCTAATATCCTTACGGCTTCAAGTACACGTAATACGCCAACACCATCGGCATTAGCGGTATATTCGGGCGTTTCAAAACTTACTTTTACATGGCTTTGGGCGGCCAGGTTATATATTTCGTCGGGTTGTGTTTCCTGTATTATTCGTATTAAGTTAGTCGAGTCGGTCAAATCGCCGTAATGCAATTTAAACTTAACGCCTTGATCATGCTGATCGTGGTATAAATGGTCAATACGTTCAGTATTAAATAATGACGACCTACGCTTAACGCCATGCACCATGTAGCCCTTTTTTAATAAAAACTCTGCTAAGTAAGCACCGTCCTGGCCAGTAATACCTGTAATTAAGGCTGTTTTCATAAATATTGGCAGCAATACTACCGCAATATTATCGATAAATTGCGTAAAATATGTGTTTTTAACCGAATTGTAATGTTGCCATCACATACAGGCTACGTTTTCTTCCAATTCTTTGTACCAATCTTCTCCATACTTTCTTATCAGCGGAGCTTTTAAAAATTCATGCACGCGTACCTGTAGTTCATCTCCAAAACTGCATGCCGGGCTACAAATACTCCACCGATCATAATTCAATACATCAAACTCAGGATATTTGGTAATACGTATTGGATATAAATGGCATGATATGGGCTTTTTCCAATCAATAACCCCTTCTTCATGCGCCTTTTCAATAGCACATTTGGTAATACCATCTTCCCAAATCACATAGGCACATTCTTTATTAACATCTACGCATGGGGTAGTATAATCGCCCTCAAAGTCCTCAACATAAGTACCCACTTTTTCAACGGTGTCAATACCTTTTTGGGTCATGTAGGGTTTTACTTTGGGGTATATCTCATCCAGTATATGCAGCTCATCATTATTTAAAGGCGCGCCCGAATCGCCCTCCAAACAACAAGCGCCTTTGCATTTATTTAAATTGCATACAAAGTTTTTCTTTACTACGTCTTCGTGTATCAAAACACTTCCAACTTCTATCATCATTTACTTATGGGGTTTAGCGGATATTTTAAGCCTTTGGCACCTGTAAGCTCCATGGTTATGCTGCCTACTATAAGTTCAACATGAGCCTTAACGGGTATCCGGTTATTATCATCTGTTATCCACAAATACAGTTTACTATCTTTTCTGAATATCCTGCCCGGTATAATTGTGGGATTAAACTTTAAGCAGTTAAATGTACCAAAATTTGTTTTAACCTGCTCTTTGCCTATATAGGTAATGGATAAGGTTTGCACAGCATCCTCCAAAAAGTACTTCATATCAAACCTTTCGCCTATTTTAACTTTTGATACATCAATATTACGGGCAAAATAATAAGCGGATACAAAATCAAACACATCACCCTTAAATGGAAACACGCCTTTGTCGGCAGTTACTTTATCTTCAGTCTGGTTAAAAGTAACGTTGTCAGTATGCCGGTAACTGCCCTCGTGCCTGTTCTCGGTATAAAAATAGGGCAACAGGGTTTCCTGGTCAATATAAGTTTCGTACTGATTACGTACTTTGTAAAAAATATCAAAAGTGCCCGCTGTTTTGCCATTTGCCGTAATGTGGAAGGTTGGATGGCCGTTTATTTTTTTACCGCCGTCCTCTACCTTAATCGTAGCTTCGGCACCGGTAAAAAACCCATACTTTAACCTATATGACAATTCTTCGCCTATTTTAAAAACCGGGTCCTTTCCAATTTTTAGTTCCTGCCCAAATGCGGCAGCGCAAATATTAAAAAGTATGATGGCAAAAAAGTATTTCTTCATACTCTTAACTTATCAAAAATTAATCCATTAATCTTTACGCTTATATAGCGGTACGGTTGAACAGGGTTCGCCAAACATGAGGCTTTTTACTACCGGTGTAAGTTTTTTGGCCAGTTCAACATAGGCTGATACAGGTACGTCCACATCGCCGCAGCCTTTTATTACCAGGCGCTGATCGCGGTATTGTTCGGTATCCAGCTTCTCAATTTGTTTTATAAACAATACCGTTTCCAGCACATCCTTGTCGCCAAAAACAACTTCGGCAGCGTAGGGCGCCATACGGTTAGCCAGTAGCATATAGGCCCATGCCGGTACAATGGCATCAGCACTGCAAATAATTCCTACATTTTTGCCGGTGTATTGCTCCCAATCATGACTTTTTACAAACTCCCTAAAATCCTTCTCACGTAATATCAGCCCTTGAAACAAATTGGCGGCAATATCATATATCACCCGCTCGCCTTTAGTATAAAACATAGCCGGATCTAAAGTAACCAGACCGCTTTGGGCAACTTTATTTATTATATTTTCCTGAATCTCCATAACCCATAAAATAAAAAATCCGGAATAGGTATTATAACGCTATCCCGGATACAAAATTACTTTAATTTTCTTCTATAAGAACTTCGCTCTGTTATCTTTTACATTCGCCTTATCTTTCAGAGCATCAAACACCTGATTTTGGGCACGCTGTAGTATAGCCTGGGCTATTTGTTCTCTTTGACGTACCGCATTGTTAAGCGGTGCAGGGTTTGTAAAGCCGTCAACCGTAAATACATATACCCCACTTTGGCCTTCAACCGGTTTAGATAATTTATTAGGCTGCGATCCAAACACTGTGCCTACCAGTTTATATTCGGTAGCAACACCAGGTAAAATAGGGTTGGCAAAAACTATGTTTTGTAAAGGCGTTACTTTACTGCCGGCCTTTTGTGCTACCTGGTCAATTGTTGACGAACCGTTTAATGCCGCTGTTATTTTATCAGTAAGCATTTTGGCTTTTACATGGTTGCGCACTGCAGGTTCAATTTGTTTTTTAACCACATCCAGTGCCAGTGTTCCTTTTGGCTTAATTTGTGTTAAGCGGGCTACAACGTATTGGTCGCCAACGGTAAACACCTGGTCAGATATTGAACCTTTGTCGGCTTTATACGCCCATCTTACCAAATCGCGGGCATTATCTAAACCTGGCAGGGTAGCTGCCAATGCGTTTACATTTTCGGCAACACCTTTTTTCAAGCCTGTTTTACCGGCTTGCTGGTCAAAATTATCATTGTTAAGCGAGGCAAGAAATGCCGATGCTTTGCTGTATGCTGCCGTTTGTGTTTTGCTGCTTGCAGTTAATGGTTTATTAACCACAGCCACCTTAACCACTTTTGACGACCCTTTTTGGGCGCCTATTTGAATAAGGTGAACACCGTATTGTGTAGTAACTATTTTAAAGTCGCCGGTTTTACCGTTAAATACAGGCTCTTCAAAGGCCGGTATCATAGCCCCACGGCCAAAAGTACCCAGATCGCCCCCTTTTGTTGCGGAGCCCTTATCAGTAGAATACATATTTGCCATATCGGCAAATGTTTTTTTACCGCTCTGTATCACTTTTTTTATTGAATCGGCTTTAGCCAACGCTTTATCTACGCCACCTTCCATTGTGGGGTTAAGCAATATATGTTTTGCCGAAACCGAATCAGGTCCTACTTCGTAATTAACCAGCTTAGCAATGCTGTAGCTGCCGTTTGATATATAAGGCCCGTAAATTGTACCCGGTGCCGCTTTAAACATAATAGAGTCTATTTTAGGATCAAGTTTACCTTTACCTACAAAAGCCAACGGTGTTTTTGTTTCAGAGTTTATCTGCACAAATAAGGAATCATTGGTGCTTGCTTTTAAGGC
Source organism: Mucilaginibacter sp. (assembly GCF_039935595.1). Classification (GTDB taxonomy): domain Bacteria; phylum Bacteroidota; class Bacteroidia; order Sphingobacteriales; family Sphingobacteriaceae; genus Mucilaginibacter. The sequence continues at coordinate 80 of NZ_JBDTJZ010000211.1, read as the reverse complement.
CGGTATCAATTTTTCAACCTGCGCCTTTACTGCTGCTGAATCTTCTGCAGACGGGGCGGCGTTAAAGCTTTTATATTAAA
>NZ_JBDTJZ010000210.1:0-16499 GCF_039935595.1 Mucilaginibacter sp. | reverse complement strand
GGTAAATTAACTCGGCAGTTGGTTGGGTAAGATCACTTGTTTTAAGTTGATCCCAGTAGGCTACATCGCAAATTAAACCATGCTTCAGCATTTCGGCTAAACCTGAAAGTATCTGGCGTTCAGGTAGCGTTTTTAGGAAATCATCGCTAATAAACACTGCTTTTGGCTGGGTAAATGTGCCGATGATGTTTTTAATACTATCAATATCTATCCCGGTTTTGCCACCAACAGATGCATCTACTTGTGAAAGTAGCGTAGTAGGTACGTGTACAAAATCTATCCCGCGCTTAAAGGTTGATGCAGCAAAGCCACCAAGGTCGCTAATTACTCCGCCACCCAGGTTTACCATTAAGCTTCTGCGGTCGGCACCAAAATCAATCAGCATTTTCCAAACACCAATGCAAAAATCAATATCTTTGCTTTCTTCTCCGGCGTTAATTTCAATAATATCAAAAGCTCTGTCGCCAATGGCTTCTTTAACCAACGGCAGGCAATGCTCACCTGTGTTTTCATCGGTTAAAATAAAAAGTTTTGAATATTTGCCATTGTCAATAAACCTCGTCAGTTCATTAAGGCTGTTTTCAAAATATATATTGTAATTATTGCTCTCGATTGTATCCATAATATCAATAGCGCTGTCGCTATAAATTGTATCCGTACCCATAAAAATTATATCACCTTTATCGTCTCACCATTAAATTCAACTACATCGCCTTTTTTTACTTTAAGACGTTTGCGATAGTCAACCGCGCCATTGTATTTTACTTCGCCCTCAGTTACAACTATTTGCGCCTCGCCACCGGTTTGTACCAGATTAGCCGCTTTTAATAATTGTATCATCGGAATATAGTCGCCGTTAAGTTTAAATTCTATCATGCGGTGGCAAAAATAAACTATTCGCACAATATTGGGTTATGTAAGTAGTATTTTTGTTGACGGTTAACTGATATGTATGAATTTTGAAAATACCGAAATTGCTTTTAAACACTATAGCAATGCTGCTTTAAACCGCGCCTACTGGCTATTTAAGGTAATAAACAATAACCTTTTAGTAAAGGTTGGCCCCCCGCTAACCAATTTCGCTGTTAAAATTAGGTTACCCATTAAGGGCCTGATAAAGGCCACCATATTTAAACATTTTTGCGGCGGCGAAACTATTGCCGAATGCGGCATCACTATTAAAAGCCTGTATGAAGGCGGCGTTTGTACCATATTGGATTATTCGGTAGAGGGCGAGGATGAAGAACAGGTTTTTGATAATACCCGCGACGAGATTATCCGCACTATTACCCGTGCAACCGAAGATAAAGCGGTACCCATAACCGTGTTTAAAGTAACAGGGATAGCGAGGTTTGCACTGCTGGAAAAATTGGATGCAGGTATGCCATTAACTCCTGCAGAAAAGCAAGAATGGCAAAACGTACAAAATCGCGTAGCTGCCATTTGCGAAAAAGCGCATGCAAGTGATGTGCCCGTAATGATTGATGCCGAAGAGACATGGATACAAAAAGCGATTGATCAACTGGCGCTAAATATGATGCAGCGTTATAATAAAGGAAGAGCCATTGTATATAATACCTACCAGTTGTACCGGCATGATAAATTGCGCTCTTTAATTGACGATCATGTTTTTGCAGTAAGCGAGGGCTTTATTTTAGGGGCCAAACTGGTTCGTGGGGCTTACATGGAAAAGGAGCGCGCGCGAGCGGCTGAAATGGTATACCCATCCCCAATACAGCCGGATAAAGAAGCTACCGACAGGGATTATAATGATGCCCTGGTTTATTGTATTGATCATAACAGCGAAATAGCCGTGGTAGCCGGTACCCATAATGAAGATAGCTGCCGTTTGCTGACTGAATTGATAACCGAGAAACACATCGACCCCAAAAATGAAAATGTTTACTTTGCACAATTGCTGGGCATGAGCGATAATTTAAGTTTTAACCTGGCTCATGCCAATTATAATGTAGCTAAATATGTGCCCTACGGCCCTGTTGAGGCTGTATTACCCTACCTGTTTAGGCGTGCGCAGGAAAATACATCTATATCCGGCCAAATGAGCCGAGAGTTGGGTTTGATTGTTAAGGAAAAGAAACGACGCAGGTTATAACTATTGCAACAAGCCGTTCGCTTTAAAAAACTCCTGAATGTTATCGGGGGCGGTCATTAAATAAGTTTGCATACCCAGTTTCTTAGCGGTTTCCAAATGCTGCGGGCTACCATCAATAAATAGGGTCTCGGCCGGGTCGAGGTTGTTTTCGTGCAACACCTGCTCAAAAATTTCGGGCTCTGGTTTACGTTTGCCTGTTAGGTGCGAGTAATAAACCTTTTCAAACAAATGATCATTTTTGGGTATGCCAAATTCTTCTTGCAGATATTGGTGTACATAATCATAATGAATGGCATTGATATTACTTAGCAAAAACGTACGGTACTTTGCGTTAACTTTTTGAAGTAATTCATGATTTCCGGGTGGTATGCCTACGAATATAGCGTTCCAGGCATCATCTATTTGCTGGTCGGTTAAATCAGGTTTTTGTGATATCTCCCTGATGCGGTCGCGGAAATCGGCCGGGCTGATCTCGCCCCGCTCCAATAAATTGAATACCGGGTCTTGCTGACGGTGACCATAAAATTCGTGCGCATTGGTTATGCCCAAATTTTTCCAGGCCTGTTGTACCCGGGTGAAGTCGATATCAAATATTACGTTGCCGTAGTCGAAAATGATGTTTTTGATGCTTTGCATAATTGCAGCAAATATGTATAAATACAGGCGTATAGTAAAGCGTAATCAGCTACAGAATTACTACAGTTTTTTTAACTAAATAGCATAAAAAAAACCAATTATCATGAACCCAATTAAAAAATTATCCATTTTAAATCTATTTTTCAGTGTGGCGTTAAGTCTGTCCGCCGCCGCGCAAACTAAAACCGGTTTTCATATTATAAAAGATATCCCTATTCACAGTTCAGGCGGCTGGGATTATATTAATGTGGATGGCGAGGCGAAGCGAATTTATACCTCGCATGGCAACCAGATAAATGTACTTTCAACGGTAACCGGCGACTCGATAGGTTATGTCCCTGCTATGGGTGTGCATGGCGTTGCTTTAGTTAAATCATTAGGGAAAGGTTATATCAGCGCAGGCCGTGCAAATGCGGTGGTGGTGTTTGATTTGAAAACATTTAATGTATTGGCCACTATACCGGTAGGGCAAAACCCCGACGCCATTTTTTATGACGATTACTCAAAAAAAATAATGACCTGCAATGGCCGCAGCAAGGACGCGACTTTTATTGACCCTGTTACCGATAAAGTTGTAGGCACTGTACCCCTGGGCGATAAACCGGAGACCGCGGTATCTGACGGAAAAGGTAAGATATTTATTAATGGCGAAGGCACCAGCAGCATGATAGTAATAGACCCAATAGCCTATAAAGAAATTACCCGCTATAAAATTAACGGCGGCGAAGGCCCGAGCGGGCTGGATATCGACCGTAAAACCAATCGTTTATTTTTAGGCTGTGGTGATACCAAAACAATGGTTGTAATGGATGCATCTAACGGCAAAACCATAGGCACATACCCTATTGGCGGCACCGATGGCGTTGTATTTGACCCGGGGCTGAAAATGGCCTATGCCTCAAACGGCGAAGGTACCATTAGCGCCATAAGAGAAGTGAGTGCTGATAAATTTGAGTTTGTTGAAAATATAGTATCCGAGCCATCAGCCCGTACTATAGGCATTGACCTGGTAACACATAAACTGTATTTGCCTGCTGCTAAAACCGAACCTAACCCTAATGGCGGAAGGCCAAGGCAAATACCCGGTAGCTTTCATATTATAGAAGTAGGAAAGTAACACGTACCAAAAATAAATATTAAAATGTTTTTTTGATTTCAGGCTGCAAATACGCATATTTGCAGCCTGAAATTTTTAGGAATTTCAAGCGCGCCTATAGCTCAGTTGGTTAGAGTAGAAGACTCATAATCTTTTGGTCCCTGGTTCGAGCCCAGGTGGGCGCACAACATATAAAGCCTCTTAGTATATCACTAAGGGGCTTTCTTCGTTTAAGCCGCGTTTGTTAACGCTATTCTTGGTTGTTTTCAGAATATTACTACCTTTATTTACCTGAAAACCAATTATTAAACGTAAACCAATGACCTGCTCAAAAAATAATGCCATTAGCGTAATAAAAAATGCAAAAAGGCAAATGCTTCAATTGTTAACCGTGCTTTTACTGCCGGTAATAATTTATTCAACCGCTTATGCACAGGCTGATACTACCTTAAAAAACACCCTGCCCGCAGGTGGTAAAATGGTGAATGGAAAGCCTGTTGGTAAAGGCTGGGTGGATATGCTGGCCAATGTAAACGACTGGAATTTTGAAAATACCTTCTGGCAGTTAAGCAACCACATGTTACACGGTAGCATAGGTAAAGAAAAAGAACACCACTACAGTTATACAAAAAAAGTATACACCGATTTTGAATTAAACGTAATGATAAAAATGGTGGGAGACGAGGATGCAAACTCGGGGGTGTGTATACGCATTAACCCAACCAGTTGGGACGATGCGCCCGGCTATCAGATAGATATGGGTAAAGGTTACTGGGGATCGTTGTGGGAAGAACGCAGGGGTAACATGGTACAGAAGTTTCCTGACGCGCTGGTGCCCAAAATTGTAAAATTTAACGACTGGAACCATTATTATATAGTAGCCAAAGGACATCATATACAAGCCTGGCTTAACGGTGTTAAAACTATTGACATGGTACATGATGCGGGTTTTAGCAGCGGTAATATCGGCTTTCAACTTTGCCACCTTCATAACCCAACTGTTGTGGATGTAAAATCGCTTTACGTGAGGGAGATAAAGTAGCACATGGTTTTGTTATATTTTTTACATTTTTTTGTGTAAACTTATTTCAGGACAAGACAGTATGCAGATTTTTAGAGGGAAGCAGAAAAATATGGTAATAAAAAAGACCCCATTCATAATTTTTACGATCTTATTTTTAGCATTATTAGGTGAATGCGGGACATCGATGGCACAAAATGTAAATACGTTATGGTATAACAAGCCTGCTGCGCATTTTGAAGAAGCCCTGGTATTAGGAAATGGTAAAACAGGTGCTACTGTTTTTGGCGGTGTTTTATCAGATCAAATTTATCTTAATGATGCTACCTTATGGTCGGGCGAACCGGTTGACCCCTACATGAACCCGGATGCATACAAGCATATTCCCGAAATTAGGGAGGCATTGAGTAATGAAAATTATAAACTGGCTGATAGGTTAAATAGAAGCATTCAAGGAAAATTTTCTGAGTCTTATGCTCCTTTAGGCACTATGATGCTCACATTTAAGCATCATAGCGAATATAAAAATTACCGCCGGGAATTGGATATAAATAAAGCTATTGCAACAGTTAGTTATGATGCAGACGATGTACATTACACACGCAGGTACTTTGTTTCACATCCGGATAAAGTAATGGTTGTTAAACTGTCAGCAAGTAAAAAAGGTGCTTTAAATTTTACTGTTTCATTTAAAAGCCTGTTAAAATATACATCATCCGGTGCAGATAACATATTGCAGGTAAATGGTTATGCTCCCTACCATGTTGCTCCCGATTATTGGAGAGAGACAGAGCCAATTAAGTTTGATGAAACCCGGGGAACAAGATTTTCATCGTACTTTAAAATTAAAAACACAGGTGGGCACGTTATTGTTTCTGACAGTACCATACAGGTAAACAATGCCGACGAGGCCATATTATTCGTGTCAACCGCGACAAGTTTTAATGGTTTTGACAAAGATCCGGCAAAAAATGGGTTGAATAACAAAGCTCTGGCTAAAAAGCAATTGGATGATGCTTTTAAAATAAGTTACCCGATGCTTAATAAAAATCATGTAGCCGATTATCAAAAGTATTTTAAAAGAGTGACGTTTGATCTTGCTCAAAATACTATACCTGATTTGCCTACGGATGAACGCCTTAAAGCATATACCAAAGGGGCTGATGATAAAAACCTGGAAATTTTATATTTTCAATATGGTCGCTATTTGTTGATATCAAGTTCCAGAACTCCTGGTGTGCCTGCAAATTTACAGGGAATATGGAACCCTTATATACGCCCGCCCTGGAGTAGTAATTATACCATGAATATTAATGTGGAAGAGAATTATTGGATGGCCGAGTCTGCCAACCTATCTGAAATGCATATGCCTTTTTTAAGTTTTATTGGTAACCTGGCAACCACAGGTAAAGTTACTGCCAAAACATTTTATGGTATAAACAGGGGATGGGCATCGGCACATAATTCTGATATATGGGCCATGAGTAATCCGGTGGGTGATTTTGGAAAAAGCGACCCCACCTGGGCCAACTGGAACATGAGCGGAACATGGGCGGTAACACATCTTTGGGATCATTACTTATACACCGGCGACAGGGATTTTTTAAAAGGATATGCCTATCCGCTAATGAAGGGCGCCGCCATGTTTTGTTTAGACTGGCTGGTAAAAGACAAGCAAGGTTATTTAATTACATCGCCGTCAACCTCTCCCGAAAACAATTATGTTACGCCTGATGGTTATAAAGGCGGAACACTATATGGCTCAACTGCCGACCTTGCCATGATAAGGGAATGTTTTAACCAAACCATACAGGCAGCAGAGGAATTGAAAGTGGATAAAGGTTTTAGGGATAGTTTAAAAACAGCTTTAAATCAACTATACCCTTACCAGATTGGGAAGAACGGAAATTTGCAGGAGTGGTACCATGACTGGAAAGATGCCGATCCGCAACATCGTCACCAAAGTCATTTATATGGCTTATATCCCGGCCATCAAATAACGCCTTTAAAAACGCCGCAATTGGCGCAGGCAGCTAAAAAGACCCTCGAAATAAGGGGGGATAATACTACCGGGTGGTCAAAGGGCTGGCGCATTAATCTTTGGGCCCGGCTTGGTGATGGCAACCATGCTTATAAAATGTATAGGGAGTTGCTTAATTATGTAGAGCCCGATGGGGCAAAAAATATTAACTATACAGGTGGTGGCGGTACTTATCCTAATTTATTGGATGCGCATCCGCCTTTCCAGATAGATGGGAATTTTGGTGGTGCCGCAGGTGTTATCGAGATGCTGCTACAATCAGACGACCACGACATTTATTTATTACCCGCCCGGCCCGACGCCTGGAAAACGGGCACAATTTCGGGTATTTGCGCACGCGGGGGCTTTGAGGTTTCCATGAAATGGCAAAACGGAATTTTGCAAGAAGCGGAAGTACTATCCAAAAATGGAAAAATAGGCCATTTACATTATAACGGCAAGTCACTAACAATCAATACCAAAAAAGGCGGTCGTTATAAAATTAATGCCGATTTTAAAGTAATGAATAAGTAATACTCGAGGGAGCGGGACATTCCGTCGCGTTCCTTTCAGGAAACCCCGCGCGGCTTGAACAGTTTTTTGTCAGGCAACAGTTGCTTTAGTCCCAGAAGCCCACTGTACCGCCTTTTCAAATTCGCTCACCTTAAACGTTTTCATATCTCCCGGGTAAGCAAAATCAAAAGTATTAGCAACAGTGCTTATATTTTCCTCGTCTGTTACAATTGCTACCCGCTCCCATTTGGAATAATGTTTCAACGCCAATTTGAAGTCATCCCACCACACGCCAATGGTTAAATGACTCAGCGGCGTTTTAATGACTGCCAAATAGTTAATCTTGTTTTTCTTTTTTACCAGTTTTTCCACTTCGGGAAAAATGGTATCGTATTCTTTTTTAGTTACCTCGCCGCTTAGTTCGACGCCCACCATATTGTCCGGCAGGTTGTGAAGTATTTGTATCATAATATTTATGTTTTATATAAAAATCACAAACGAGGACCGTTTTTGTTTCTGAAAATATGAAAAAGTGAAGAAAAATAAACAACATAAGAATCAATGCCCATGTTGGTGTTGTTAGGTAACCATATATATGCTAGACCATGAGGGGACTTGAAGGAATTAGTTAGTAAGCAGGTATATAATTTAAGGGTTAACACAACTTAACACATTTCGGCGTATTTTTTGATTTAATTATTTGATATTCAGACTATTAAGTAAAAAATCAGGTCAAAATGTGTTAACCATGTTTTTTATACAAATAAGGTGGCAGAACCGCCCATTGGTTTAAGTGTAGCGCTGTATAACCTGGTTACATAATACATTGTATTTCAGCTTAATAAGACAAGAAGATGCTTGCCGAATTGTAGGACGAAGTTGAAACCTGGACCAGGTAGGGGGGATATAGGAAATTCAATAAATATTAGGTTACATGTCGGTGACAACAGGTATATAGTCTCCTGATAACACCAACAAATTGCGACTAATAAACCTTTTTAATGATTTCCATGGCTGCGTCATGGGCTTCGCCAGTAGTCTCAAATTCTTGTTTAAAAAAGTAAAATAAAGCGATCTGATGCTTTGGAAATTCAAGGAATATAAATTCATCGATGGTGTGAAAAAAGTGAAACCCCTTATTACTGGTTTTAAACACAACAAGCGAATTGAGATGGTTGTACTTTTTGGCAACAGAAAGGCGTTTCAGGGAACGTCGAATTGCTGATAGTACTTGAAATGGAGAATAGTCTTTGTTTTGTAAAAGCATATAAAGTGGAAAATCCATCAAGTAGTCTACCTTCTCCGCGTTTTTGGGCACTAAAAACTTTCGGGTGATATTGAATATCTGGAACTTATAGTCTATCAGTTCGAGCCATCGAATAATATATTGTGTTTCATTCCATTCGAATGGATCAGTTGAAACATCTCGGTTTTCAAATAATCCCTGAATGGTTTTTTCAAGGTCATTGAGTAATTCAGCATTACATTTTGCGCAGGCAGGGATAGTCGCTTTGTTATAACTTTGATCCAAACCGTTCAGGTTTACGGTAAAGAAGGCGTTAGTGCTTCCGGAGAATACCCAACGAGGTATCATGTGTTCCTTAGTAATATTTTCATTGCTGCCGCAAAACATGCATATCTTACTTTCGGATGGTTTGACAGCTTTGTCATTTTCACGCAGCACATGATTTCGATCTATGTAATCGATCACACTCTTAACATTTTTCCGAACGTTTCGTCTGAAATGCTGTGCCTTCGTAATCATTGTCTTCGATAAATTAAGTATTATGCCTATGTTGGTGTTGTAACCAACATGTAACGTAAATACTTTAAAGACATCGGTTTGTATTTATTAAGCTCTTTTGATGTCAAAACCCTGTAAATAAGATATTTTCCATTTCCCATACTCTTTGGTCACATTGAATTTATAGGTAACGGTTCTCCAATCGGGTGATACGCCTTTAGGTAAGCTACCCCACGTCCAATACATTTTACCGCCTTCGCTGTTTAATTCAATAATATGTACATCAACTAAGTTATAAGCGTTAGGGCTTTCGTAGGGTACGTCCTGGCAATCGCACCAGGGGTCAGCGTCAGTATTGAAACCGAAAGGGGGTATTTCTCCTGTCGAAAAAGGCGCAATCTTCTTATTTTTCATCCGCCTATCAAGCATTTGAACGATTTGGTTGTAGTTATTGATAAACTCTTCAGAAAAAAAACCTGTAGTTTTCAAACTATCATCAACTCCTTTGAGTTTGGTTAAATCAAAGCCTGTAACTGTACTATCCTGCCGATTTATAACAAATGGGAGTAAGTCCGGAACCCCTTTATGATCTTCCGCCCATAAAAGCAAGCTACGAATGAGTGTTTGAATATCCTGTTTATCCTTTGTGGTATCCGACGTTACCGGAGCATTAACTTTTAAAATCGCATTAACTTGCGTTTCATTTGCTTTTGGTTTACCGCTTTCATTACATCCAAATATGCAAACTATTAAAGCCGCTAAAGCAAATCTAACGTAGATTCTTAATATCATTGCCTATTTCCTCCCCACCACTACAACCAATTCCCCGGTTTGTAAATCGGCTGCCTCAGCTTTTAATTTGATGCTTCCGGATTTATTGTTTTTTAATGGTCGCAAAATAGCCAGTGCTTGTCCGCGGTAGGTTTTGCAAACGGGGCTGTTAACACTTTCCATATCATTAGGGCTGGCACTGCCGCTTCCGGCTATTTCGCCATCGCCGGCAACGCTTAGTTTAACAGGGATATCAGCATCAGGTATAATGTTTCCGGCTGCATCGGTTATGGCTATCTTTACGTACGAAAGATCGTTACGGTCTGCTTTTATATTGGTTCTGTCGGCAATCAATTTAATTTTTGCGGGTTTACCTGTGGTTGACAGTTGTTTTGATGCTACTTCCTTACCATCCTTTATGGCGATGGCCTTTAGCACTCCCGGCTGGTACGGCACTTTAAAGGCGGCTATCAGTTTAGTATCCTCACCTGATCTTTGCTCGCCAATTACTTTGCCATTTAACTCCAGGCGGATAAGCGGGTAATTTGAAAACACGCGTACGTCCATCATTTTTCCCTCGTTCCCGGCCCAGTTCCAGTTTTGCCATTCATTGGGCCAGCCCCATTGGCTCACTATTTCTTTTTTCCCTTCGGGGATAGGTGCATGCACAGTTATCTCCATCATACTATTCTCCCAAAGTACATCACGGTAAAGCATTTGGGGCTTTTTTGATCCCGTAATATCTATATCTCCGCAAAAACCATTAAACCATGGAAATTGCTTTAATAAACCCCTGCCCGGCTCGTCGCTTAACCGACTGTTCCCTAACCCGGTTTCGCCAAAGTAATCCATAGCCGTCCAAACAAAATCACCTATAACATAGGGGTTTTTCTTAACCTGCATCCAGTACTCAAAAGCATCTTTAGGGTATGATTCAGTCCCCATCATTACACGCTCAGGGTGTAGTTTATGGTCCGATTCATACTCCGAACGCATATAGTTATACCCACCAACATCAAGCATGGCAAATGCCGGTATAGTGCTTTCCCATTTATAATTAGGGTGATCATAAAAACTGCATATCGCCTCTGTAACCGGTCGTGTATTATCAAGGCGCTTTACCTCGGCCACCAGCCGCTTTTCAATAGCAAGGCCAAGCGAATCTACCCGCTCATTAATTTCATTGCCTATACTCCAGAAAATAACCGACGGGTGGTTCCTGTCGCGGTATATTAATGACTGCAGATCTTTTTGCCACCAATCTTTAAAATACAGGTGATAATCCTGCGCATTTTTCTGCCTTTCCCACATATCAAAAGCTTCATCAATCACCAGCACACCGTTTCGGTCGCAGGCATCTAAAAATTGCTTTGATGGTGGGTTATGGCTGGTGCGTATGGCATTGAAGCCATTGGCCTTCATCAGTTCTACCCGGCGCTCTTCGGCCCTGTCTATCGTTGCCGAACCTAAAAAGCCATTGTCATTATGCATGCAGCCGCCTTTTAACAATACCCTTTTACCATTTAAGGTGAACCCGGTACTGGCATCAAAATGAATGGTGCGTATTCCAAAAGTGGCCTTGCTTTTATCGGTAACTTTGCCGTTGGCAAATACTTCTACCTCGGCAGTATACAGATCAGGCTTTTCAACCGACCATGCTTTGGGTTTACTAACATTTAAATATTGTGTTATTTGCTTATCTGCCCCGGCAACCTGCATAGGGGGCGCTTTTACAATTTGAACAACTTTCCCATCCGGCCCGATTAGCTTAACCGACAATTGAACCGTCGCATTCTTTCCTGTCTCATTATCCAGACTTGCCGATACTTTGATCCTGGCTTTATCTGCCGATAAGCTTTCCGTTGTCACCCATACGCCATCTTGTTCTATATGAACAGGCTGTTTGCTCACCAGCCATACATGCCTGTAAATTCCCGACCCGCTATACCAGCGTGAAGTTTTACCCTCATTCTGCACTTTAACGGCTATTATATTGGGTTGTCCGTTTGGTTTTACAGCGTTGCTTATATCAACATCAAAAGCCGTATATCCGTACGGATGAGTGGCTAATAATTTACCGTTAACCCATACCTCGCAATTCATATATACACCATCAAACCTTATCAGCGATTGCTTATAGGGACTTCCTGCTTTTAAAGTAAAGGTTTTTCTGTACCAGGCGGTACCGCCTAAGGTATACCCCGTAGCAGTCGCACCTGGACTTTTCCTGGTAAACGGACCTATAACTTCGCCGGGCGATTGGTTTGGCAGGGGCTCGATGCTCCAGTCGTGCGGCAAATCAACCACCCGCCATGACCTGTCATCAAACGTATTTGTTTCTGCTCCGGTCGCATCTCCCTTATAAAACTTCCAGTTCTCATCAAACAAGGTTTCTGACCGTGGGGTTTGCGCATTTGATTTCATTATGATAATCAAGCAAAAAGCGGATAACAATAGGAGTTTGGTATATGATCTCATGGTTTAGTCAGGTAATTATTCAATGTTACTGAATGTTTATATATCTGTAATAATAGTTACATCCTCGCCACAAATCCACCACTCGGACGCAATTTAATAGTCAACACATCTTTGTTACTTACGGTTTGTTCTTTACGGTCAACGCTGGTATTGGTATCGCCATCATAAACCAGTGTGGCTTTGGTTGGTTTGGTTAAAAAATCAAGCGGTATTTTTACTTCCTGCTCGGTGCCGCCGTTCATTACGCCAATCCACCAGGTGGTGCCTTTACGGCGGGCAAAAGCAACCACATCGCCCATGCTGGTGCAGTTAAGCACGCGGGTTTCATCCCACACGGTAGGCACCTGCTGAAACAGGTCAAACATCGGGCTATCCAGATAAAACTGATACTGATCGGCAAAATGTATAATAGGCGACAGGTACACAATGGCCTGCGCAAACTCGTGCGGCCAGGTAAATTTGGTGGTGGTTAATTCCTTAGGGTTCAGTATTACCGAGGTAAAGTCGGCAGGGCCGGCCAGCAGGCGGGTAAATGGTACGGTAATATCATGTTGTGGCGGCATCACACGGTGGTAGCGGGTCATGTGGTATTCGTTGCCGCGTATGGCTTCGCGGGTAATATCGTTAGGGTAGGTGCGGCGCAGGCCGGTAGGTTTTACGCTACCATGAAAGTTAAGCAGCAAATGCAGGTCGGCACATTCCTGCTGGGTTTCGGCATACCATTGCATAATTTCGGCAGTGGCATCGGGTATAAAATCTATTTTAATACCATCGGCCCCAACAGCTTTAACTTTTTCCAGATAAGCCTTGCGGTCCGCAGCTTTCCGAAACTCTTTAGAGTCCACCCAGATAATGGATTTTACGCCAACGGTTTTGCCATAGTCTACTACTTCTTTTAATAGCGTCCATTGGTCCTTGCCGGGTTGTTTCCAGTAGCGCCAGCCATCGTCAACCAGGTAGTATTCCCATTTTAATTTAGCGGCGGCATCATACCAGTTTTTCTGGTCCTCATACTTTGGCGAGCCAACGCTCCACCATTGCCACATACTACGACCGGGTTTAACCCACGAAAAATCCGATCCCTTTGCAGGGGCGGGGCATAGGTTGGTGATAAGGTCGGAGTTAACCAACGCGTTCAATGACCGTGCTACCAATGTAGTGCGCCACGGCGATACCGCCTTGCCGTGGTACGTGCCATTTAAAACGGCGGTAGGCGGCTTTATTTCCCAGCCCTTTTTAGCGAATGGAAAGTTTGCGCTCAGCACATTGCCGTTACGCATTAATGCCATATCCGAAAAGGTTTCGCAGTCGGCCTCGGTTATGGAAACATAGTAGCCGTTGGTTTGAAACGTAACGGGTGCCATAATGGTTTTCCCTTCGGGGACCTTCTCAAAAGGCGTAACATAGTTAAGGCCCTCATAGCTTTGCGAATAATCGGCCCAGGCAATTTTGGTGATATTATCGGGCAGCGTCCATGCGGTATGGTCGGCATCAATACGTTTTATATCAGCGGGTAGGGTATAACGGATAGCTACACCATCATTATAAACCCTAACTATAAGGCTATATTTTTTACCGGCTCCTGTTACGGGTATTTCGGCTTCCACCGCGTGGTTATGCGCTATGGGGTGGTTACCTAAAATGCTATAGGTTTCGTTTATCTGACTCAATTTTGCAGCGCCAGTTATGCGGGCATCAGTGCCAAGGTCTGCACTATCAGCCATTAAACCCAATGCTGATGTTTTAATAATTGGCGTACTGCCTGCATTAACCGAGTACACCAATTTTTTATCGGCAGTAAAAACGGTTAGTTTTAGTTTTTTATCAGGACTGCTAATAGTAACAGACTGCTTTTGCGCAAATACACCTGTTGTAATAGTTAACAGCAAACAGGTAAAAAGGATGTTTATATTTTTCATTTTAAGCAGATATTTTATTTATTGTTTTTTTTGAAAAAGGTATCGAAGTATAGCATCTGGTATTTTACAGAGTTTGTCCAATAGGGCCAGTTATGCGCCCCCGGGCGAACGATGAAATCATGCGGGATATTCAGCTCCAACAGTTTATCGTGCAACTCGGTGTTTACTTTATAAAAAAAGTCCTCGCTACCGCAATCAAATATAATAGCCAGCGAGTTTGGCGTTAGTAGATGCAATTGGTTAATAACAGTGTACTTGTTCCAGTTATCAGGGTTTTGCGCGTAGCTGCCTAATCGTTTGGCCATGTCCCAGTTGTTAGGAAAGGGGCGTATATCAACCCCGCCGCTCATGCTGCCCGCTGCGCCAAACAGATCCTGATGGCGTATGCCCAGGTACAGCCCGCCGTGCCCGCCCATGCTTAAGCCGGTTATGGCTCTGCCGTTACGATTTTTTATAGTTTTATAGTTCTTATCCACAAAGGGAACCAGCTCTTTGGTGATATAGGTTTCGTATTGGTAGGTAGGGTCAACCGGACTGTCCCAATACCAACTGGTGACGCCACCATCGGCACAAACGATGATGATGTTGTACAAGTCGGCATTGGCCGCTACGTTGCCGCCTTTTTTTACCCAGTCACTGTAATCGCCGCCTGCGCCATGCAATAAATATACTACCGGGTATTGTTTGCCGGCTGCATAGTTGTCCGGGGTAATAATTACGGCTTTAATGTTCTTTTTCATCACATCGCTGTGAGTGACAACGGTGTCAACTTTGGCTGCTTTTACAGTAATGGAAAACGCTATTAAACAAAGCAATAGCAGCAGGTTTCTCTTCATGGCATTAAGTTATTGGTTTGTAATTGGTACAAATTGGCCGCGATGCAGCGCGCCATAAAGCTATTATAAAAATTAAAATTATTAAAGCTTTTATTGCCAATGATATTTATCTTGATCAAGGCTTTGGTACAGACAAGCTTTTTTGTAAAATATTAATCAGATCATCTGCATTTGTCAGTTCGGGAATAACCCAATTGGAGCCAAACATCAGCTTAGGTACACCACCCCGGCCGGTTTTTACGGTTTCGCCATAAAGCTGCACAGAGGCTTGGATATACTGTTGTACCACGAGTGATGACGATGCCGTATCAAATTTTGCCTGTCCTATCAATTCAATAGCTTTTGCCTTTGCGGCTTCGGTGCTGCGGGGCTGCCATTCGTTACCGGCATCTGCGGTAAACATCCATTTATCAAAATCGGCAAATGCTTTATGATTGGCAAACCAAACCGTCATGCCAATTTTAGCCAGATCGCACGAGTTTTTGTATGCGTCTACATCAAACGGGATGTAAGCGTTACATTGTGTATTTAACGGTGCCGGACACAAAACGAAGGCTATCTTGTCATGGTACCGGGATATGACCTGGTTTAACATACCATGTAATTTTTGGCAATGCGGGCAGTTATAATCAAAAAGCACCTTAATGATGTAAGGCGCGTTAGCTGATCCGACGATCGGCGAGTCGGCATTTGAAATTGTGGGTATATCAACAGCCTGCGCTGTTCCATCCTGATAGGCAGCAGGGCGGGTAAAGATGATCTGGCTTGTTGCCAGTAAGGCCGCAACAAGCAGCCCTATGGCCATTGGTTTTATTGCTTTATAATTGGTTGTCTCTTTAACAGCCTGCCTGATAATGATAACAGCTATTAACATACCTATGGTATGTTCTGTTAGGCAATAGGGGCAAAGCTGTCCGATAATAAATTTTTGTACAATGGTGAACCATATAGCCATTCCGGCAAATGCTCCGGCAAGTACCAGCATAACCGTCCATGCCAGTCGCCTGATGGTTGTTTCTGTATCCGTGCCGGTATAAAAAATAGCGATAAGCATGGTAAGGTAAGCGCCCATAGCCATCCCGCTAACGGGTACTTTTCCCGCTATTACAGACCACTTGCTGCTCAATACCTGTTCGCACGGGCCCGACCCATCGCAACCGATAATAGTACCGCCTTTAATAAAATGCCAGCTCAGGATAATACTTATCATTAACGCCGATACATTTAATATTACCAGCGTTAAGCGCCATCCGGGCCATTGGTTAGTTGTTTGTTTTGCGGTATTGATATGTTTATCCTTCACGGTCAAAAATAAAAAACTCCGCGGTACAATTGTAACCGCGGAGATAGAT
>NZ_JBDTJZ010000209.1:0-18294 GCF_039935595.1 Mucilaginibacter sp. | reverse complement strand
TATAACTTATTGCCTTGTAAACCAAATTGTGTTATTCATAAAATCATGAATCATATCCTGTATAATAATGATGAAAAAATGAAATTTCAGCCAAAAACCCTAATTTGGCCTCAAAGTTAACACACCGGCATGTTTATTATTTTCCTGTTAATCTATATTACTTCATTTATTGCAGCCGTAAGGGAAATATATAAAGGCAATACCAGCGGGATATTGACATACCTGATTTTTGGATTATCGATGTATACTACCGCCATGTCGGTCGCTTTTACATTTGGTCTTAAAGATTATATTCCTTTTATGCAGTCATTTAAAGAACTGCTTATAGTTAGTGTACTTGTTTTAAATATAGCAGGCTTAAAACATCGCCCCAGGCTTCACCTTATTGACTATTTAATATTTTTCTTTTTTTTATACCTCATTATTTATGCCCTGCTCCCTATCGGCGGCCTGGCTCTTACAGGCCGGCTGGTATCTTTAAAAAGCATTTGTTTTTACGTTGTGGTCTATTTTACAGGGCGTTCCTTTGATCCAAAAATGATTTACATTAATAAGTATTTTAACTATATAATACTGTTAACAATTGCAGCGGCTGCGGTGGTTGTTGTTGAAGTGATTTTTCAAAGCCCCCTACAATTTCATTCCGGCTATTTTGATTACAGCTACCATTATTACAACCTCCAAAAAGAGGGATCTCTGGGGTTGGAAGAAGGCTTTACCTCGGATAGTGGTTACATACGGTTTGCCAGCTTTTTTACAAGTCCCCTTGAACATGCCGAAGCTACGCTGCTTGCTCTTGCTGTAATTATGGGCTTATATACAACTGACGACAACAAATTTAAAATCAATAGTATTAGCTTACTTGCCCTGGGGGCCACGCTTTTATCAATCGTGTTTGCTTTATCACGTGCGCCATTGGCGAGTTATTTCTTAATGATTTATGTATACGCGCTATTAACAAAGAAAAAACTCATCACTCGTGCCATTCAGTACGCCTTTATTTTGGCCGCTGTTTATGTTATATACTTATTTTGCCAGTTTGAAAATAATCATAGCGGCCTTATCGCAGTACTTTTGAATACTATTGATTTTAGTGACCCATCAAGCTTAGGCCATTTGCTGGCATGGACCGAGGGAATTATATCAATGGCCCAGCATCCATTTGGCATAGGGTTAGGCTCATCCGGAAGGGTTGGCGCCAGTTTAAATGAAAACATTGGCGGCGAAAATCAAATGATCATCCTTGGTGTTCAGGCCGGAATAATAGCGGCAATTTTATACCTGACTATATATATAATGCTTATTAAAGTAAGCTTTAAATGGCTCCATG
The DNA here is from genome assembly GCF_039935595.1 of Mucilaginibacter sp. GTDB lineage: Bacteria > Bacteroidota > Bacteroidia > Sphingobacteriales > Sphingobacteriaceae > Mucilaginibacter. The sequence continues at coordinate 16,964 of NZ_JBDTJZ010000209.1, read as the reverse complement.
TATTAAAAGGTAAGGAAAGAAAAATTTGCATGGCCGTTTTTTTTATAAAAGTCGGACTTTTAATATCTACATTAACTACTGAAATAGAGTCATCAACTTATTTATCGTATATGAATTGGTTTTTATCAGGATTGCTTATAAGTCTAATTATGAGTAAAGTCCCCACAAAAGCATTATCTCCGGTGCCTAATGATTGAAAAAATTATTAAAATATTAAAAAACGACCCCAACTATAAATGGGAAAGTAGTTATTCATTACCAGATATGCTTTGCATAAGTACGGTTAGAATATTACAAATAATAAGAGGGCTGTTTTTAAAACCGTTCTTAAAAAGATCAGCCGGATTATTATTTATAGGCCGCCGGGTTAAGGTAAGACACGGTTACCAGCTATCCGCTGGCAAAAATTTGATATTGGAAGACAATGTGAGTGTTAACGCCTTATCAGCAAACGGTATTCAACTGGGTGATCATGTTTCTATAGCCCGCGATTCTATTTTGTTTTGTACAGGTGTAATAGCACAAAAAGGAACCGGCATTGTTATTGGTAACCGCACTGGCATCAGCGCCCGGGCCTACCTGGCCGGTCAGGGCGGTATTACTATCGGCAATGACGTAATTATGGGGCCAAATGTGCAAATATTTTCAGAAAATCATGTTTTTGATGATACACTTTTAACTATAAAAGAGCAGGGAGTAACCAAACAAGCAGTTATCATTGGCAATAATTGTTGGCTGGGTGCCGGTTGCACTATTTTAGCCGGAGTTATTTTAGGTGATGGTTGCGTTGTGGCGGCAGGCAGTGTAGTTAATAAATCTTTTCCTGCAAATTCGGTACTAGCAGGCGTACCTGCAAAATTGATAAAAACCCGTAATATTTAATCCTGTTAAATAACACAAAAACTAAATATGATAAAAAAGCCCTTAACAATTGGAGTAGATGTGCGCGTTGCAAGGGTGGCTAAAACAGGAATCAGGAGCTACCTTGGAGAATTACGTAAAGAATTTGAAAATTTAGCCGGAGATGATCTTTGTTTTCATTTTTTAGACACATCTTTTCCAATTTATACAGGCAACAATAAACTACTGAAATGGATTGGACATTTCAGGTATCAGCTATGGAAACAATTGATTTTGCCTATAAAAGCATGGTCAAAAAAATGCGATATTGTTTTTTGCGTTGATGATTGTGTACCCTATATACATCTAAATTATAAAACTGTTGCCACCATTCATGATGCATTTTTTTTTGAATCGCCTGATAATTATGGAAAGTTATGGTTATGGCTTTATGAAAATACGGCTATCCCGGCGGCAAAAAGATCATCGTTCGTTATCACTAAAACATTTTATGGCAAGAAACAAATAGTTAATTTTACGACACTAGCGCCCGACAAATTAATTGTGGTGTATGATGGTGGCCCCAAAAGGGTTGATCATCATGAAACTGCTAATAATCCGAATCAATTCTTAAAAAGTTTATCTGTTACACCAACTAATTACATTTTGCATGTTGGTGCTATGTTTAAAAGGAAAAATTTGGTGGCGCTGGTAAATGCTTTCGCTGAAATTAAAAAAACCGGGTACCCGGAATTAAAGTTGGTTTTGGCCGGCCCATTGTCAACCAGCAAGTTTGATAACGATTATGAATCAATACTTAATGCTATTGAAAAACACGATCTAAAAAACGCAGTGGTAATTCCCGGTTATTTAACTGATGTCGAGGTTGAAGAACTTTATAATAGCGCGTTAATGTATGTTTTTCCATCGTTAAATGAAGGCTTCGGGTTAGGTGTTTTAGAAGGCTTTTCGCATAATTTACCGGTATTGGTAGCTAACAATACCTGCCTGCAGGAAGTTGGTGGCGATGCGGTTTTATCATTCGATCCTTATAATGTAGGCGATATTGCCGATAAAATACATACTGTATTACAAGACACTGGCTTACAAAAAAAAATGATAAGCATGGGCCAGCAACGTTTAAAGGATTTTTCATGGCAGGCTACAGCAAAGCAAATAGTTGATATTTTTAAAAAAGCCACATTAATATCCTGACAAAAGAGTCAGTACCTTAGCTACTTAGTATTTTTAAATAAAAGTCGATATAAAATAATGATTATACGTTCAAAAGCACCCCTCCGTTTAGGCCTTGCGGGTGGTGGAAGTGATGTTTCGCCATATAGCGATTTATACGGTGGACTTGTTTTAAATGCAACCATCAATTTATACGCCTATTGCACCATTAAAGAAACCAGAAATAAGCTTATCAAATTAATTGCCCCCGATATCAATAAATCGGTATCATACAGCTCATCATTACAATTACCAATGGACGGCATATTGGATTTGCATAAAGGCGTTTATAACAGAATTGTAAAAGATTTTAAAATAACCAAACCATTATCATTTGAAATAACAACTTATTCTGATGCACCTCCGGGCAGCGGCCTGGGCTCATCATCTGCAATGGTTGTAGCCATTGTAAAGGCTTTTACAGAATGGTTAGGGCTACCCTTGGGTGAGTACGAAATAGCACATCTTGCTTATGAAATTGAGCGTAATGATCTAAACTTAAGCGGAGGCAAGCAAGACCAGTATGCAGCAACATTTGGCGGTTTTAATTTTATGGAATTTTTTAATGATGACCGGGTAGTGGTTAATCCCTTACGTGTAAAAAGATGGATAATTGATGAGTTAGAATCAAGTATGCTTCTTTACTATACCGGGGCGTCGCGCTCGTCCGCGCAAATTATTGATGAACAAAAGGCAAACACATTAGCAGGCAATACCGTAGCTATTGATGCGATGCATCAAATAAAACAAAGCTCATTACATATGAAAGAGGCTATTTTAAAAGGCGATATTGGTTCATACGCAAATATTTTAGGCGGCGCATGGGAAAACAAAAAACAAATGGCCAAATCAATAACCAATAATCATATTGATAGTATAGTAAAAAGAACTTTAAAGGCCGGGGCTATTGCCGGTAAGGTATCAGGTGCAGGTGGCGGCGGTTTTATTATGTTCGTAATTGACCCGACAAAAAAAATTGATATTATCAATTCATTGAAAAAAAATAAAGACGGAGAAATTGTTCCATTTCAATTTAGCGAGGGTGGTTGCCATGGCTGGAAGATTAACAAGTAATGAACGTGTTTAGTTATTTATACAAATACAAAAGTTTATGGAAGCAATTATATTAGCCGGTGGTTTAGGCACAAGATTGCGTGATATTGTAAAAGATATCCCTAAACCTATGGCACCAATTAACGGCACCCCTTTTTTACATTACATATTTGAGTGGTTATCTAATTTTCCGGTTAACAACGTGACGCTTTCGATAGGATACAAGGCCGATGTTATTTTCAATCATTTTAATACCAATTATAAGGGCATATCCATCAAATATGCTACTGAAAACAAACCCTTAGGTACTGGCGGGGCTATTAAATATGCTTTAAGTAAAACTGTCGAAGACAACGTTTTAATAGTTAATGGTGATACCTATTTCCCTATTGATGTTAATCGCTTTGCGGACTTTCATCAAAACAATAAAAGTGATATATCTATTGCGTTAAAGCACATGACGGATTTTGACAGGTATGGCAGCGTAAAAATATTGAACAACAAAATTATAAGCTTTAATGAAAAACAACACCTTAGGGAAGGATTGATTAATGGAGGTATATATATAGTTAATAAAAAAGCGATTAACTTTAATAGTTTACCTGACGTTTTTTCGTTTGAAGCTGAGGTGTTGGAAAAATGTGTGCATTACGGCTCAATAAACGGAATGATTTTTAATGATACGTTTATTGATATCGGTGTGCCTGAGGATTATAAAAAAGCATGCATGATGTTATGAGAAAAATTACTAGTTAAGCTGTCATAAAAACCTCTACGTGGTCATCGGCTACCTTTTCCCAGTTAAATACGTTTAAGGCACGCTCCTGAGCTTTTTTAGCGAGCGCTAACATTTGGGGATAGTTTGCCTCGCAAAAGCATATTACATCGGTTAATGACTCTACATCGGCCTTATTAAACATACGGGCCGCATCAGCAACCGCATATTGATTTTCTGCAATATCACTTACTATAATGGGTACGTTTAACCCCATTACAGTTAAAACAACAGGCGATAGTCCTTCAACATCTGATGGCTGTATATAACAATAGCAGTTACACATCAGCGTAGTTACATCAGCCCCATATATGTAACCTGCAAATATTACCTTATCATTAGCCATATCTCTTAACTCCTGTTCATAGGGTGATGGGTTAGGTGAACCGCCAATTAAAACAAGCTTTTTGCCAGAGTTTGAATTTTTAAACGCGGGTATTAAATAGTGCAGCCCTTTGTCTGGTATAAACCGTCCAACAAATAAATAATAATCACCTTTATCTACTCCCAATTTTTGCAAAATATCCGTATTTCCGGTATCGGGCTCTACCTCACTCCCAAACGGAATAAATTTATATTTCCTTTTAAATTTATCCTCAAAAAGCTTTTTGGCTATAATATTATCAAATATTACCTGGTTGGGAATGTATGCAGTAATAAATGATGATGCTTTAAGATATAATTTACCGTACCACGACCACTTATCGCGTTTCCAATCAACACCGTCCTGACTGATGAACACCTTTTTTCTAAATAACCTTAAAGGTATTGCCCAAATACTATTACCACCATTTTGTATATGTACAATATCGGCGGTGTTATTAAAAATAATATCAAAAGTACATTTGAGGGAGTGCAAAAGGGTATCAAAACCTTTGACTGACGTGGTTTTAAAGGTTTTTATTTGTACACCTTTATACGCCGTAACATCAACAAATACATCAGGGTATTGTCTGTTATAGGCAATTACTTGATGCCCCCGTTTAACTAATCTGGGAAATAATTCAAGGGCAAATTTATCTGCCCCGGCTGCTCCTTTTGCCAAAGGTATTGACCGAAAACCAAAAGCAGCAATACGCATTACCGAAAGTAATATTTATAATGTAGTTATATCTTCTTTTATTACAGGTATATTTTTTTCTTCCAAATAATCTGTATAATAATCAGCAATATATTCACGTAGGGCAACTTTCCAATCGCGCATAATATTCATATTCCTTAACTCCAGTTTCCTGTTTATAAGACGTTCTGAAGGCGGACGCGGGGCAAAATAGGTATCTTTAAAATAGCTGGATGTTACCTCATTAAAAACCACCGTATCTTTTAACCCTAATATGTCAACCAGTTCTTCGGCTACTTCCCTTCTGCTTGTTTCACCATTACAAACCAGGTTATACAAGCCCCAATATTCACGTTCAATCAGCAGCTTTACATTTTTAGCAAAATCTACCGTAAATGTTGGTGTACCATCTTTATCATTTACAATATGCAACTCGCGTTTACCGCTTGCCAATTGTTTAATGATCTTATTTATAAATTTCTTGTCTTTGTAAGGCCCACCACCCATCATCCATCCTGCACGGCAAATTATATAGCGGTTGGCATTTTCGCGCACATAACGCTCGCCCATATATTTTGATCGTGCGTAATGTCCAAGCGGATTAGGTTCGTCCCAATCATCATAAAAATCTTTGGTACCGTCAAATATGCCTGCTGTACTAATATACAGCATTGGTATATTTAACTTATTAGCTATAAATACGGCATTTTCTACAGCAGTGGTGTTTGTAAGATAAGTGTCTTCCAGGTTAAGTTCGCAATATTCCAGATCGGTATAGGCACCTAAATGAAACAAATAATCGGGATTAAAAGCCTCTACATCTTTTTTATATTTTTCAAAATCGCGAAAATCTAAAAAACTAAGCCATTGTTCATTTACATCCTTATCAGTACACTTAAGCTCATAATCGTTTTTAAATATGCGGTAAAAAGCTTCTCCAAGCATTCCCCCGGCACCAGCAATGTAAATTTTTTTCTTCATATGTAGACATCAGGACGATTGTGAAACCTATAAATATTAACCATAACTACAAATCTCTAAAAGTAGATTTCACCTCTCAAATTTAATTCTTTTTGCTTTACTATTGCGATATTTTTTCAAAATCGCTGTTAAAACTAGATTTTATTATATAAATTAAAATTTGCTGTATAGTATTTATACAAACACAGAATATTAAAATATGTTTGAGTTTATAATAATCTAATAATTATCATAAACCCGATTAAACTTAGGGGGCTTATTGCCTTACAATTAAAACAAAATCCATTGTTGCAAAAAATTTCCTATTCCTTTTTATAGTATACTTTTTCACGTTAAGTTGCTTTAACATTTTTTTAACATCGCTTACACTCAGCAAATTCATATAATCGCCTGCAGCCCATGCTTTACTAAACAAGGGTAAAATCTTATCAAAATATTTTTTAGGCAAAAAATGCAGGAAAGGTAACCTGGTATGTACTTCAATAGGGAACCAACGATTTGGAGTGGTAATAAAAATACTTTTACTTGTACGTAACAATTCACTCAAAAAAAGTAATTGCTTATCATGGCAGCCTACATGTTCAATTACTGCGTTTGACCACGCTATGTCAAATTCCTTATCCTTAAAAGGAAAATAACTTCCATCATATTTAACCACGTTAACCTCCGGAAAATTTTTTTTAAAGTTTGGTGCATCTTCAATGCCCAGTGCGGTTATATTTTCTTTGTAGGGATAGTTCTTTTCTAAAAAATTAACACCAGGATAAGCATCATCTTCGGTAAAACCAACATCTAAAATTTTAGAATTTCTATTAGGTTCTATTTGTTCTATAAAATACCGATATTTTTTTTGTCTGTTTTTTATCGAGATATTAATTGCAAAATTTTTCGTGAAGCTTTTCAGCATAAAAACTATCCTACTATTATTGAAGTAAATACTACATGTAGCAGTACTTATTAATGCAACAAACATAACTATTTGAATTTGGTTTGGTTTGATATTACCCGGCAAAAACAAAATAATTAAAGAGATTGATAAGTAAAGGGGTTTTAGTTATTCTATTCATGCTTTCAGTTACTTTAAATATTAACTTTGACCCATCTTGTAATATACAATAAATGCAATCATCTTTGGGTTTATTTGCTATAAACTTTAAATTATGTTAAGGCTTATTAAATGAATATTCTTGTTGTAAACTGGGCTTGGTATGCTACCGGGGGGGATTGGACATACGTTGAAAATTTAGTAAATATTTATGAGCAAAAAGGCCATAAGGTTATACCGTTTGCTATGAAGGACGACAGGAATCTCCCAACTAAGTACTCCGACTATTTTATTGAAAATATTGATTACAAAAAAGTCAACAAACGCAGTTTAACAGCCGGGGTAAAAGTTGTAATGAAAAGTATTTACTCGTACGAAGCGCAGCATAATCTTGAACGACTTTTAGCAGATGTTAAAATTGATTTCGCACATATAAATGTTATCCATCATTATATAACCCCGACCATTTTAAAAATATTAAAGCAAAAAAACATACCCATTATATGGACCTTACATGAATATACCCCTATTTGTCCTGACAGTATTTTTGTTAGTCATGGGGAGATATGTGAGCGCTGTTTTGGCGGCAAGTTTTATAATTGTATTACGCATTCGTGTAAAAAAGGCTCATATCTTGCAAGTACCGTTGCTGCTTTGGAAAACTACGTACATAAATACCTTAACTATTATGCCTATGTAGATCATTACGTATGTCCTTCTGTTTTTCAGTACAAAAAATACAAGCAGTTTAATTTTTTTAATGAAAAATTAGTTCAACTGTATCATGGCTATAATTATGCAGCTGTTGAAGAAGCCAAACTAATTGCCTTACCTGTTGAAGTCCCTTATATTGTATTTGTAGGACGGCTGGAAAAAATAAAAGGCGTACATACCTTGTTAAAAGCTATGCAAAACTGCCCCGGTATTAAACTTAAAATTGTGGGTGATGGCACACAGGAAAAGGAGCTAAAAAGATTTAAAGAAGAAAACCTGTTGAGCAATGTTTATTTTATGGGCAAGAAAAACAGGCTGGAAACCTTACAGGTAATTAATGGGGCAAATTTTTTAATATGCCCGTCAGAGTGTTATGAGGTATTGGGATTTACTGTGGTTGAGGCAATGGCCCTGGGCAAACCAGTTATTGGTGCTGCCATTGGCGGTATACCCGAAATGGTTATTAATAACAAAACAGGCTTTTTGTTTGAACCGGGCAATGCCATCCAATTGGCCGGATTAATTAAGTTATTAATTAACAATCCCGGCATGACCGAGCAAATGGGACTCGAAGCTAAACAACATATTAACCAACTTATTAACAACAAAAAACATTTTGAAGGCTTGCAAAAACTAATACCGGGATTGTAACGTTTCAATACAGTGTTTTTAATACCAAACTATGTGTGGCTATACCATTGCTAATATTAACCTACACACCGATATATATTTTATATTTGCATTACTTACATCATACTAAACTAATTCATGCGCATTAAATACCTGTTATATATACTGCTTTTTACTTTAACTATAGCCGTAAAACCTGCAACAGCCCAGGATTTTTCATTAAGTAACATGCAAAACTTGAAAGTTAGTATGGCTACTGACGATCAAATAACTGCAATGTGGAAAAAGATAACAGACGCTGGCATACCAGAGCAGGAGGCTTATAAGTTAATGGCACAAAAAGGGGTTGCTCCTGACGAAATAGAAGCATTTAAAACCCGTGTTACCTTGTTAGGCTTAAATAAAAAGGCAATTACACGTACCGCCTCAACCGCGGAAAAGAAAAAGATTGATTATTCAAGAGACAATGATTCAACTGTAATAAAGCCCCCTGTTAAAGCCGTATCGGCAATTGCATCACTACCCATATATGGTGCTGATTTTTTTAATAATCCCAATAAAACTTTTGATCCCAGCTTTAATATCGCCACGCCAAAAGGATATGTATTGGGCCCTGGTGATAATATAATAGTTTTACTAACCGGCTTAAATGAAAGCAGCGTAGTAACAAAAGTTACCCCCGAGGGGAATTTACAAGTGCCTTATGCGGGTTTGGTATATGTTAATGGCTTTACTATTGAACAGGCTACCAGTTTGATAAAGGCCAAAATGAGTAAGGTGTATCCTGCCTTAAAGTCGGGTAAATCACAGTTAACTGTAAATTTAGGTAATACACGCAGCATAAAAATAATTGTTACGGGCGAAGTAAAAGCACCTGGATCTTATACGCTATCTTCATTATCAACTTTATATTTTGCTTTATACTTATCAGACGGGCCAAACAAAAATGGGTCTTTACGTTATATCAGTATAATCAGGAACAATAAAGTTTATAAGGTAATTGATTTTTACAATTTTTTACAAAAAGGAATTATCGGTAGTAATGTCAGACTTGAAGACCAGGACGTAATAAGAATACCGGTTTATAAAAAACGGGTAAGTATAAGTGGGGAAGTAAAGAACCCCGCTATTTATGAATTAAAGGACGATGAAAAGTTGGAAGACCTGATAGAATATGCTGGAGGCTTCACCGATAAAGCATACAGAGGCATAGCCAAGGTTGACCAGATAAATGCGTTACAGCGCGAGGTAAAAGATGTACCGGCAAATTTATTTTCAAACTATACCCCGCACGATGGCGATAAGATAGAAATTGGAGCGATCACGGACAGGTATACCAACAGAATAGTTTTGCAGGGCTCTGTTTACCGCCCCGACGTTTACGAACTTACTGCGGGTTTTAGCCTGGCTCAACTTTTAAAATCAGCCGAAGGCCTTAAGCCCGAAGCGTATACAACATTGGGCTATATTAAACGTACACTTCCTAATCTGGAAAAAACGCAAATATCGTTTGTACCGGCTGATATTGTTGCCGGCAAAAATGATGTGCCTCTACTTCGGGAAGATACTGTTGTAATATTGGACAAAAGTATATTTATGTCTAACCTTCATATAAGTATTCAGGGATATGTAAGGCAGCCTGCGGTTATACCATATCGCAAGGGTATTAAGCTGGATGATGTAATTGCTATGGCAGGCGGCTTTGCCGAAGAGGCGGCTGATCATCGTGTTGAGATAACAAGAATAATAAAAAACGAATCTGATAGCGTAGCTAACCAATTGTCATCAACCTTTATTGTTAATATGGATAACAAGGCTGATCCTCACCGCGATGATGAATTGCAGCCTATGGATGTTATTAATGTACCCCGCCTTCCTAATTATCATGGATTGGGTAGTGTTGTTATAAAGGGTGAGGTTGTATTTCCGAGCGATTATCCTGTACTAAAACGAGATGAAACAGCGCTTGAGTTTTTGCAAAGGGCCGGGGGCGTTACGCCTTATGGCTCGCTTGAAAATACACAGGTTTACAGAAAGGGTGTACGGGTTAACCTTGACCTTAAAAACGCCGGTACCGACAATATAAACAAGAGTAAAATGATATTGCTTCCGGGCGATAGTGTGTACGTTCCGCGTGTCATATCGTATGTTGAAGTTTCGGGCGCAGTAAATAACCCACAATATATAAACTATAAAAGCGGACGTTTTAAGTATTACATTAACGCTGCTGCCGGCGTTAAGGAAAACGCGAGGTTAAAAGGCGCTTACATAAAATATCCTAACGGCTTAAATAAGCCGGTAAGGCACTTCCTATTTTTCCGTAGCTACCCAACTGTAAAACCGGGAAGTACCATAGTGGTGCCCGAAAAAGCACCAAACGAAGGGTTACACGTAGGGTTTGGTGACCTGGGCGGCATTTCGGCAGCTTTAACAGCCTTAGTTGGTATTGTGGCTATTTTAATTAAAAAGTAATGAACCAGGAAAATCAACAATACCCGTACGAACCTGAGTTTTCATTAAAAAAACTGCTCAACGATCGTTTTAATGATTTTAAATACGTACTCCAATTTAAAAAGACATTAGCTCTCATTTTAATTATCTGTGCATTAGCCGGGGCTTTTGTTGCATGGTATAAAAAGCCCACATATACAGCCCGCTTAACTTTTGTTGTTGATGATTCGAAATCAGCAGGGGGTGCAGGTGGATTGTCAGCCCTGGCAGGACAGTTTGGCTTTAACCTTGATGGTTTAGGGGGCGCAAGTGGGGTATTAGCCGGCGATAACGTTGAAGAGCTGATTAAAAGCCATAAATTAATGAAGGCTACGTTATTAACCCCTTATGACAGTACAACTGCACAAACACTGGCAGATAAATATGCCGCAGTTTATAAGCTTGACAATAAGTGGTTAAAATATAGTCCGGATGGTAAAATTATTCGATTCCCGGCTGACGATAAGCATAATACCAGGCTACAGGACAGTTTATTGCACGAGATGGTTATTTTAATTTTAGATAGCCAGTTTGGCATAACTAAAACCGATAAAAAATTGGGCTTTTTTGAGGTTAATACCACCATGAAAGACGAAAGACTTGCCCAACTTTTTTGTACTCGTATGATCAAACAATCCACCGAATTTTTTATCAGTACTAAAACACAACGGTTAAGAAACAATGTGAATCGCCTATCATTAATTGCTGATAGCATTGGCAAATTACTCACCCGCAAAACCTATTCGGCATCTGCCGCCAATCAGGATATATTAGATATCAACCCCGCTTATACCAATCCTAATGCCAATATTGAAGTAAAGGAACGGGATAAGACGGTACTATCAAGTGTATATGCCGAAACGGTAAAAAATTTAGAAGCAAGTAAGACCATGCTTGCGCAAGAAACACCTACAGTACAAGTGGTTGATGAGCCCGAGCTGCCTTTAACCAAAAATAAACTTAAATATTCTGTAACTATTCCAACCGGGATGCTGTTGGGATTAATTGGCTTTAGCTTTTACGCTTTATTAACTCGTAAAAGGAAATAAATTAAAATCTAAAGGTAATTCCTAATTCTGCATGTAAGTTATAAACATCATTATGAGGGATGTAGTATTTGCTTGGATCATAATCCTTCAATACCCATTCATAATTTAATGATTTTATATGTTGTATTTTGGCATTAAACATTAAATTTTTGTAATTCCATTCACCCTGCAAGCCCAAAGCAAAATCAACCCATTTGCCGCTGTTTCCATCAATATCATGGGAATACGGAAAATCAATGTTATGTTCATATCGATCAAAACTTAATCCTAAAGTTTTTAAACCCGAGACCCAACTAATGTTCATAGATTGTAGATTCCCTCCTGATCCGGTTCCGGCTCCAAGAATTTGACCTTCATTAGTATGCCCTTCTGTTATTTGATAATGTAAATACCAACCGCCCGAGTTTCTCGTTATCCTGTCAATAGACTGAGAAAGTTGTGTAATTTCGCCGCTTACTAAAATATGCTGATCTTTTTTACCTCCTATCGGTATCATTTTTCGTATTCCAAACAAATAGGCCCTGGAATGGTCAGGTGTACCAATAAAATCGTTTAAATTGTAGGAATTATCATTTAATCCATATTCAAAATAAACCTCTGCCTGCGCTTTGGTAAACAACCATCTTAAATACATTGAGGTTGTTTGATCCCTTGGAAATGGATCTCCAATACCGGCATCTTGCCCAACAGTTGCTTGTTTTGAATATGGTGTAAAAAATGGGAAATAAGCAGCAAAACCTGAAACGTCCTTTTGATAAGCGTCAAAAGTTCTTATTAACCCAATTGTCAAACCCTGTACCCATTTAGGATGGTAATTAATATTAATGCCGGTAAAATAACGCTGATTGGTTCTTTTAATCGGATCTGGGACTGTTCCGAACGATAGTGGGGCAAAGTTAGAAGCATCTAAATGAGCCGCTATTATTTGTGCCTCGAAATCTCCAACGTAAGTTTTTATAGGACGTATAGTGTTTAACGTTATATGCTTAAATCCGGGGGCGTTATTACTTAATATTAAAGAATTCCTAATTCCCGGTCCCCACCATAAATTTTCGCTTGACACCCCCAAAGAAATTGGATCAAATGTTAACCTAATATAACTTTGACCTAAAAATGTCTTTCTATAGGCGTTTGTACCATAACTTTCCGGCCAATCTATTTCTCGATAATAACTTAAATAGTTTGCTACCTCCGTAGCAGAATGTCCTGTTGCAAACCCATTAAATTGCTGATTATCCGCATACACAAATTCAGGCCTTAATTGTACGCTTAGTGGGCCAAACTTAAGATAAAAGCCACCACTAACCATGGTTTGATAACCTCTAGCCGGGATCATAGGCCCATCATTCCAACCGTATGGATGGTCTGAGTTATACTGTTGTTGCCATGTTAAGGGTAAAATCTGAAACTTTCCTAAATTTTTGGCAAATGATATTGGACCGGCTTCCACCCAATGATCCTTTTTTAAACTACTATCCTGATCAAAAACATCCCCCCCCTTTTTATTTTGGACAGGGAACAAAGGGCGAATTGTAAAAGAGAAATTTGAATCTACTTTTCCTAATAACTGCTCTCGCCTATAATAATCGTCAAAAACGGGCGAGCCTACAGGAATAGATTGTGCATTTGCCTTAAATAAGGCTATAATGAATACGGTTATTATAAAAAAAAACTTCCTCATAATTAAAACCTATAGGTAACGCCTGCTTGCACTTGCATATTAAATACACTTGTTTGATGAATAAAGCCTGGGTCGCCGCCATTGCCTATCAAATACCATTGATAATCAAAGGATTTAATACCTTGTACTTTGGCATTGAAAATCAAATTTTTATAGTTCCATTCACCACTGGCCGCAAGGCTTAAATCCACCCAATGCCGTGAATAATCGCTGCTATCATAAAATATATAATAGTAGGTGTCATTATCGTGTATATATCTTTCAAGTTGCAGCCCCAACCTTTTTAAGCCCTTTACCCAGCTTACATCTAATGATTGCAAATTACCGCCGGGGCCTATACCTGCACCAAGTAGTTGGCCGTTGTTAGTATACCCCTGCCTTATATTTCTACTTACATACCATTCTTCCCCTTGTAATACTTTACTCACATCAGTTTCTTGTAATTGCGTAACCTCAACTCCGATCATAATATTCTCATTAGTTGATTTGTTAAGAGTTAAAAGTTTTCTCAGCCCAAAAATGTATGCACGTGATTTGTCAGGACTTAAAAGAGATTGAGTCAGATCTGCTGTAGTATTACTATGCCCCCATTCAAAATAAATTTCGGCATGTTCCTGCGGCCATAACCAACGCATAAATAATGAACTCCTTTGATCTTGATTATTAATAGGGCCATCAGGTGCACTAATCTTTTTAATTGGAGAAAAAAGAGGTAAATAGTCTGTTAAACTATGAAGGTTAGCACCATATGATTGCGAACTTTGATCAAATCCCAAAAACAAACCCGGTACCCATTTAGGCTGCCATGTTAAAACAATACCTGCCAGGTATCGCCAGTTGTTGGGCTTTGGTACATATAAATTAGTGCCAAAAAAATAATAATCTGGCGTAAGTGGTGCAAACCCCGAGTTTTGCAGTCGTCCACCAATTAACTGACCTTCAAATGTACCAATAGGCGTTTTAACAGGTCGCCTGGTATTTAATGTTAAATGCGCAAAGCCAGGGGCAGTATTACTCATTAATAATGAGTTTCTGATACCCGGCCCCCACCATAAATTTTCAGTAGATAATCCAAAAGAGAACGACTTATAGTTAAGCCGTAAACTACTTTGGCCAAAGTCTATATTAGTATACGTCCCGGTTCCAAATTGTACCGGCAAATCAATATTATTATAAATATCATAGTACCGAGCAAAAACAGTACCGTAATGTTTTAGATTTAAATTTTCAAAGTCGGGGTTTGCAGCTATAACCAGTTCAGGCTTAAATTGAAATGATAATAGCCCATATTGTATAAAAATACCCCCACTCATAAATGTTTGGAGTCCTTTGGCGGGTATCATTGCACCATCATTCCAACCATATGGATGGTGCGAGTTAAACTGGCTTTGATAAACCAACGGCAATAAAACTGTTTTTAATTTTCCATCTTTTGACACCCAGGTACTTTCGGCATTTAATAAATTATATCTCTGCTCAGTGCTATCAGGATAGAATGTATCAGCTCGTTTGTTTATATAATTGGGTATAATTGGTCTTACAGTAAATGAAACCGTAGTATCAGTTAAGCCTAATAATTGCTGTCGCCGATAATAATCTTCAAGCCCTGTACTACCAACCGGTAATGATTGTGCGTATACCTTAACATAGCTGCAAAGAAACAACAATACAATAACGGTTACATTTTTTATCTTCATAAAGAAATAGTCTTGATGTTGATATTATCAACAGACCAGCTTTCATCGCATTTAGGATTCGATGAATTTGTTTGAACCAATTTATCTAAACATTTTAGTATCAATATAGAATTTGAATGCTTAAATGTCTTTACAATTTTATATAATGTTGTTCCATTTGGGTCGCCTATTAATTGGCAAATTCCTGGTAAGTCGGTTCTGTAAGCACCTGTTTTAGGATTATTAAAACTACTTGGATAATTAAACGGATAAGATTGAGGTGGACAAAAAACACCTCCGCCCCCAGCACAGGGGGCGTTAGAGAATGTAGCACTGATGAAAGTGTTTCCATCAACACTCATTTCCCAAATATCAGGACCATCTGGCGATTGCTTATTTCCATCCCAACTGTCATGAATGTATAAATCAAAGGTAATGGTTACCAGATCGTGCTTGGGTAAGTTGTTTACCAATAACGAAAAATAACTGTTATTATATAACCCTAATACAGCAGTATTATTATATTGTGTTATTGTTCCGTTAGTTATACCGGATAAATTGTTGGCTTCAAAATCATTGCTATAAACTACCGTTTCATTACGTACTTGTTGCTTGCAGGAGAATAATAGTATAGTAGTAATAAAAGCAACTAATACTAAGTTTTTATTCATTTAAAATGGCTTTTATCATATCCAACTCTTCAAAAACCGAATTTTGGCTTTTAAACTCATGAACTATTTGTTTCATAGATTTAACTACTTGTAAATCATTATTATTTTTTGCACATTTAATTACATTATATATCTGATCTTCAATTTCATCAAATAAATACTCTCTTACTTTCCCAATCATGATTTTTTCATGATGGGTCGGCATTGTATTTTCATGATCATTAAGCAGTTCTTCAAATAATTTTTCACCCGGTCTTAATCCGGTGTACTCAATTTTTATGTCTTGGTTAGGTATCAATCCTGCAAGGCGTATCATGCGTTTAGCCAATTCGATAATTTTTACAGATTTGCCCATATCAAAAATGTAGATCTCGCCACCTTTACCCATACAACCTGCCTCTAAAACTAATCGGCAAGCTTCTGGGATAGTCATAAAATAACGGGTAATTTCAGGGTGTGTCACGGTTACAGGGCCGCCTTTTTCGATTTGCTGTTTAAAACGCGGTATAACCGACCCATTTGAACCAAGCACATTGCCAAACCGGGTCGTTATAAAGCGCGTGTTTGATTTGGTATTATTTAAATAGCTTAAACCATTAGTAAAGTTAAACTCTTTACTGCTTATTGAACGATTTAATGACTGTACATATATCTCGGCAATACGCTTTGATGCCCCCATAACATTAGTAGGGTTTACAGCTTTATCTGTAGATATCATTACAAATTTTTGAACACCATGCTTTACGGATAGGTCTGCAATTGTTTTGGTACCTAAAACATTGGTTTTTACGGCTTCTGATGCATTATCTTCCATCAGTGGCACATGCTTATAAGCAGCAGCATGGTATACATAATGGGGTTTATATGTATCAAATAAAAATTCCATTCTTCTTTCATCCCTTACATCACCAACAAAAGCATGGAAATTGGTGTGAGAATGAGTTTCTTCAACTTCAAGATACAAATGATGAAGGCTAGTTTCAGACTGATCACACATTATAATGAGGCCTGTATCAAACTTTAATAACTGTCTCACTATTTCACTGCCTATTGAACCTGCGGCACC
>NZ_JBDTJZ010000208.1:0-17348 GCF_039935595.1 Mucilaginibacter sp. | reverse complement strand
CCGGTTGCAAGCCCGCAATTTCCTGGCTAACGACAGCAAACAGATTTTGACGGTTTATAAATGCATCCCAACCCGCTTGTTTAGAAAGGAATAACTGACCGTTATTGTCAATAACGATCCCTTTTTTAGTGTTATAAATTTTCATTTTTTATTTTAGGCGTAAATTCGGGCTGAATATACCAGTTTATTTGTAAAAGATAAATTAAAATTGCTGTTATGCATGTCGGCTTAAGTATAAATAAGGTATTCGGGAAGGGTTAAAAATTAAAAAATGTCATTTCGAGCATAGCGAGAAATCTATACATAAGCAGGTGTAGACTGTGTATAGATTTCTCGCTATGCTCGAAATAACAAGAGGGTATAAATAAAACTATTTTATATCAGCAATAACATTAGTTTTCATTAAATTTTTAGTGCTTTCGGCCAGGCGGATAAACTCGGCTCGGTAGCCGTCGTCATCCTTGCCTTTCGCGCTTTTAGCTATGCTGATCAACTGGTCAAACCGGGCGTTTTGTTTAAACTGCGAGTCGCGCAGTAATAAACCATACTCAACCACGGCGGCCGCAAATTTAAAATCATCTGATGTTTTGTCGGCATCTATAGCTTTACCTGTTACGGTAACCTGTTCCATTTTGCTTACTTCTGATTGTGGATCTTTATACCTGAATTTAACCGTCATAATGTCTGATGAGTTATTTTCAGTTTTAGCTTCTACGGGCTTTTGATATTTTAACGGATCAACACTCGTGGTAAAGCTATCCTTTACTCCCACAGGAATAATTTCATATAAAGCTGTAACGGTATGGCCCACGCCCATATCGCCGCCCAGTTTGCTATCGTCATTAAAATCTTCTTTGGCTAATAACCTGTCCTCATAACCTAATAAACGGTAGGCTTGTACTTTGGCGGGGTTAAATTCTACCTGTATCTTCACATCCTTAGCTACGGTAAATAAGGTGCCGCCAAATTCAGACACCATTGATTTTGTGGCCTCGGTTATGTTATCAATATAAGCATAGTTGCCATGTCCCTTATCAGCCATGCGCTCCATTTTGCTATCTTTTAAATTACCCATACCAAAGCCCAATATGGATATGCTTACCCCACTTTTGCGCTCCCCCTCAATCAGGGACTCCATGTCATTATCGCTTGATGCGCCTACGTTAAAGTCTCCATCAGTAGCCCAAATAATGCGGTTATTCCCCTCCTTAATAAAGTTTTCGCGGGCAATTTTATAGGCCAGTGTAATGCCTGCGCCACCGGCTGTTGATCCGCCCGCGCTTAAATTATCAATAGCGTCTTTTATTTTAACTTTCTCATCGCCGGGGGTTGATGGCAATATTAAACCCGCAGCACCTGCATAAACCACTATAGCCACATGGTCAATAGGTCTTAACTGGTCAACCAACATTTTAAGCGATGATTTTACCAAAGGCAGTTTATTAGGCTCATTCATGGAGCCGGATACATCCAGCAAAAACACCAGATTTGATGCCGGCAGTTTATCCAGCTTTACATTTTTTGCTTTAAGGCCTATGCGCACCAATTGGTGCTGCGAATTCCAGGGGGCGGTAGCCAACTCTGTGTGAATGGCTACCGGTGCCCCACTGGTCGGTTCAGGCAGGTTATATTGAAAATAGTTTACCATCTCCTCAATACGTACCGCGTTTTTTGGTGGCAGTTGCCCGGCGTTGATAAAACGGCGTACATTACTGTACGATGCCGCGTCGACATCAGCAGAGAAGGTAGATAGCGGGGTGGTTGTTGGGTCCTCAAATTTATTCTCGATTATTTGGTTGTAGCTTTCATCACTAACAGGCACTGAAGCAAGGTAACGGGCATCTATTCTTTCCAATATATCCGAAGGCAAATTTTGAACAGCTTGCGCAACATTTCCTCCAACAAAATCTTTACCGTTTATTTTCGCCTTGTTTACCGATTGATTGTTGATGGTAACGTTACCTTTTGCATCAACATTGATTCCCTGCATTTTTTTCAAAAGTTCAGGTATATCTGCGTTGGTTGCAGATTTATAGTTTGATGTGCCATAACCAATCACAACCACTTCGTTTAATGCAGCATCATCATTTTTTAGTACAATATTTAACGTATCATTTTTCCCAACTTCTACAATTTGACGTTTAAAACCTATATAACTAAATGCGAGCTTAATTTTTCCTTCAGGTATCACAATCGAATAATGCCCTCTACTATCTGTAGTGGTTCCGCTACTTGTACCATCAATATAAATAGTTACACCTATCAATGGATATTTTTTTTCATCATAAACAGTTCCGCTTATGGTGCGGCTGGCCATTACCCTGAACCCTGTCAAGATAACCAGCATAAGCATAAATAATAAGGTCTTTTTCATAATCTTTAAGTTTTTTATGTATTGATGCAGCATTTATCCAATTTCCATAAGCCATAAAAAAAAATTATTTTGTTGCTCTTAATGAAGTTCATCAAAAGCACTAAACCTACAGCCGATATAGCCGACGAACAGCTATTGCAGCAATACCACCAAACCGACGACCTGGTGGTATTGGGTGCTTTGTATGAAAAATATATGCACCTGGTTTATGGCGTTTGCTTAAAATATTTAAGCGATGAGGAACTAAGCAAGGATGCTGTAATGCAGATATTTGAAGAATTAATTGTTAAGGCCCATAAATTTGAAATAAAGAACTTTAAAAGCTGGTTATATACTTTAAGTCGCAATTATTGCCTGATGCAATTGCGATCAGGCAAAAAAATGCAGTCGGTAGCTTTGGATGATTTTATGGAAATTGGCGAGGATCTGCATCTTGATAATAAGGAAAACGATTTAACCGCTTTGGAGCGTTGTAAAGAAAAGCTGCCCGATGCGCAAAAAATAAGCATACAGTTATTTTATATAGACGAGAAATGCTATAAAGAGATTGCTGATGATACCGGGTATAGCATGAACGAAGTGAAAAGCTATATCCAGAATGGAAAACGAAATTTAAAAATTTGCCTGGAGAAAACCCGTGAGCGCTAAAAAACCCGACATATCGCAAATTGACCAATACCTTAAAGGTAAACTGGATGCCCGCGCTATGCATAAACTGGAGCGGCAGGCACAAGACGATCCGTTTTTGGCTGACGCGCTGGAAGGATATGAAAAAGCGGGTACCGACCAGCATGCCAATTTGGAAGAATTAAATGAGCGGTTGGCTCAACGCACGGCACCGGCAAAGCAGCGCAACATTATACTATGGCGGTTTTTACCAATAGCGGCATCGGTATTGTTAATGCTTGGGTTGGGCTATTGGTTTTTTAAACCGGCGCCTGTTAAGCAGCAATATGCTAATGTGATAACTATAGATAAAAAACCACAATTAGCGGAATCGCCGCCAGCAAAAAAAGAAACAATAGTTAAACAAAGTGATATTGCACATACTCATAAAGCACAAAAATTTTATCCCCTACCACAAGAAGCGTTGGAGGTAATGGTTGAGGAACCTAATAAAACGGCTGGCCAACTCAGAACAACTGGGGTATATGGCCCCGAGCCAAGATTCACAGACGATACAACAGAATATATAGCAAGCAATTATAAAACCAGAGCCAATGCAAAAGTTGAGGAGGTGTTGAAAAAAATGGAGGGGATTGAGGTTGGACCGGATGGCAGTGTTACTTCTCAAGGCAAAGCCGTAACTAAAGTAAGAGTTAACGGGAAAGATTTTGCTGGGGGAGATGTAACGCAAGCTACTAGAAGCCTCCCGGCGGATATTTTAGACAAAATACAATTGATTGACGATTATGGTGACCAGGCCGCTAAAACAGGCATTAAAAATGGAGATCCGCAAAAGGTGCTTAACCTGGTGACAGATACAATTAATAAAAACAACTTAATAGCTAACTACAGCCCGGTATTAAGAGAAGTAAAAATCAACCCTGTAGTTGCCGAAAGTAAGGTGGTTGGAAAGGCCGCCGGAATTTCAACAACAAATAACAATATTAACAACCGCCAGGTTACCGGAACCGTTTTAGATGATAAGGGCAACCCGTTAATTGGCGCAACGGTAAAAGTAGACGGTGCCGGTAACGCAGTAGCAACTGATATACAAGGCAATTTTAAAATTGACCTGCCTTCAAATAAAGATCTGTTGGCGGTAAACTATGTTGGCTATAATTCGAAACAAATAAAAGTTGGTGATCAAAAGGACCTGAAGATCGCTTTAGATGAGAATCAAAGTAGTTTAAATGAAGTGGTTGTTGTTGGCTATGGCAATTCGGCAAAAAAGAGTATGACCGGAAGTTCAACATCCTGTAATGAAAATTTAAAATTTAAGAAGAAGTTTTTTGACCATATAGCCACTATTAAAAAATATACTAACGAACAATTAACAGCAGGCGAACACACCATCAAAGAAAAAACCTTTAAAAAAGCGCTGGAGTTTATAGGAAAATACACTAAAATATCTATGGATAAAATTGCACAATATCAGCTAGGCTATCCTAATATGGCCACTTTTGAAGCTGATAAAAAACTATGGTTAAACTGGTACGAAGCTAATAAATGTAGTAATTTGAAATAATTCCTAAGTCGTCCTATGCAAACACAGGATGGTACAATTTATAATTGTTCGCGAATTTTATCGGCAATAGCCTGAAACTGTTCGGAGGTAAACTTTAGTTTGGGGCGGGTAAAGTTCATATCATTAACACCGTTAATGGGTATTAAATGGATATGCGCATGCGGCACTTCTAACCCAATAACAGTTACTCCAATCCGGTTGCAGGGTATAGCCTTTTTCATGGCTACCGCTATTATTTTTGCAAATATCATTAACCCGGTATAGGTTTCATCATCCAGATCAAACAGGTTATCAACCTCTTTTTTAGGGATAACCAGTAAATGCCCTTCGGCCAGTGGCGCAATGTCTAAAAAAGCTAAAAAATCATTGCTTTCAGCTACTTTATAGGCAGGTATATCTCCCGCTACAATTTTTGAAAATATGCTTGCCATTTTTAATTAGTGATTTAGTGAATGACTGAATTAGTGATTTGTATAATTAGTAATTTAGTGAATTAATGATTGTTCCGTTTGTTAGCCGGTAGTCCCCATTCAATAATTCACTAAATCGCTAATTCACTAATTATCTACTAACTTCCAGTATCTCAAATTCAATTTTGCCGGCTGGTACGGTAATTTCGGCTATTTCGCCTACTTTTTTCCCTAATAGGCCTTTAGCAATAGGCGACGCTACCGATATTTTGCCCGCTTTCATGTCGGCCTCGCTTTCGGCTACCAGCTGGTAGGTCATGGTGGCACCGTTACCGCGGTTTTTTATTTTAACGATGGATAGCGCCAGCACCTTTGATACATCCAGTTTTGATTCGTCCAATAACCGGGCGTTTGCCAGTGTTTCCTGCATTTGCGATATCTTGGCTTCGTGCAGGCCCTGTGCTTCTTTAGCGGCATCATACTCGGCATTTTCAGATAGGTCGCCCTTATCGCGCGCCTCGGCAATAGCCTTTGATATATTAGAGCGGCCGGTGGTTTTTAATTCCTGTAACTCTTGTTTTAATTTTTCTAATCCCTCTTTGGTAAAGTATGCTACTTCTGCCATAACTCTCTATAATTAAAAATGTTATACTATTAAACTTAATATAAAAAAAAACCGCCCTTCCTGTATAAGAAGGACGCGATGACTATATAAAACAAACAAGACTATACGGGCGACAGCCTACATAGTCTTGCTTTTGTATTAAACGAAGATAAGTTATTTAAATTTTATTATCCAAATTTTTTGGTGGATAAAGATTAAGGAGTTGAAGATTAAAGAACAAAGATTGAAGATTAGTTGGATTGCAGTCGGGTTTAGTAATGTCCCAACTAATCTTTATTCTTCAATCTTTAATAAGCTAAGCTTATCAGCCATTACTTCACTTACTTTACGGTACGAGTCAAATGTCCAGCCGGCCACATGGGGGGTTAATATCACTTTGCCCGATTGGCGCAGCTCATCAAACCAAGGCTGCTGGGCCAGGGCCGGGAATTTTTCAACTTCCAGTACATCAAGCCCTGCCCCTAAAATTTTACCCGCTTTTATAGCATTTAATACCGCCTGCACACTGGCTACCTTGCCCCGCGAGGTATTGATAAAAAATATAGGCTTTTTAAAATGGTACAGGTACTCGTCATCAACAAGGCCATTGGTTTCGGCTGTTAGGGGGATGTGTAAGCTCAGTACATCGCTATGTTTTACAATTTCTTCCATGCTTACCTCACGGGCGTATTGGTCAGAAAAACCCGTTTTATATTTATCATAAGCTATAACATTAACCTCAAAGCCCGATAGTTTTTTGGCGAAACTTTTGCCCATAAATCCATAGCCTATTATGCCCACAGTTTTGCCCTTTAACTCATAGCCCCTGTTAGCTTCGCGCAGCCATTTGCCAGCCCTTATTTCGGCATCGGCAGTATTAAAATGGTTCATCAGGGCCAATAGTAAACCAATGGCCTGCTCGCCAACGGCATCCCTGTTCCCTTCAGAAGCGTTAATAAGCACTATGTTTTTTTGTTTGGCGTAAGTCTCGTCAATATTATCCATCCCTGCGCCTGCACGGCAAACAAAACGCAGGTTAATGCCTGCGTCAATTACCTGCTTATCCACATTAAATTTAGAACGGATAACCAGGCCCTCATAGTCGGCAATTATATGTAAAGCTTCGTCGGCTTTTATTGTTGGCTGATAATCGCAGCTATATCCCATAGCTTCAGCCTGTTCAATAAACACAGGGTGAATGTCGTCAGCAATAAGTATACGGTGTTTCAAAACTATAGTATTATACTGCAAACATATTGAACTATAGCCAAAAATATAACATAGCTGTATAATATTGTGTTATTATATGTGCATTTCAACAACATTACCTATTAAATAATGATGTAAAGTAGCATAAAGGTCGGCCGGTTTAAATGGTTTGTTAATGCATTCGTTCATACCAGCCTCCAAAACTTTTTCCTTCATATCAGCAACAACGGATGCAGTTAAAGCGAGTATAGGCAAATGCTGATGCATGGCTGATAATTTCCTGATAGCAATGGTAGCATCAAATCCATCCATTTCGGGCATTTGCAGGTCCATTAATATCAGGTCAAAAAAGTTATTTGATGCTTTTTCAACGGCTATTAACCCGTTTTGGGCCACGTCAAACTCCATTCCCCATTGCTGTAAAAATTTTTTGATAACCAGCACATTTATAGGATTGTCTTCCACAATCAATATTTTTTTGCCGGTCAGTTCTTTGCCTGTTGGAACATCAGTTGGTTCCAGTTCCTGCAATTTTACCGCGCTTTTTTTAAACTTTAGCTTAAAGAAGAACGAGGATCCCTGCCCAGGTACACTTGTTACATTGATTTTACTGCCAACCATTTCGAGCAGACGCTTTATTATAGCCAGCCCCAAACCAGTGCCACCGTATTTGCGGGTAGTTTCTGATGTAGCCTGCGAAAATTTTTCAAAAATATAATCGAGCTTATCTTTGGGTATCCCTATGCCCGTGTCGGTTACTTCAAAATATAGCGTTACGTTATGGGTGGTTTGTTTGACCACTTTTATACTAACATCAACCTTACCCGCCGGGGTAAATTTAATGGCGTTGGCTATTAAGTTGGTTATTATCTGGCCCAGCCTCATGGGGTCGCCTTTAATTGAGGCGGGTATTTTACTGTCAATATTTATATTTAAAATAAGATCCTTTTTATCAGCCTCCTGTTGCTGGGCTGATTTTATATTCGTGCACAATTCCCGCAAATCAAAAGCTATATTTTCCAGTTCAATTTTGCCGGCATTAATCTTATTGTAATCAAGAATGTCATTAATAAGCACCAGCAGGTTCTCTGCCGAGTATTTTAGCACATTCAGGTACTCTACCTGGTCGGCACGCGGGTTTTGCAAAAGCAAATTGGTGAACCCTATAACAGCGTTCATAGGTGTGCGTATCTCATGGCTCATAATTGATAGAAAATCCAACTTCTCAGATACAGCCTTTTGCAATTGCTCATTTTTTTGCTGCAGCGCCTCTTCGTGTAATTTACGCTGATTTATATCCTGGAAAACGCCATACAACCTTGTACATTTGCCATCAACAAATTCGGCCTGCCCAACACTGCGTGTCCATTTTTCTTTGCCTTTAGCGGTTATTATTTTAAGTTCAATATCAAAAGGTATGCCCTTGGTTATTGCGCGGTCAACGGCTCTTTTAATCTTTGCTCTATATTTACCTGTTTTAAAAAATTGGTCTGAGGAGTCCAGATTGGGAACAAAATCTTCAGGTATCTCAAAAATGCTTTTGGTTACCGGCGTCCATAAAACTTTGTTGGTTTCCAGGTTAAGCTCCCATCCGCCAACCGATGCAATTTGATTGGTTTTTGTTAAAAGATCCTTAACCTGCTGCAATTCTTTTTCCGCATCTTTAAAAGGGCTAACATCCATATAGCTGCCCCACATGGTTTCGGGTTCGTGGTGTTCCGTCCATTTAATAACTTTGCCCGTAACAAGTATATAAGTGGTGGTGCTATTTTTATTGGTTAATCCTAATTCAAGCACAAAGGGTTTAGTGCCCTTACTGGCAACATGATCCTTATATATTTGACATAAGGCATCAATATAATCAGGTTTTATCAATTGCCGCCATGTTTGCAGGTTATTATTTATATCGCCGGCGTTATAGCCTAACATGGTTTGTAAGGATGAATCAATAGTTATTTTATCCTTTTCAACCTCCCATTCCCAATACCCTGCCCTGATTTCCTTTTCGTTAATATTTACGGTGTCGGCCATGACATTTGTTTTATTAATAGTACGCATAACTTATAAGAATGTTTTAACATCATTAATAGTTAACTAATTAGTAATATGGGTAGTATGATTTATAAGATATTAAAAGTAGCACTTACGGGTTGGGTCGCCGGTTTTGCTTGCTTTTAACCTAAAGCTAACAGATATTTCGTGCGATCCATAACCGTATGCGCCCAGTTTATTTAAGGCATAATCAAAGGCATAGCCCACTCTAAAATCATCATTTACAAAAAACTCCGCCATAGCAACAAATGCGCTTGATTTGTCCATGCCTTTTGGCAGGTTAGGTTTATTATACACGTCAATAGCTGTACGGTAAGTGCCACCCAGCCACATACGTTCGTTCAGTAAAAAAAACGCGTTTATGTCCATGCTGGTTGGCGCGCCCGGGCTATCTTTAATTAAAACAGATGGCTTTAGCTTAACATCCTCCGCCAAATCAAATAATGCGCCAACGGTTACATATTCATGCGGTTTTGGGGCTGGTATAAGGGTGGCATTGATGTTTGACGTTTTAATAAACTGTGCCAGCAGGTTATCAACTGATGCACCTGCAAAAAAGGTATCATTCGTATATAAAACGCCTAAGCGCCCGTCGGGCAATAAAACACTTTGGTTGCCGGTGGGCACATAGTTGTCGCCTGCTTGTACCGGTGCAAGTTTATTACCGTTTATGCCAGTTTGTACAAAGCCAAAGCCCAAGCCAAAAGCCAGGCGTGAGTTTTCCTGCTCGCCTATTTGCAAACGGTATGCATAGTTGCCGTAAAGTGCGGTGTTACTTTGGGCACCAAGCCTGTCGTTTTGAAATAATACGCCTAAGCCCACATGCTCGTCAGCTACGGCACCGTCGCCTGCAATAGATATGGTTTGCGGCGCGCCGTTTAATCCCGTCCATTGCGAGCGGTAAAAGCTGTTTACATAAAAATCACCTTTATAGCCAGCATAGGCAGGGTTTATATACAGGCCGTTAAACACGTATTGACTAAATTGCGCGTCCTGCTGTGCCCGGGCGGTAACCACCAAAAGCGCCATACTTGCAAATAAAATTAACCTTTTAATCATCCTCATCTATCGTTTAAAAAAACACTTTAGCCCTAACCAGGGTTAAATACCCTTTATATACATCCCAGTTATTCTTATTATTTTTCACCCGTAACAGGTAGTAATAAGTTCCTTCGGGTAGTCCCTCGCCCGCCCAGTCGTTTTGATAATTCTTCTTTTGATACACGTTATTTCCCCAGCGGTTAATAATGGTTATCTCGTTTTCTGAATACGTATCCAGCCCCGGTATAAAAAAAGTGTCGTTCACATTATCGCCATTTGGCGTAAATATGTTGGGTATTACCAGTGGGTTCACTTCCTGTACGGCAGCCGCCACATTATTAGCCATAATAGGATCAACTTCTTTACCCAGTATGGATACACTACTTTCTACAATACCCGGTTTTATAGCTTTTACCGGCACCGTTAAATTAATAGGGGTATTAGGTGCCACCCTATCAAGGGTCCAGGTCAGTATACGTGTAGCCGGATTATAAGTTATATTGTTGCTGCCATTTTTTGCATTTTGCGTATCATAGACCAGGTTAGGTGGTATAGTATACGTTACATGTACCTTTGTGCCGGGTATAGGGCTGTTATTATTGGCCGTTAATACGTAGCTGTACGCATCGCCGGGTAAGGCATTTATATTTGATGAATATATGCTTACCATCAGGTCTACCACCGTATCGGGCTTGGTAACCGGCGGCGTTGTTGAATCTACCACAACCAATACCCCGTCTGATACCGATGATGCGCATCCTCCGCTGGCAAAAGCTACCACGGTATACACCCCCGCTAATGAAGCTTTATAGTCCTTTAAAAATGCGCCCGAAATAGGTATCCCATTACGGTACCACTGGTAGGCCGCGGCGTTTGCCGAGCTTCCGTGTAATACAATAGTTTGCCCCTGGCTGATGGTAAAAGTTGGGTACCCGCCTGTTGTTTGCGAGTAAGCCAAACTTGTTATTATCAACAATCCGCATACAAATAATATTTTACACAGATGCCTTCCCACATGCCGGTTTTTAGTGCTGTTTTTTAATTAGCTGTTATCATTGGCTTGGTTGGCAGCGGTGTTATAACAATATCTTTTGTGCCTGTAGCCGCGCAACTTGTATTAAGCGCATAGCTTACATTAACGCCAAAGGTTACTGTTGCCGCTGTGGTTTCGCCGGTTACGTTATACGTGCTTGCTGTTGCGCCTGCAATTGGTGTTCCGTTCCTGGTCCATTGGTAAACAATATTATAACCTGACGCAGGAGTAACATTGGCCGTTAATAAAGTGGCATTTGCAGCCTCGGCACACATAGAAGCTGTAGGCGTTGTTACGGTTACGCTTAATTGCGGAAGCACATATATTTTAAAAACATCAGATATTGGCGATGTACAACCATTGGCATTTTCGGTAACTACCTGGTAGTTATAATAACCTGCGGCGCCTGTAGTTTCGGTATAGGTTTTGCCGGTTATTGCGGTAAGCTGCTTGTTGCCGCTGGGATCAATTTTATACCAGTGGTAAACAGCATAATCGGTAGTTGGGGTTTCTGTAGGGCCGTTTAACGAAATGTTTTGTCCATAACACAATACCTTACCTACATCAGACGCGTTTGCTGGCGGGGCCGTAACAATGTCGCTGGGGCCCGAAGTTACCTGAGCATAGGTTAGGGTGGTTGTTAAAACCATTAACGCTAAAAAAATGGTGCTAAAAAGGGTGTATACTTTTTTCATGGTGCTAAAATTTATTTTTAATATTTTTAATTATTATAATGATGTTATTCCCGGTTTTTGCGGGTTTGGCTCAATGGTTACCGTTGTTGTTTTGGGTAACGATGTACAGCCGGTTATTATATTTTGTTCGGTAATGGTGTATACCCCACTTTGCACAATGGCCTGGGCGTTTACCGGCGTAATTACATTGCCGCCGGAATCTTTAAAAACATAGGTGTAGGTAGTAGGGTCATAACCAACAATAGATGTGGTTAGGTCATACACGCCGCATGTTGTAGAGGTGGCTGTTAATGCCAGCACGGGTATGGGGTTTAATGTTACATGAATATTTTGGCGGTATACGGGGGCAAAAGCAATATCGTCAATGGCAAAGTCATTGCCATTGGATACAATGTTTTGATTTATCAGCGCTATTGGCAAGCTGCCGCTGGTGGCACCCGAGTTCCAGGTGGTAGTAAAAAATTGCCAGGTTCCAACCACCGCGGAAGGGATAATGGTACTGCCTAACGGGCTATTGTTAATAGAGAATTGCAGTTGGGCCGGGTTAGTTGCATTAGCCGAGGTTACCCATACCGAAAACACATAATCAGTATTTGCGATGACGGTAATATTTTGTTTCCACACCACTACATTGGCGGTTGCGGAGCCGTTTACAATAAGCATACTCCCGCTGTTGGTGCCGCTGGTATGATCAAAAAAGGAACCAAAACTGCTATGCGTATTACGCGGATTGCTGTTTACAGCATAGGCACCTTCGGCGCTAAGCACACCACAGCATCCGGTTGAGCCACCATCACCTACGGCGCGGTACGTGTATTGACTGGTAAAGCCGGTATTGCCTGATGAAAAATTGCCATTGGTTACAACACTTGCACCCGTAACCTGCCACCAGTAATCGCCGGAGGCATTAACGGTAAGTGACGACCCGGTTGAGCCGTCGTTCCATATCAGGCCTGAATATCCCGAAGGGATGCCTGTAGCTGTTAAGACGGTACTGGTACCGCAAGCGCTAACATTTATTGTTGCGGGGCTTTGCGCAAAACAGCGTACCCCAAAACAAAATAGAAGCCCTGCCAAAAGCAGGGAGTTTTTATTTTTTTTTAAGATATGAGTAAACAAACGCACCATGTTAATTATCAGTCAACTCCTTTTACGAATAGGGTTGAAAAAGGTTGGGCGCTATTGCTTAAAAAACCAATAAATTTCTTCCGGATAAACTTAGTGCTTGGTGTACTCAGTACACATCGCGTTTTTTTATAAAATTTCTCAAAAGTTAAAAAAATGAAAAATCAAAAGAGTTGGAATAAAAACCCAACGATTAATAAAAATTTTATTGTATAAATTTAAATGTCGGTAAACCAATGATTAAATTGATTTTCTATTTGTTTATTTTTTTTAATTAAACAAATCGATTGAAAAAAATATTACCAGGCAATTTGCAGCGATACAGCTGGTTAAAAAGTAAAATATTAACATCCATTAAAAAAATTAAAGCATAAATAATACTTTTATGGGCCATGCCATCAGCCGCCTATTTAAAAAAGATACGCCCTATACAGCTAATAGCTATTGTTTTCTTCACCGTATCAGGCGGGCCATACGGGTTGGAGCAGTTATTGGTTTATGCCGGCCATCATGGGGCCCTAATGTTAATACTTATTACGCCGCTTTTGTGGGATGTGCCCGCTATGCTCACCGTTTTAGAACTTAATAGTATAATGCCTGTTACCGGTGGGTATTACCGCTGGGTAAAGTTTGCATTAGGTACCAAATGGGGGTTTTACGAGGGTTGGTGGACCTGGCTATACACTTTTGTTGACCTTGCCATATACCCGGTTCTATTTGTGCAATATGCCTCCTTTTTTTATCCCGAGCTTATCGCCTATAAAATACCAATCTGTTTAACTATTATTTGGTTGTCGGCGGGATTAAATGTGCTGGGTATTGTTCCGGTAGGGCGCGTATCGTTGTTTTTAGGAGGTGCTGTACTTGCGCCTTTTATTATTTTATTTGCTATCGCGTTGTATCATCATGGCGGAGGCCTGTATATCCCTTCACCTTCGTTAAAAGGTGTTTCATTTCCGTCGTTTGGTATGGCGCTATATACCATAATGTGGAACTGCCTGGGTTGGGATAATACTACTACGTATGTAGAAGAGGTTGAAAACCCGGTTCGTTCCTATCTTATATCGGTATTTACCGCTTTCGCGTTGGTATTGGTTATTTATTTGCTGGTAATTTGGGTGTCAATACTATCAGGTATTAGCGCAACTGCATTGGCCCAAAATGGTTTTCCGGCGGTAGGTGCCGTATTTGGAGGGTATTGGCTGGGGGCTTTAATTGCGGCAGGAGGTATGGCCAGTACTTTGGGTATTTATGCTGCAGTGCTCCTGTCGGTATCGCGCGTACCGCAAGCAATGGCCGAAGACGGCTTATTACCCGGCCGTATTAATATATTACATTCCCGTTTTCAAACCCCTTATGTATCCATATTGATCTGTTCGGCAATAGTTAGTTTAATGATATTGTGGACGTTTGCCGACCTTATTGTAATTGATGTTATAGTTTATGGGGCAGGTTTATCGTTGGAGTATTTATCACTTATTAGCCTGCGTATTAAGCTGCCTGATATAAGCCGTCCGTTTAAGATTCCCTTAAATATTGCCGGTATATGCCTAATGCTATTGTTGCCGGTATCTGTTTATTTTATAGCATTGGGTGGTGCATTTTCTTCGTCGGCCGGAATGGTTAAGCCGGCCGTGTTTGCCTTGGCAGCCTTACTAAGCGCCGAGCTAATGTGGCGTTTGCTCAATTTAAAACGAATTATAAAGCAATAAATATTGTACTAAATACAAGGCATGTTAAACTGGATATTATTAAATATGGTTGATATTGCTTTCTATTTTCTTTAAAAACTTCTATTTATGGTAAATAATAGGTGGAATAAGTAATGTCGCCTATATTTTAATATTTACCGGGCTTTGGCATTTGATTTGCAAATACCTTTGCAAAACATACACAATATTATGAAAACTTTTAAACTTAAAATTGCTACATACAGTTTAGCTTTAGCCACAGCGGGTGTTTTAAGCACCGGATGCAACTCATTTACCAAAACACAAAAGGGAGCCGCTATTGGTGCCGGTGCCGGGGGCACAATAGGCGCATTGATAGGTAAAAGCGCAGGTAATACTGCACTTGGCGCTATAATAGGCGGCGCGGTTGGCGGTACAGCAGGTGCGTTTATTGGTCGCAGCATGGATAAGCAAGCCGCCGAAATTAAACAAACAGTGCCGGGGGCAACCGTTGTGCGCCAGGGCGAAGGTATTTTGGTGAAATTTGACTCGGGTATTTTGTTTGATACAGATAGGTCCGACTTGAAAGCCGCAGCACGTACCAACCTGGAAGGATTGGCTACATCATTACAAAACAATCCGCAAACCAATATTTTAATAGTGGGCCATACTGATAATACCGGTACAGCCAGCCATAATATGGATCTTTCTGTCAGACGTGCCGAGGCGGTAAAATCATTTATTGTATCAAACAACGTAGCGCCGTCACGTTTAAGCACTGAAGGTAAAGGCGAAACAGAACCCATAGCTGATAATACTACTGCTGATGGCCGTTCGCAAAACCGCCGCGTTGAAATTGCCATTGTAGCTAATGATCAACTTAAAAATCAGGCAAAACAAAGCGCACAATAATTTTGATTTGATTATATACAATTTAACCCTTGCCTTTGGCAGGGGTTTTTTGTTAAATAACAATTTATTGGGGCAACCTGCTTGCTTCCATAAAAAACAGACTCACCTTCAAAAAGCTGTACCTTACTGGAGGAATACAGGCAACATTAAATATTTCGTTATCTACATTAAAACTTTATATGGTGATACACAATTTGGGGGGGCAGGTGTATTTAAGGATAAATCCTACATTTAATGCCATCTAACGAGAGAAGAAATTTTATACATGCTAATAGGTTGGTTGCATAACATTTACCCCAATACCTCCCCCTAAATTACATTAGATATCAACTTTTATGTAAAATGCCTATATTGTATAAAATAAACCAAACAATTATGAAAAAAACCACCTTAATTACATTTATGCTAGCGCTGGGAGTAAGCGTTTACGCACAAAGGCCAATGCGGCCGCACCCCGCTAAATTGCCACCAAAGTTAGAAGCCGACCTGAAGCTGACACCCGAGCAACAAACTAAGGTAGCAGACATTTTAAAAAGCCGGAACTTTGAAATGGACAGCCTGGCGAAAAAGGTCACCTTTCGCAATGGCAAATTTATAGGCGATAAAATGAAAAGCGAAATGTCCGAGGTTAACGGTAAGCTTTACGCTATATTAAACATTGACCAAAAATTGATTTACGCTCAATATATAATGGACAGGCAAGCCCAAATGGGAAAAGGTAGAGGGCCAGGGCCGAGAAAATCTCCTCCACCAGCAAATCAGTGAGTATAATTTCCTGTAAATAATTAAAATGTGTTGTCGTTTCAAACGAGGTACAATTAGAAATCTATAAAAAGATAAACAATAAGTTGTACAGGATTACTTAATTTTTTTCGAAATGACATTACAAACAGACTTACCTTTAGATTAGCTTCAACAAAGATAAACTAAAGGTAAGTCTAATTACATTGTTCATTTATTCTTAAGAAATTTAGCACCCAAATAACCGACGAATTATGGTTTACGCCTTATTTTATTAAATAATTGAATATCAAACAATTAACAAAAATTTTTCCGAATTGTGTAAACCTATGTAAACCATTTTACCAAAAAAACCTCCGGATTTCAGGAGGGTGAAGGGACTGTTCGATTCGCTTTGTTTGCTTAAACCAATTTGGCCAATGCCGCTTTAACCCGCGGCATAGCCTGCTCAATATCCTGTAACGAGCACGCACCTACCGACGCACGGAACCAGTTTACATCATCGCCGGTACCAAAGGCCGCAAAAGGCACAAAAGCTATTTTGGCTTCCTTGATCAGGTAAAAATTAATATCCGCGGCATTTTTTAACACCATACCATCGGGTGTGGTTTTGCCGGTATAGTCAATTTTTATAGTAAGGTAAATGGCCCCCATAGGTGCAATAGCCTCAACAGCAAAACCCTGGGCCGCCATCTCACTAAAGCCTTTATACAAGGCATCTAAACTGGCTTGAATACGTGATTTTAAAGTATTCAGATAAGAAGTTACCGCCGCGTCATCCACAATATATTTAGCCATAGCCACCTGCTCTGCCTTTGGCGACCATGCACCCATGTGGCCCACAATGGCCTTCATATTATTAATTACCTCCGCAGGGCCAAAGCCCCAGCCCACACGCACACCTGTAGCCGCAAAGCACTTCGACGCGCCGTCGATAAATATCACGTAATCTTTTAATTCGGGGCGCAGGGTAACCGGGTCGTAGTGTTGGTTATCGCCAAAAATTAACTGCGAATATATCTGGTCGTATAAAAAATACAAGGGTTTTTCATCGGCACTACGGGTTTTGTTCTCAGCAATAACCAGGTCGCAAATTTCTTCCAGGTCCTTTTTGCCAAACATGGTGCCCGTCGGGTTCAATGGCGAGCATAAAGCTAACAGGGCCGCGCCTTTTATATGCGGGCGCAACTCGTCTGCCGTAGGCATAAAATTATTTTCGGCACGGGTTTGTACCATAATGCCTTCGGCCTTTAGCAAATCGCAATAATGGTTATTATTCCATGATGGCGCC
>NZ_JBDTJZ010000207.1:0-9811 GCF_039935595.1 Mucilaginibacter sp. | reverse complement strand
AAAAATCTGCTGGATATTATTAACGCGTCCGAGAGGCAGATCGTGGTTCTATCTGCCGTATCAGGCACTACAAACAGTTTAGTAGAAATTAGCCAGGCTTATTTGGCCGGCGATAAAACTAAAGCGGCTGCTTTAATTACCGCTTTGAAAGATAAGTATGAAGTATTTATAAAGGAACTTTTAGCCAAGCCCGAGTTTTATAAACAAGGCAAGGAAGTTATAGACCATCATTTTGGTTTATTGAGTAACCTGGCTAATGATCTTTTTACATCAATTGAAGAGAAAATAATATTGGCGCAGGGAGAGTTGCTTTCGACCACCTTGTACCATGTTTATTTAAAGGAGATAGGTGTGCCATCGGTATTGCTGCCCGCGCTTGATTTTATGAAGATTGACGAGGATAACGAACCTATTGTTGATCATATCACTACGCACCTAACGCCGTTATTAGATGCGCACCCTAATAATAACCTGTTTATTACCCAGGGCTACATTTGTCGTAATGCCTTTGGCGAAATTGATAACCTGCGCCGTGGCGGCAGTGACTATACCGCATCATTAATAGGTGCTGGCATACATAGCGAGGAGGTACAGATTTGGACCGATATTGACGGTATGCATAATAACGACCCGCGTATTGTAGAAGGTACCAAACCCATTGCGCAGCTATCATTTGATGAAGCCGCCGAGCTGGCCTACTTTGGCGCAAAAATTTTGCATCCGCAAAGCGTATTCCCGGCACAGCGGTATAAAATACCTGTGCGTTTGTTAAATACGATGGATCCGCAGGCCAAGGGTACTTTGATAACTAATGACAGTGAGAAGGATAAAATAAAGTCAATAGCGGCTAAAGATGGCATTACCGCTATAAAAATCAATTCCAGCCGTATGCTGCTGGCTTATGGTTTTTTGCGCCGTGTGTTTGAGGTGTTTGAGCGCTATAAAACATCAATAGATATGATAACCACATCAGAAGTGGCCGTATCATTGACTATTGATGATACCACTCACCTGGATGAGATACTGAACGAGCTTAAAGCTTTTGGCGCTGTCGAAATTGACCGCGACCAAACTATTATATGTGTAGTAGGTGATTTTAGTGCCGAAAAACAAGGCTATGGCTCGCGCGTGCTGGAAACTTTAAAAGAGATACCGGTAAGGATGATTTCCTACGGCGGCAGCAAACATAACCTTTCGGTTTTAGTTAAAGCCGAGCATAAGGTGGAGGCTTTACGCAGTTTGCATAAAGGATTGTTTTAAGCCCCCTAACCCCCTAAAGGGGGAATTAAGGAGCGTATTGTTATTTTATTATTTAATATAAAAAGTCTCACCCTTTAGGGGGAGATTTAGAGGGGGCTACATGTTTAACACCGATACCATTACCCATTTTGAAACTTTAGAAACACCGTTTTATTATTACGACATGGGTGTGCTGCGCGCTACGCTACAGACTTGCCACGCGGCATCTTCTAAATATGGTTTTCATGTGCATTATGCCATGAAGGCCAACTTTAACCCCAAAGTGCTTGATGCCGTACAAGCGGTTGGCTTTGGTGCCGATTGTGTGAGCGGTAACGAGGTTAAAGCGGCTGTTGAACATGGTTTTGGCAATAAAAACATTGTTTTTGCAGGGGTAGGTAAATCCAACAAGGAAATTAACTACGCCCTTGATGCTGATATATTTTGCTTTAATGTAGAGTCGGTACAGGAGTTGGAGATTATCAATGATCTGGCGAAAGCCAAAAATAAAACAGCCGGTGTAGCTATACGCATAAACCCAAATGTTGATGCGCATACCCACCACTTTATTACTACCGGGCTGGATGAAAATAAGTTCGGTATTAATACCTGGCAGTTGGATGAGGTGGTAACCACGTTACGTAATTGCGCTAACCTGCAATTTTTAGGCATCCATTTTCACATTGGTTCGCAAATAACTGATATGGAGGTGTACCGTAGCCTATGTATACGTATTAATGAGATACAGGAGTGGTTTGAAGATCATAACTTTACCGTTAAAGTATTAAACGCAGGTGGTGGTCTGGGGGTTGATTATTATAATCCCGACGGTGCTATTGCCGATTTTGAAGGTTATTTTAAAGTATTTAAAGACTTTTTAAATATAAAGCCCGGACAGGAGGTCCATTTTGAACTGGGCCGTGCGCTGGTAGCGCAAAGTTCCGCGTTAATATCAAGGGTGCTGTATGTGAAAAACGGACAGCGTAAAAACTTCCTGGTGTTGGATGCCGGTATGACCGAGCTGATACGCCCAATGTTATATCAGGCCTATCATGTAATTGAGAATTTAAGTCAAAATTCAGCTACTCACAACTCACAACTCACCACTCACAACTATGATATAGTTGGCCCAATATGCGAGAGTACAGATTGTTTCCGTAAGGATGTGGAGTTTCCGCAATCGTATAGGGGCGATCTTATAGCTATACGAACCGCAGGTGCCTATGGCGAAGTAATGGCTTCGGGCTACAATTTGCGCGATAGGGTGGGGAGCGTTTATTCGGAATAATTTCTTCGTGTAATTTTTACACTATTTTTTAAAAATATTTCTAAATTGCCTAAGTTTACAGTGAATTTAAAATGTACTAAAGACATTTATTAATTAAATTTACTTTGTTAAACAAACCGCTATTTTTTAGCCTATTATAAACCATACATGAGTGATGATCAATTAGTGATCGGTGTTGACTATGGCACCGATTCTGTGCGTTCAATTATAGTGAACGCTAAAACAGGCCGCGAATTGGCCTCTTCCGTTTTTTTATATCCACGCTGGCAAAAAGGACTCTACTGCAATGCCGCGCAAAACCAGTTT
Source organism: Mucilaginibacter sp. (assembly GCF_039935595.1). Lineage (GTDB taxonomy): Bacteria > Bacteroidota > Bacteroidia > Sphingobacteriales > Sphingobacteriaceae > Mucilaginibacter. The sequence goes on along the minus strand of NZ_JBDTJZ010000207.1, from coordinate 6,978 downwards.
AGGCAGCACCCGCTTGATTATGTTGAGGGGCTTGAACAAACTATAAAAAGCTGTATTAAACAGGCCGGCGGCGATGCCATTGCCAAACAGGTTAAAGCCATATCTGTTGATACCACAGGCTCAACCCCCGTTGCCGTAAATGCGCAGGGTGTACCATTAGCATTAACACCGGGTTACGAAGAGAATCCCGACGCGATGTTTGTTTTGTGGAAGGACCATACCTCGATAAAAGAAGCTGCCGAAATAAATGAACATGCTACTAAATTTGATATTAACTATCTGCAATACGTAGGCGGCATTTATTCATCCGAATGGTTTTGGGCTAAATTACTTCGCACCTTAAGGGTTAATGAGCCAATACGTAAGGATGTATATTCATGGGTAGAGCATTGCGATTGGGTGCCGTTTTTATTAACCGGCGGTACTGACGTAGCAGCAATGAAACGCGGTCGTTGCTCTGCGGGGCATAAAGGATTATGGGCCGCTGAATATGGCGGTTTGCCGCCTGATGAGTTTTTTAGCTCGTTGGACCCGTTATTGAAGGGATTTACAGAACGCTTATATAAAGATACCTATACATCTGACGAAGCAGCCGGAACATTGAGCGCCGAATGGGCACAACGTTTAGGCCTGAATACTGATGTGGTAATAGGTGTGGGTGCATTTGATGCCCACATGGGTGCCGTAGGCGGACAAATAGAGCCTTATCATTTAAGCAAGGTAATGGGAACATCAACCTGCGATATTTTGGTAGCACCAAATAAAGATATGCAGGGCAAACTGGTTGCCGGCATTTGCGGGCAGGTAGATGGTTCAGTTATACCCGGTATGGCGGGTTTAGAAGCCGGGCAGTCAGCCTTTGGCGACTCGTATGCCTGGTTTAAAAATCTGATAGCATGGCCATTACAGTTTGTTGAAAATGCCGAAGAAAGGCAGCATATAGAAAATAAGATCATAGCCGAGTTAAGTAAAAAAGCCGCTGAATTACCTTTGGATGAAAAAGCCGAATTATCTGTTGATTGGTTGAACGGTCGTCGTACTCCTGATGCTAACCAACTATTAAAAAGTGCCATAACCGGTTTAAGCTTAGGTAGTGATGCGCCGCGCGTTTTCCGTGCAATTGCAGAAAGTACCTGCTTTGGTGCCAAGGCAATTGTTGAGCGCTTTAATAACGAAGGCGTGCCTGTTAAAGGGCTGATAGGTATTGGCGGTGTGGCTAAAAAATCGCCATACATTATGCAAATGATGGCCGATATATTACAGATGCCTATCCGCATACACCAGTTTGAACATACCTGCGCGTTAGGTGCGGCCATGTTTGCGGCAACAGCGGCAGGCATTTATCCAAAGGTTGAGGATGCTATGACAGCAATGGGCGGTGGCTTTGATGCTACTTATACTCCTGACGCGTCGCGCGCTGCCTTTTATGAAAATAGATATAAAAAATTTAAAGAACTGGCCGGTTTTATTGAATATCAAACTGCTAAATAATGAGTAAATATCAGCATATAAAAGAACAGGCATACATAGCTAATATGCAGTTGCCTAAATTGAACCTGGTGGTTTTTACGTTTGGCAACGTAAGCGCTGCCGACAGGGACCTTGGGGTTTTTGCTATTAAACCAAGTGGCGTACCTTATGAGGATCTTTCGCCCGAAAAAATGGTGATCGTGGATTTTGATGGCAAAACAGTTGATGGCAACTTAAGACCATCGTCAGATACTAAAACACACGCGGTATTGTATAAACAATGCGCAGAAATAGGCGGTGTATGTCATACCCATTCAACTTATGCTACGGCATGGGCGCAATCGCACCGCGACATACCTATTTACGGCACCACACATGCCGACCATAACACCGTTGATATACCCTGTGCACCGCCTATGAGCGATGATATGATAAAAGGCGACTATGAGTACCAAACCGGCTACCAGATATTAAACTGCCTAAGAGAGCGTAGTTTAAATTATAAGGATATCGAAATGATATTAATAGGTAACCATGCGCCGTTTACCTGGGGTAAAAATGCCGATAAGGCTGTTTATAACAGCGCGGTATTAGAAGCAATTGCACAAATGGCGTTATTGACCGAGCAGGTAAACCCGCAAGTTTCGCGTTTAAAAGAGGCGCTTATTAAAAAGCACTTTGAACGCAAGCACGGGCCTGATTCGTACTATGGTCAGTAGGCAATAGTCATTAGGTCATTGTATCATTAAGTCATTAATTTTAATCATTAATTCAATAATTCACTAATTCACTAATTCAATAATTAATTTGATGTTAGATCTAAAAAAATTAGAAGTTTGGTTTGTAACCGGCAGCCAGCATTTATATGGCGATGAAACCTTAAAAAAGGTAGCCGAGCATTCGCAACAAATAGCAAAATCATTAAATGATGCAGCGCAGATACCGGTACAGGTTATATTTAAACCAACCGTAAAATCTTCGGAAGAGATTCAAAGTGTACTACAGGAAGCAAACAATGCCAAAAATTGTATTGGTGTTATTGCCTGGATGCATACTTTTTCGCCTGCCAAAATGTGGATAGGTGGCCTTAAAGTATTACAAAAGCCATTATTACACCTGCACACGCAGTTTAACCGCGATATTCCATGGGATAGCATTGACATGGACTTTATGAACCTTAACCAAAGCGCTCACGGCGACAGGGAGTTTGGGTTCATGGTGTCACGTATGCGTATTAACCGCAAGGTAGTGGTTGGCCATTGGCAGGACCCTGAGGTGTTGGAGCAAATAAACGGGTGGACACGTGTGGCAGCAGGCTGGTATGATTGGCAAGGTGCTAAATTTGTACGTTTTGGCGATAACATGCGCTATGTAGCGGTTACTGATGGCGATAAAGTAGAGGCCGAAATGAAGTTTGGTTTCTCTGTTAATACCCACGGTATTGGCGACCTGGTGAAAGTTATAAATGCCATCAGCGATGTAGAAATTGACCATTTAACTGCCGAATACGAAGCTAAATATGCTGTTGTTGAAGCCTTGCGTAAAGGCGGCAGCCAATACAATTCGCTTCGCGAAGCTGCTAAAATTGAGTTAGGTTTAGAGGCGTTTTTAAAAGATGGAAATTTTAAAGGCTTTACCGATACGTTTGAAGATCTGCATGGTATGGTACAACTGCCGGGTATATCGGCGCAACGTTTAATGCGCAAGGGCTATGGCTTTGCAGGTGAGGGCGACTGGAAAACCGCCGCGCTGGTACGTGCCATGAAAGTGATGGGCAGTGGCCTTAAAGGCGGTAACGCGTTTATGGAAGACTATACTTATCACTTTGATCCAGGCAACCCAATGGTATTAGGATCGCACATGCTGGAGATATGTGAGTCGATAGCCAGCGGACAGCCAAAATGTGAGATACATCCGTTGGGTATTGGTGGTAAAGCCGATCCGGTGCGTTTGGTATTTAATGTAGCAGGTGGTCCGGCGCTTAATGCGTCGTTAATTGATATGGGTAACCGTTTCCGTTTACTGGTAAATACTGTTGAGGCTGTTGAGCCGCAACACGACCTGCCTAAACTGCCTGTAGCCCGTGTATTATGGAAACCATACCCGGACATGAAAACCGGCTGTGCTGCCTGGATACTGGCCGGTGGTGCGCACCATACCTGCTATAGTCAAAACCTTACTGCTGTTAACCTGGAAGACTTTGCCGATATAGCCGGAATTGAATATGTACTGATTGATCAGGATACCAAACTTCGCCAGCTTAAAAATGAGTTGAAGTGGAGCGAGGTTTATTATAGGTAAGAAGATAAACAAATATTTAATTGTCATTCTGAGCGTAGCGAAGAATCTATACACATGCTACTAACGTGTGTATAGATTTCTCACTATGTTCGAAATGACATTTTTATTTATCCTACCAAGCCCTCAAAAAACTCCCCTCTAAAATCATTGCTAAAATGTATCACATTAGGCAGGTGTTTAAACTCATCTTGCTGGTGGGTAGTTGTTAGTACCACACATTCCATGCCCGCGTTGGCGGCGGCTTCGGCGCCTTTGGGTACATCTTCAAATACCAGGCAATCAGTAACAGGTACGTTTAATACTTCGGCTACTTTTAAATAGGTTTCTGGGTGCGGTTTGCTTATTACTACATCGTCCGCGCTTACTATTGCTTTAAAATAATGGCGTATGTTCAGGTTATCCAGCACAAAATCAATATTAAAAGGTATGGCTGCCGACCCTATCGCCATTAAAATCCCTTTCTGGTAAGCCTTCTCTAAAAACTCACTCAACCCGGGTAATAACTGCAATTGCGGTAAATATTCCTGCTGGTATCGTTTTTCTTTTTCAAGCGATAAGGCGTTCATTTCATCCAACGTAAAACGGTTGCCAAACATACGCACCAGCACTTCAGGATTTTTGCCATACATCTGCGGCTTTACTTCGTCCCAGGTAAAATTGCCACCCAACTCTTCATTTAATAAATTCATCCAGGCCCGGGTATGGTATTCCATGTCGTTTATCATGGTACCATTCAGGTCGAAAATAAAGGCTTTCATCCGCGTTTTGTATTAAGGCGCAAACTTAAAATTTACAACGTTAAAACGGTAAAAAACCGTCAAATAAAAATCAACGTATATTAATTACACAAATTGGTTAGTGTGTTATAGCTAAAAGGAATCGGTAACATTGGGTTTATCCTACAATTCCTTTTAGAACAGCCCCTTGCAGAGATGCCCGGGGCTTTTTGCTTTAAGGTACACTTATTTCAAAATATGTCAATTTTTTGTTGTGGTGCAGCCATTACTGGCACTGTTGTTGTATTTATTGGTATAACTACATAAACGAAAAATACTATGAAAGATCAATCAAGAGTTATAGCAGCGCTGTTAATAGGCGCGGCAGCAGGAGCTGCATTGGGTTTGTTATTGGCACCAAACACTGGCGAAGGGCTGAGAAGCGATATTGCTGATTATGTTAATGATTTGGTATCATCAGCAAAAGATAAAGCACAAGCTACCGCAGGCAACATAAAAGATTATGGCAATAATGCTATTGAAAAAGCAAAGTCAAGGTTTAATGGCGAGTATGATAACTTAGCTGATAGGGCCAACAATTTAAGTGATGAAGTTAGAAACGATGCCAATAATCATGTTGACGCCGCAAAAAATAAAGTAAAAAGCACATCAAATAATATAAACGAAGCTATACAGCAAGCCTAATTAACTATAAAATAAAAAAACCTACTTATAAGTAGGTTTTTTTATTTTATGTCATTATGGGTTGATACCTTAATAAATATTTTATATTTTTACATCAGGTTATTTTAATAGGGGTATTAAATAGCTATAATTAGCCATCCGTTTTATGCGGGTGGCTTTTATTTTTTACGGCTTATTGATATGCTCCTGAGTTATCAATACAAACAGTTGGTCATCCTCTACCGATTCATCAAAATATTCAGTAAGCAGTTGTTTAATTTCTGCACGGTTCAAAATGGTCGCAATAAAATTACCTTTGCGCCGGTAATACAATAATTATGAAATATAAATTAGGCGATTTTGTGCGTTTTGTAGACGAAAAAATGGAAGGGTTTGTTACCCGTATTATTGATGATGAGATGATAGGTGTAACTGGCGAGGATGATTTTGAGATACCCGTACCTGCCAGTAAAGTAACCACGGTGCATGGCTATCAATCAGGAAAGTCCACTAACAGCGATGTTATTGCCGAACAAAAAATACCTGCTGCCGAATTTATTACCAAAGGTATTTACCTTGGTGTGGCTAATGATGCCAAAGCAGGTTCTGTAGTGCACTTTTATTTGATAAATACTACCGATTATATTTTACCCATAACTTTAATAACCGAAAAGCTTGGAATAGCTAAGGGCGAATATGTTGGTATTGTACAGCCAAAATCAAACATTAAAATATACTCGGCACAATTGGCCGATCTGCAGTTATGGCCAAAGCTTATTTTAAATGTATTGTATTATACTACGCAAAGCGTAAAGATACCAGGCCCCTTAACTGTTGAAGAGAAATTTAAAGCTAAAGATTTTGCAGGCACTAAAAAAAATCTACCCCTGATGAAAGAACAGGGCTGGCTGGTGCAGTTAGATAAACCCGACCTGGTTATTGATGCTCAAAAATTGAAAGAAAGCTTTTTTAAACCGGCTGAAGAGAAGATAGCTATTGATAAACCAGTACAGGAGGTTGACCTGCATATTGAGAAGCTGCGCGGTGACCATGTGTTTTTAGATAGCGCCGAAATATTTAAACTACAACTGGCCCATTTTAATAAAGCGCTGGATGCCGCTATTGTGCACCAACTGCCTGATATTACTTTTATACATGGTACCGGCAATGGTACATTAAAAAACGAGCTGCATAAAATACTGGGCAAGCACCCCAAAGTGCAAACCTTTATGGATGCCCGTAAAGAAAAATTTGGCTTTGGCGCTACCCGCGTTATACTTAAATAAGCTTAATCAGGTACCTGCTTTAAATTTTGAAACACCATGTCTAGTATTTGCTGGGTGCTATCGGGGTAATTTACTTTTACGGGTTTGCCACTAATTAGCCAGTCAAATATCACATCATTATGTTTGGGTTTCAGGCTTTTTATAACCGGCACGCCCATCTCTTTTAGCATGGCTGCGTTAAGCTGCTGTTCGTACTGATTTTTCATAGGTATAACCAGTAACTTTTTTTGCATAAACAAGGCTTCGGCAGGGGTTTCAAAGCCACCGCCACATAGTACGCCCGCGCTTTCGGCCATGCTTTTAATAAAGGCTTCATTGTCAATAGGCTGTATAAATACATTTTTATGTTTTACCACCTTTTTATTATGCTTCGAAAATACATCCCATTGTATATCCTTAAATTCAGTAAGGCGTTTTATAAGTCGCTTATCATCATAAGCGGGTAAATAAACGGTATAATGCCCTTTATTGGTTATCACCTGCTCGCGCACTTGCTGGCGAATTACCGGTGTAAATATATT
>NZ_JBDTJZ010000206.1:0-51904 GCF_039935595.1 Mucilaginibacter sp. | reverse complement strand
GTCATAGATGAGCATTGCGAATCCCTTGGCGATATGCTGGGTGATGATATGTCTTATAACAAAATAAGACTTACCAGCGCCCGGGCTACCGCCGACCAGCGTTCCGCGAAAGGGGTTGATGATATTGATCCAGCTGCCCCGCTCCCGCCCTTTGAGTTGATATTTGGCAGGGAGGTTAATGGAGTACTCGTTTTCCAATAGTCGTTCTTCCTGCGGGAAGGTTTCATTTTCTTTGTTAAAGATATCACCGCCCAGTTGGAGTTTCAGCATCCGGAACAGCAGGCCGCCCCCGGTCATAAATAACAAATAACCGAATGCGGTGGCGCCGATATATAGCCAGCCGGACAAATAGCTACTGAAAAAATAGATCAATAGCCCGGTCATGCAGTAAGTAATGATCGTTTTGAGCCTGATCTTGTCATCCCGTTTACCTTTGGAGCCGATGAGGGAAACGATGAGGAGGCCGAGCGCACTGAGTTTGGCGTTTAAAACGGTTTTGAAGATCGCCATTTTGGACAGCGGCAATAAGATATGGTCAACGACTGGATGGGCCAGTGTCAGGTGCTCAAATATGAGGTAGTTGTATAAATAAAAGTGGATGAGCAATATGGCAATGCTGAGTAGCCTGGTGAAGTCGATGATCTTCCTGAGGGCTTGTTCGTTTTCTCCGGTTTGCATAATTTATAAGTTAAATCGTTTACGTTTCTTTTTGAGTTTGTTCAGGGCGGCGATATCCTGCTGTTCGGGTTGTAATAAAATATCAAGGACATCGATGCTTTCAGCCGGTTCATAGGTTGCAGGTTGTTGAACAGGTTCGGTTTTGTTAAATTTTGCATTAAGTGGGTTGGCACTGAATTCCTTGCCGAGGTCGCTGCCGTTAAATACCGCTTTGTTTTCATGATCAATGAAAGTCGTCCCGTAAATCCGGCCATCGTCGCTGCGGCGGAATAAGACCTCGATATTTTGGTTCTTTAAGGCGCGTTCAAATGATTGCCGGTCGGTTGCCAGAGACAGCGCTTCGCTGATGGCAATGCTTAATTTTTCTTTGAGCGGCTTGCGCAGGGTTTCATTGAGCCGGAATTTTTCCGCCAGCGTGTTGAGCGTTGGTTTACCGTAGATGCTGCTGGCCTTGATGGGCACCCCGGTTTTGTTGCCTTCCTTATCCGTGATCCAGTAGACCAATCCACCGTATGCCTGAATACGCGATTCCTTAGACCCCCGGTCAGCTTGAATATGATATTGCTGCAACACGGCATTCAGTTCGGGGATGCTGGTAAACTTGTACGTGCGCACCACCTGGTTAACGATGTTGGTGATGGCCCGTTTGGTTTCCTGTTTACCGTATTCTGCCGGTACGACCCGGAGATCCGGCTTTTGCTGTTGTTGTTCTTCGGCTTTTATCAAATTGTATTTGATCTCGATGGACTTACGGGCTTTCTCGGATTGGTTTTGCCCGAGGTAATGTAAGCTGATGCGTTCGCCGCTCTTCTTAATATTGGTGGTCACGATATGGATATGCGGGTGTCCGGCGTCGCTATGGCGGTAAACGAGATAAGGCTGGTTTTCAAATCCAATGCCTTGCATATAGTCCTGGGTAATGGCTTGCAAAGTTTCGGTGGTCGGAGTTTCGCCGTTAGCGAAATTCAGCGATATATGCACGGTATTGGTTTTGGTGCGCTCATTTCTTTGCGCCAGGTCAGTTAAGCGTAACAGCTTATCATAAAAATTGAGGTCTTTCAAATCTTTGAAATAACCAACGGCTTCGATCAGTGCTGCTTTACCCTGTTTCACTTTGTTCTCGTTATAGTTGAGCGCGCCTTTCAGGCTTTTGCCGCTCTTAATTTTTGCGACCATATATCGGCGTATTGGTTCATGCGTTCCTTGATCTGGCTGATGGATGGTTCGACCTGGCGGGTTATGATGGCCAGCAGATTGGCCCATAACCGTATGTCTGCGTTGCCATGCGCGGCATTGATCTGGTAGACGGCCTGGTTCAAATTATTGCCGATGGCATTGAGTTCGCGTCTTAATAAAATGAGTTCTTCCAGCACATCATCCATGGCTTTGTCGCGGTAAGTGACCGTGATTGTTTTTTCCAGCAGTACGTTGCGGCAATATTCACTGAGCTTACGAAACAACGTCTTTTTGAAACGCTTTTCGATCAGTTCAAACTCGGTCGGTTTGAGGCGGATAATTAATCGGCGGCTGCGGTTTTCTGCTGGCTTTTCCATATGCGTTGTCTTTGAAAAATGCGACTTCGGAGCTTTTTTACGGCTGGGCAGGTCATCCCCGGGAGCCGGGGCAAGATGCGTTTGTATGACAAACGTACATCTTGCTGACTGCTGCGAAGCGGGCGGTCTTTAGTCTGTTGTCAGTGGTTTTTGATGGGTTTTCAGATAGCGTTTTAAAGCGTCAATACCGATATCTTTTTGCGAGATGTCGTTGGCGACACCGTAGTTCTTGATGTCTTTCAGCAGACTTTTGGGCAGCCAGATATTGAACTGGGCTTCGGCTTCTTTGGGCGGCGCTGTTTTGACGGGCTGTACTTGCTGGATAGGGGTCTGCGGTTTTTCCTGCTTGAGTTTGCCAGCAAGGTTGCTGAGTTTATTTTTATAGTTTTCCATAATGCTAGTTTTCTATAATTATAGAATGATGTAATTGACAACTTCCTCGGCAAGGGCCATGATCTCCGCTTTGGCTTTCGGGTCATTGCCGTTCAGGATACCGGCGGTCAGGGTCGAGCGAGTGATGCTGACGCGGTCGTGGATCACGGTCTTTAACAACGGCGTTTGCATTTCCGCTAAGAGTTGGATCACGTCATTGGTCAGGCTGGTGCGGGGTTTGACCATGTTCAGGACGATGGCGGCATTGGCTTTGGCCTGGTGGATCAGGGCTAAGGTGGAGCGGATGGCCATGACGTCAAAAAAGCCGGCCTTAGTAGGCACGAGTACAAAGTCTGACCGCCGGAAAAGTTCGGGTAACTGGTCAGACAGGTACGGCGGGGTGTCGACGATAACGAGATCATAGTCGAGCTGATGGAGGTCTTTGAACTGATCCGCCCCGATAATGGTTAAGCCCGGTAACTCATCCTTTAAATGATACAGGCTGCCCTGGTGATCGGTGTCAGCGACTGCGACAGACAGTTGATCCTGGAAGCATAGTGCGAGGTTGATGGCGAGGGTGCTTTTGCCGACGCCGCCTTTTTGATGGGCGATGGTGATGATCTTGGCCATGATATATAATTATAGATTTATAGATTTCTATTCCGCTACCCTTTCAGTTTAAAGCCTACCGGCTCCCGGGGTTCGTTCTTTTGCCAGATGAGTTGTTTCAGGGTTTGAAATATCGCCTGGATATCATCGTCATGCTGGATGAGCAGTTTTTCCAATTGTTCAAATTTGAGCAATAGGTCTTTTTGTGTGATCAGCATTTCCCGGAATTTGACGAACACCTCGATGATCTTGATGCTCATGGCGATCGCTTGCTGGCTTTTAAGGACGTTGGCGAGCATGAGCACACCATGCTCGCTGAAAACATAGGGCAGGGTGCCGCCCAGGTGTTGCCGGGAAGGTATCGCATTTTGCGATACCATAGCTGCGACTTCTTCCTCGGTCAGTTGAAACATAAAATGACCTGGAAAACGTTCGAGGTTGCGTTTGACCTGTTCCCGTAAGCGGATGGGTTTAACGGCGTACATTTCCGCGAGGTCCCTGTCCAGCATGACTTTGATGCCGCGGATCAGGTAGATTTTAGCTGCGATTTGTTGGTGTTCCATTTCCATAATTGGTCGTATTGGCATTAGATTGCTAGTTGACTATTGCAGTTGGTTTTCTTTGAGCCGTTGCCGGAGTTTTTGCGTTTGCTGGTGGTTAAATAGCCAGTCGCTGGCCAGCACTTTCCAGTTGCGGAAGGGCGTGCCGCGTGGGCTGCGCCAATGGTGCTCACGGTAATAGGTATAAAATAGGGCAGCTTGTGCGGCAAAGCCTTTCTGATCGAAATAGATGTCAACAAGCTGGCGGTCCGGTGGCATTTCGTAACCGAAGCCGCGTTGGGCTTTTCGCTTATTCATGATCCATCATATGCGTAATCTTGTCGACATCATAGTAGGTGATGCCGCCTAATTTGGTAAATGGGATCTCCCCGCGGTCGCGGAGGTATTGTAATTTCCCTGCGGATATATTGAGCATTTTCCGGACTTCCATGGACTTGAGCCATTTTTTGGTTTGCTGCAAGCCGTGACCTTTGAGGATGCTTTTTATTTCCTGGAGTAACTGCTCTTTGATATCGGCGAGATCGCCTACAGTGACCAGTTGGTCGCGGGTTAAATTTTTTCGTTGTTCCATAGTTTTACGAGTTGAGTCAACAAAGTTGCGCAGCCTGGCTTAATTGATTTCAACTGCATCACCCCAGTGGGGTTATTTATGGCGGTTTGGTTTGGTTTCAATAGAAATTATGCCGGGGGCTAGCGTGCTATGTTTTTAGCTGGCCGGCGGACGTGAATAACTTGTCCTGGAGTGCCTGCATATTATTGCTCAGTTTGCGCCTGGTGATCTTCGCGTAGATCTGGGTGCTGCGCAGGTCTTTGTGTCCAAGCATTTTGCCTACGGTTTCCAGCGGCACGTCGTTTTCGAGGGTGACCGTGGTCGCAAAGGTATGCCGCGCGGTATGCGTGGTCAGGTGTTTTTTGATCCCGCAAATGTCTGCGAGTTCTTTTAGATAGGCATTATAGCGATAATTGCTGTTGACCGGCAGTAACTTATTATTTTCCACACAATAAGGGTGACGGGCATATTTTTCGATGATGGCCAGCGGGATGGGCATTAACGGCACCGTTTCCATCACCCCGGTTTTTTGGCGGTCTTTGGATATCCATGGTTTGCCGTCCATACCGTTGAAAATATTGTCCGGCTGTAAGTTATAGCAGGTTTCATAAGCGAAGCCGGTGAAACAGCAAAATATATAGACATCCCTGACTTCTTCCAGCCGTTTTAATGGAAGGCCTTTGTTATACAAATTCATGATCTCCGCCATTTCGAGGTATTCCCGTTCGGGCGCATCATAGGTGCATTTGAAGTGTGCGATAGTGTTATATTTGATCCAGCCTTCTTTAACAGCACGGTCGATGACCTGCTTTAAGGTCTTGACGTATTTCATGGCAGCGTTCTCACCGATATCGTCCATGATCAGGAAGTGATAAAAGTTGACGGCGAAGCCGAGCTGGATCTCTTCCAGCGCGATATCATTCACTTTATACTTGCTTTTCATAAAGGCCTGGCATTTTTTGGGCAGCCGTTCGTAGCGTGCCAGGGTTCCGGCGCTTGCTTTTCCTTTTTTGACCCGGCCGGAAAATTCCTGGTTGTGCAGCTCGAAGGCGGCGTTAAGGGTTTTCTGTATCGTGGCTTTGGGCAGGTAGGCCTCTTTGACCATGGCTGCGGTTATCTTTTTTTGCGTGGCGGCGACCTGGTTATAGCATCTTTCGAGGTCGGCTTTGACTTTCGTAATGTAACTGTTAATAGCCTTGTGGTCGGGGCAGGCTTTCTCCGCCACGGCATTGTCTTCGTCCCAAAATTGAGGATCGATTTTCTTTCCGGACGCAAAGCCGTCCCGGTTGCCGTTGATGGTGATACGGACGTATATCGGTACCTGTCCGTCTTTGGTGCTTTTCCCTCGTTTTAACCAGAATAAGATCGACAATTCTTCATTAATTTTCATGCTCTAGTTTTTAAGTTTACGTTGGTTCTTTGAACTGAAAATCAAACTGATACAACTAAACCTAAAGCGTACGCGTTTCAATTCGGTACCCTATTTTCGGAAAAAGGAATGGGGTACCGAAAAGGGTACCTATTACTTTGCATGACATTGCTTTAATTTGAATTGGAATTTTTAAAAGAGATCGTTTCGATGTAGGCCCGGATGGGTGTTTTTAGCTTTAACATTGCATAAAAACAAAAAAAGGAGTCTCTTTTTCAAGAAACTCCCCTGCAAATCAGCGATGATTTTTCACGTCTCTGTGATCCCGCTGGGATTCGAACCCAGGACCCCAACATTAAAAGTGTTATGCTCTACCAGCTGAGCTACGGAATCTTTAATGCTTCTGATTAAAGTGGTGCAAATATAGGGCTATTGACCTATTTGTGCAAGGCTTATTTTATTTTATTTAACAGTATACTATAAGCACTTAATATCCAACAAAATATATTTTATTATACCCAAATACAGCTATTTAAAATAGTAAATTTTATTATTAAATTAAAGAATTATATTTGCAGCTCTGTATGCCCGGATGGCGAAATTGGTAAACGTTGCGGTCTCAGAAGCCGTTGAGAATTGTCTCTTGAGAGTTCGAGTCTCTCTTCGGGCACGCCAAATATTAATAAGGTGAGTAGTTATTATAACTTAAACTCACCTTATTTTTTAATATATAGCCCGGGTGGCGAAACTGGTAGACGCACCATCTTGAGGGGGTGGCATTCGCAAGAATGTACGAGTTCGAATCTCGTTCCGGGCACAGGGAATAGACTATATCAGCCTAAAGGCACTTTTTGTATAATCTATATACTATAACTACAATCACAAATAAACCACTAACCCACCAAATCCAACTATAATTTGGCTTGGCTTCTATAGCTTTTATTTTTTTGCTAACCGATACTTCCTGTTTTTTTGTAGAAACGTTATTGACAGTCTTATTATCATTTATCCCCCTCCGCTCATCGTCTAGTTCAGACTGTTGTGTTAAAGAATGCTTTTTACCTACTACTTTAACTATGGATGCTTCACCAATAAAGTTGCCATCTTTATCAACTGTTATCTTCCTATCAGGCACTGGTATAATCACAATTTTTACCTCACTGCTATCATTAGTAATTATATTCTTTTGGTTTTTAATATTTGTTGAATCAACGTAGCTTTCACTTTTATGGCTTAATTTACCATATGTAAATATTGCTGCACTATCAATTTTAGTGCTCAATACCTTTCTGCCTTTACAGCTTATAAACAAAGTCACGGTCGCCATGACAATTAAATATCGTTTCATTTTATAAACCTCGTTACGGCATATATCTGCCTGGTTAACCTTATTTTCCTGTATACTCCATCGCCTTCCCGGCTACCGGCTTGATTTGTATTACCTTCTACAGTTGTAACTGTAGTTGAGGCCCACTTTTCAATAAAGCCAACATGCGCAATTCTGCCTTTTTCAGGAAAGTATAATCCGAAAATATCTGATGGCAAAGGCTGGATAGTGTTTTTTTGAGTGCGCTTCCATATAATATTTTTTAAAGTAAATAGATCTGGGCAGTAACCACTTTGCGGATTAGGTATTCTATTTTGACCCAATGACCAGCATACAAATGCAGCACACCAGGGCTCGCCTTTCGACAGGCCACAATAACGCAAAAACATTTCAACCGATTTGCCATCATTATGCCCGGTAAGCTCCCTTACTCCAATTTGTGAAACATACGTGTGCGCTACTTTTAACCTGATATTGATTTGCTGAGCATAACCAGGCAGAATACTAAAAAACAGTAAAGGGCTAATGATGCTGAAATTTTTTGCCATGGCAATAGTTTGTTAAAGTCGGTTACAAAGTGTTTATCAAAATAGCGGTGTATGGCCGGCCATATAAAGCATAAAATTTTCCAGGCCACTACCTCAAATATTAGCAGGCTTACAATAGCGGTAATATTGTTTTGTAATACGCCTATATCATACACCCCTGCAGTCGGGTCTATCATCCTAAAAACAGATGGGGATAGAAAAAACAATAAGATGGCTGCTATTATAAGTAAGTACTCTCGTTGGGTATGGACCCAATATTTAATTAACTTCATGATTCCCATATTTTAATTGAATTTTAAGTTTATTTAACATGTCTTCGGCTTGTTTAAGCGCTATTTCGAGCTCCTTTATTTTGGCTATATATTGTTTTTCCCTGATTTGGTTATTTTTAATAATCTTGACGGATTATAATCAATGAAAACTCTTTGTTTTGTACGTAAAGCCAATTCTGTATAAACTGGCCATTCTATACCGTTTGCTTCATTAATAAATAAATAATCCCTTTTGCCCGATTTGGCATCCTGAGCGTTGGCATAGCTCTTAAATTCAATTATAGTTCCGTTATTAAATTCAAATACCCTGTCTGTTTTATTGTAAGCCTTAACTAAAGCCTGTAACTGGCCCGAGTTATTATAAATACTTAACGCATCTCTCAATGCCCCGGCTTTAAGGTTAGGTATATCCTGACCTACTATTGTTATTATTTGTTTTTCCCTTTGGGCCGCCAGGCAAAAAAGCACTTGTTCAATAGCATAGGTTTTACCCGAGCTGGTGCCCCCCTGATTAATAACTATTTGTGCTTTTGATGCATAGTTTAGCCTAAACAAAACCGAAGCTTCATGATCATTTATCATTATTAAATGTGATATAAACCCGATAGGTTATGTGGTAAACAAGTAATGAGTTGTATTAAATATCAACACTTTTTTCGTTGGCAGCGGGCTTAGAACTTGTTTCAACAATTACTACACGCATTGTTTTGGCAATAGCATCGGTGGATTTCTTAGTTTCACTTTTTTCGTTCCAGCCTAAGGTTTTTAAGGCAAAAATCACCCCTGATGATTGTTGATGCAATTTTTTTTCATAAACCTCCTCAATGCGCAGGCAAGCACGTTTAATGCATGCGGCAAACTTTCCATTGCTTTCGTAGCTTTCAAATTGCTCCCTGCTGTTAAAGCCTAAGTAAAATGCTAAACCGGCAATAGTTGCCGGGCCGTGTGCCTCTTTACTTTCATTTTCCGCGGATATTCCAATTGGAGTTTTACTACCTCTAGTTGCTTTCCCTTCCGGTTGATAACTTTCAACCCGGCTAAAATAGGCCTCTATCAGGTCCGTTAAACGGCTCTTTAATAAAAATTTAGGATAATTATTTTTCATTATGAATTAAATGCCATTCGGCATATAATATATACAAATATACCGATTATTATTAAAAACCAAAAGTTAATTACCAACTTTTTTAGTAAGAAAGTACTGCTCGTATGTTATTACTGGGTTAAATAATGTTAAAATTATATTGCTTTAGCAACTATTAACATTATTAATGCGTATTTTAGAATAATTCAATGGCTACCATGGATAAAATTCGTTACATCTTTTTTATAGCATTATTATCAATTATAATTGTATCCTGCCAAAAGGACCAAAACATAAAGGATGTGCCTACCCTGCCCGCTGCAACAAACCCGGCCTTGCTTGCTATGGTTTCGGGGCCGGGCAATTTTTTAGCTTCATCAGGAACGCTTAGTGTTACAATTGATGATTCCACTTATACTTTTGACGCCCAAAAAGACTCTATAGCTTTTGTTAATTTATATTTGGATAATAAACAATACTTTGGCCTTACCGCTATTAATAAAAGTCATAACATGAGCTTTGGAATAAGCTCGGCCGGTTATGCCCAAACAAATATTGACAACAAAGTAGCTGGCACTCAATTTTTATTAACAAAGAATAAGGCCAATCTTCAATATGCTTTAACCCAATATGCCAACCTACAGGATAGCAGCTTTATTAAAATTAGTGCTTTTGCTCAAGATAGCACCCTTGCCAAAGGAAACTTTGTTACATTTTTAAATGACAAAACCAAAACTGGCAAGCCCTTTTACCGGGTAACCGGCATTTTCAATTTAAAAATCAAATAAGCATTCTTTCATATTTTTAAATAGTAATTCTTAAGTAAAATAATCTTCAGTGTCTTTATTTGACTTAGACAAACCTATCCAAAACCGTCTTTTTTTAGTACCTTTGCTCAAATTTTATTATATTGATGAAGGTATTTATTGCAGGGCTCCCTGCTGAAGTGAGCGAAGATGAATTAACAGCAGTTTTTGGCGATTTTGGACCGGTAAAATCTCTTAGAATAATTAAAGATCGCGAGACAAAAGAAAGCAAGGGTTTCGGGTTTGTTGAAATGGTTAATGATAGTGAAGCTAAAGAAGCAATTAGGTGCATGAATGGCGCAAGCTATTACGGTAAGCGAATAACAGTGAACATTGCCGAAGATAAAGGACCAGGCTTTAATGGTGGCTCCAAAGGCGGATTCAGAAGAAATTAATTTATTTTAATTCATCAGCCGGTTTTTACCGGCTTTTTTATTCGCCAAATTATGTAATTAATGCCTATTGGCATAGTTACCAAGCACTAATTTCAGCAACTTCTGTTTCTATTAGTTGTGTTAGTATTGATCGTACCAATGCGTCCCTTGCCCATTGTTGTTCCGTTATTGAGGCGTCTTCCTGATACCATCGTACTGGTTCATTTATTTCAATGCGTGTTTTATATATAAAATTCTTTTTTGGGTGTATTTTGGTTCCTTCATAACTGTTCAGGTTTTCATTTCTAATTACCTTGGCAAATTCCCTGGCTGGTATATCTAATTGCAGGCATTCTTCTAATGAGTTTTTAAAGTCCTGCTTATCTTCAAGCCATAGGGTTAATGTACCGTCGTTTATTTCATGGTCTGCAATTGTTATCCGGCTATAATCATAATCTACCGATATGATCATCCACCAAATTTGGTCTTTTAGTTTTTGTGAGAGCTTTATCATGATGTTTTGATTTGATGTATTTTATGATAGGTTTTAATAACCAAACAATGGTTGCCAGTCTGGTATATATTTTTGTATAGCAACTATATCGTGTTTGTATTTGTTGCATACTGCTACGTAGGCATCGTATTTTTTTTGACTTTCGCTATTTTTTTTCTTTTGGTTAGATCGGGTTTTTATTGCGTTATAAACGAGATGCATGTTGTTACCTTTATTTTTATTATTTCTTTAACTTCTGTACTTGCTTTTATATAAACTATTAGTAGTTTAGTAAAATGAACAATACAAATATAAAGAAAAATCTTTATTTAATAAAGAAATTTCTTTAAAATATATTTTTATTTATGGAAGAGGCTACAAATCCGGGTAAAATTAAAACCATTCGTCCTGAAACGCTGGAGTTTATTATACTATATAATCAACTTAAAGGACGTGCTTTCAACGGCAATGCACAGTTAGCTGATGTATTGGGCTTTAATTCTGCCAGTTCAATTACCGAGATCATTAAAAGTCGCCAAAATATCGATCCAGAAAAATTCAAGTTGTTTAAGTTGCTTTATAAGGACTATATTGAAGCCCCCCGGCATAAACAGTATGAGCATGAGCCGGTAATTTCTATGGTTGCCGAACCCGGTATACCTATGTATGAAATTACGGCTACGGCTTCGGGTGTTGAAGTTTATAATGATATAAACGATACACATGCTGTTGGCCGTATGAACTTTCCGGGTATTGAGGATTGTGATTTTGCATTGCCCGTTTGGGGGCACTCTATGTATCCATATTTAGAGAATGGGTGCTGGGTGGCTTTAAAAGTTATAAATGATAAGAAAATTTTGCCTGGCGAGGTTTATTATATTGAATGGGGCGACTATCGCATGTATAAAAGACTTTTAGCGGGCGATAATCCCGATGAGGTAATAGCTCATTCTGATAATACTACTGAAATGATTGGCGACAAGCTTAAATATGCTCCTTTTGTTATAAAAATAGCTGATATTAAGAAGTTATGTTTGGTTAAGGATATTCATAAAAAGCATAATCATTAATTTATTTATTTTTTGTGGGTACTTTGTTTATTATTGTAACCAAATGTCTGACGAAGCATTAGTAAAACGGTTAAAGATAATTGTAAAGGAGCACGGCGGACAATTGGCGCTTGCTGGTGCTATTGGCGTAGATCAAGGCTTTATAAGCAAGGTTATCAACAAAAAACAGGAGGTAAGCTATTACCTTATTCGCAAGTTATGTTTCCAGCTAAAATACTCGCCCGAATGGCTTATATTAGGTACAGGTGATAAAAAGATAAATAAGCCTGAAGCTGCCAAGCTAATTACCGAAATACAAATGCTGCGTACCGAAGTTGACATATTGCATGCCCGTATGCGTGCTTTTGAAATTGAAATAAAGGAAATTAAAGATTTTAATTGGCCTGGTAAACAACAAGCCGGATAGGGATTAATTATTTAGCGAGATACTTTCCAAAGCCTCGGCCACATTTTTGCAACGATTTACCGAATTCTCTAATGAAGCCAATATCTCGCGATACCTTATCAAATTAATAGCATCTTTTTCATCAGCAAATAATTGTGCTACGGATTTATAGTAAATTAAATCGGCATGGCGCTCATATTGCTTTATCTGACGACACGAAATTATTATCTCATCCCTGCTTTTTGGCACATTTAATATCAATACTGCTTTTTCAATTTCTTTAGCGGCCTCTAATATTAAAGCGGCTATTTGTTTCATGGCAAAACTAAAATGAATTATATTATACAAGTACATTCTTCCGCTAGCTTCTTGTATAGTGTCTGACACATCATCAATAGCTGATGCAAGCGTATGTATAGCACCTCGGTTTAATGGCGTAAATATCACTTTATCTAAAGCCAGGTATATTTTATGGGTTATGTCATCGCCATTGTTTTCCAGTTTATCTAGTTGCTTAAATACTGGCTCACGCTCACGCTCGTCTTCTATATTAACTACAGTAAGCAGTAAATTGGCCATTTCAATCATGTTTTTTGCAGCTTCATTAAATAGATTATAAAATAATGATCTGTTAGAAAAGTAGTGCTTAAATATACCGGCCATGTTAAATTTTAGAAAGTTTAAAATTACAGTCGGCATGTTAAGTAAATATTAACTAATCATAATGAAAAGTTAATGTTAAGTGATTAAAGGCAACTTAACATTTGAATAATATTATCAAATGTTAATCAATTCTTAACATTAACATAATGTTGAGTAGGCACCTTTGAAGCAAAATTTATTAATCTCATTTCGATATGAAAAAAATGTTTACAAAACTTTTTAGTACAGCCTTACTTATAGCTTTCATGCTTACAGGCCTTGCCGGCAAAGCCCAGCAAAATTTATTAGCATCAGTTTCTGCCAAAAAAACAGCAAAAGTTGATACTGTTGTAACAGAAAAAAAGAATGCAGAAGTAAAAAAGGATGATCCTGCTTTTGTACCTACCAGAAGATTATGGGGTTATGCGTTTGGCGATATGTATTTTGCGCCACATGTTGATGCCGCTAACCGTGGTCCTGAAACAATGTATAATGGCGTACCTTCAAATAGAAACGCTTTTCAATTCCGTCGAATGTATTTAGGATACGATTATGATATCAACCAAAAATTCAGTGCTGAAGTATTATTAGCTTCTGAGCCTAATGCCAATACCGGCGTAAATGGTGCTACAGCTATCCAAAATGGCGACAACCTGGTTGACGGCAAAATGGCTTTCTGGATCAAAAATTTCAACTTACGTATAAGAGAAATATGGAACGGAACAGATTTGGTTGTTGGCGAAATGAGCACCCCTGGCTTCGCTTTAAGTACAGGTAACTCTAACGCTCCTAATTCACTATCAGAAGCAACCTGGGGCTATCGCTTCATTGAAAAAACTATTACCGATTTCCACAAAAACAATTCTTATGATGTTGGTGCAGCATTACAAGGCACCTTTGACCCTAAAACCAAAAACTTCGGTTACGTTTTCATGATAGGTAATAACACTACATCAAGCTTAACTTCAGCGTCAAACCCCGCGAATGGTTTCTACAAAATATTTTACGGCGATATCTGGGGTAAATTCCTAAACAAAAAGTTATATGTAGATATCTATGCACATTATGCGCCAACCGGACAGGCTACTTTTGCTACCGGCGGCCAAAGCCAAAGCATGCAAAAAATATTTGCAGCATATAACACTAAGCCATTTACTATTGGTGTTGAAGCTTATACCCAAATGTTCAGAAACGGTGTCGTAAGTGCCGCCCATGGTGTGGAAAATGCTACAGCACAAGGTTTGTCAATCTGGGCTAAAGGAGCAATTGATAGCAAATGGGGTTGGTTTGCCCGTTACGATAGTTATAGCCCTTATACTAATTTTGATTCCGCTGTGCCTACTTATAGTACTCAAACTACTTACGGCAGCTATACCACATTATACAAAGAGACTTTTTACACCGCAGGTTTAGATTTCCAACCGGTTCCAAAAATTCATTTTTCGCCCAACTTGTGGTTAGTTAATTATAAAGATCAAAGAGCTACAACAACAACAGGCTATGTTGGCCCTGATCATACTTTAGTAGTTAGAGCTACCTTCTATTACACATTTGGTAAATAATAACTCATTAATTCAAATAAATTAAATACTCAAAAATATGAAATTCATCAAAAATTTAAAGTTGGCGGCTGTTGTTATGGCAACATCAGGCGTAGCGTTATCAGCATCGGCACAAGATGTAAGGGGTGCAGGCAGTTCGTTTGTGAACCCGCTTTTTCAAAAAATATTTGCAGACTATACTCCTGCAAAGGTTGATTATCAATCAATCGGTTCAGGCGGTGGTATAGCGCAGTTAACTGCTAAAACTGTAGATTTTGGCGACTCTGATGCGCCTTTAAATGACGAGCAAACAGCTAAAATGGGGGGTCCTTCTGCTGTTCTGCATATCCCAATGACATCTGGAGCCGTTGTGGTTACTTATAATGTACCGGGTGTTGCCGGTGGTTTAAAATTATCAGGCAAGGACCTTGCTGATATTTATTTAGGAAAAGTTACCAAATGGAACAGTCGCGAAGTTGCAGACTCAAACCCTGGTGTTAAATTGCCTGATCTTCCTATAGTTGTTATTCACCGTTCTGACGGTAGTGGCACTTCATTTATATTTACTGATTACTTAACTAAAGTAAATTCTGACTGGGCTTCAAAAGTAGGTAAAGCAACTGCTCCTAACTGGCCTGCAGGTTTAGGTGGCAAAGGCAACGAAGGCGTTTCTGGTTTAGTTAAACAAACTCCGGGTGCTATAGGTTACGTTGAGTTGGCTTATGCTATACAAAACAAAATGCCTTATGCATTTATCCAAAACAAATCAGGTAAATTTATTAACCCAACCTTAGCTGCCACTACTTTAGCAAGTAATGTTGCCATCCCGGCAGATACTAAGGTATCTGTAACTAATACTGATAATCCGGCCGGTTATCCTATTGCAAGCTTTACCTGGGCTTTAATTTATAAAGAACAAAATTACAATGGCCGCACTAAAGAACAAGCTGCTAAGTTGTTAAAATTACTATGGTGGAATGTTCATCAAGGTCAAAAATTTTGCGCGCCTTTAAACTATGCACCACTTTCAAAAGCGGCTGTCAAAGCTGCTGAAGCTGTATTAAAGTCGGCTACTTATGGTGGTAAAGCAATATTATAATTAACTTACACTCGAGAAAAAAGGTTAAAGAACCCAATAAGTTCGACTTAAACATATCTTGACTTGAAACAACTACCAGTTTCCGTTTTAAACGGGGCTGGTAATTGTTTTGTATAACAAATCTAAAATTTGTGGAAAATAAAAGATTAGAATTATCAAACAGCCAATTAAAATGGGAGATCCTTTTTAAAAGGATACTTATAGTAATGAGTGTTTTTTTAGTGCTCATTGTTATTGGATTTCTTATAACACTTATCATTGAATCCCTGCCATCCATCAAATCATCAGGCATTGGTTATTTATGGGGCAAGGTTTGGGATCCGGTGCAAAATATTTATGGCGCTTATCCGTTTTTAGCGGGAACACTGCTTACTTCATTCATAGCCTTAATTATATCTATACCATTTTCGTACGCTATTGCTATTTATTTGGGTGAGTATAATCCCAAAGGCTGGCTGTCTGACCTGTTAAAGAATACCATTGAATTAATAGCAGCTATACCGTCTATTATTTATGGATTTTGGGGATTGGTTGTACTGGTGCCGGTGATACGCACATTAGAGATAAGCTTGAAAATATTGCCATACGGCGTTGGTGTTTTTACCGCTTCAATTGTTTTGGCTGTAATGATCATTCCTTACGGCGCATCATTAGGTATAACACTAATCAGAATGGTGCCGTCGTCATTAAAAGAAGGCGCCTATGCTTTGGGAGCAACAAGGTTTGAAGTTATACGTAACGTAATAATGCCTTATACCCGTACCGGTTTGTTTGCCGGTGTATTGTTATCATTAGGACGAGCTTTGGGCGAAACCATGGCTGTAACTATGCTGATAGGTAATACTACCGCCTTGGGTGATAATTTGAAGGATATAATTTTTGGACCGGGAAACACTATGGCAAGCGTTATTGCAAATGAGTTTGCCGAGGCTGCCCATACCCTGTACCTATCGGCTTTAATTGAGCTTGGTTTAGTATTATTTTTTGTAACAGTTGTAATAAACCTTATTGGTAAAAGGATTATTACCAAATTTACCAACAACTAATATGAAAGCAAAAACAGGAATCAGGAATATAAAAAGTTTGATCTTTAAGGGAATAGTAGTGTTTTTTGCTTTCGCAGTTACAATACCATTAATTATTGTTTTGCTGTATATCATTAAACAGGGTGTTACTCAAGTTAACTGGCACTTTTTAACCAACGTACCCGCCCCTCCCGGCGAAACCGGCGGAGGTATAAGCAACGCTTTGACTGGTAGTTTTATTATGGTACTTATGGCATCGGTTGTTGCCATACCTATAGGCATTTTTGCAGGCATTTACCTTAGCGAAAACCCACGCACCAAACTAGCTTATTACAGCGGTTTATGTGTTGATATTTTACAGGGCGTACCGTCTATTGTAGTGGGTATTGTGGTTTACTTTTGGATTGTAAAACCGTTAGGCACGTTTTCGGCAATAGCGGGTAGTATAGCTTTAGCTATTATGATGTTACCGATAATTATACGGTCAACAGAGCAAACACTCAAGCTACTGCCAGATTCATTAAAGGAAGCAGCATTATCATTAGGCGTACCTTATCACCGGGTAATTTTAAAGGTTATTATTCCCTGCGGATTTGCCGGTATATTATCTGGTATTACCCTATCTATTGCACGCGTAATTGGCGAAACCGCACCGTTATTATTTACCGCGTTGGGCAACAACTACTTCTCGTTAAAAATTACCGGCCAAATGGAAAGCTTACCGCACGTTATATTTACGTATGCAACAAGCCCATATGATGACTGGCATGATTTGGCGTGGGGTGCCTCTTTTATATTATTAGTATTTGTTTTAACACTAAATATTGTCACTAAAGTGATAACAAGAAAATGGAAAATACAATTGTAAAAGCTGAAAATTACAACTCTTATTTTGGTGACAATCACGTTGTAAAAGATGTAAACATCAGCATAAACAAAAATGAAGTTATAGCAGTAATGGGGCCATCAGGTTGTGGCAAAACAACGTTTTTGCGTGGTATTAATCGTATGCACGAGCTTATTCCCGGAGCAACTTCAACAGGTAAAATATTGCTTGATGGTGAGAATGTTTATGATATGAATGCTATTTATGTACGCGCTAAAATAGGCATGGTATTTCAACGTCCTAACCCTTTCCCAAATCTTAGCATTTATGAAAACGTGGTTGCGGGTTACTTGTTAAACGGAATCAAGCTTTCAAAAGCTGATAGGGATGTAATTGTCGAAAAATCATTAACCAGCGCTGCATTATGGAAAGAAGTTAAAGATTCATTACACAAAAAAGGCACCTTCCTATCAGGTGGGCAACAACAGCGTTTGTGTATTGCACGGGCAATTGCCATGCAACCCGATCTGATACTTTTTGATGAACCAACATCTGCACTCGACCCAATATCAACATCAAGCGTTGAAGCACTGTTTCATGAACTTAAAGCCAATTATACGCTGATAATAGTTACACACAACATGCAGCAAGCTGCACGGGTGAGCGACAGGACAGCTTTTTTTTACATGGGCGAACTGGTTGAGTTTGATGACACCAAACAGATGTTTACAAACCCGTCAGATCAGCGTACACAAAATTACATAACAGGTAGGTTTAGTTAACTTATTATGATGTGGAATGAGGTGGTTAACACATTACTACCCCGTCACATTTAGCATAACTTTAAAAAGAAAAAACATGACACCATTAGAAAATGAACTAACCGCACTTAAAAAAGAACTGGTTAATATGTGGATATTAGTTCAATCGCAATTGAACAAGGCCAAAGAAGCTATGTTACAATTTGATAAGGACCTTGCCCGCGAGGTTTTGATCAAAGAAAAGCGCGTTAACTCGTTTGAATTGAAAATTGACCGGGATTGCGAAAACATTTTTGCGTTGCATTGCCCGGTTGCGGTTGATTTGCGTTTTTTATTAGCTGCGTTAAAGATCAATACGAACTTAGAGCGTATTGGTGATATTGCCGCCGGTATAGCATTATATGTGGTTGAATCGACCGTTAATTTTGATATAGACGGGTTAGAAAAAACTTCATTGATACGTATGTATGAAGAAGCAGTTAATATATTAATGGATACACGCACCGCATTTGAAAAAGAAGATACCGTATTGGCGCGCAGCATATTTAAACGAGATGACGTATTAGATGCTATTAACGAAAACGCACCGGGAACCATAGCTGATGTGATAAAAGCCGACATTAATAGCCTGCCAGAGGCACTTTACATGCTGTCTATTATCCGTAAACTGGAACGCGTTGGCGATCAATCAAAAAATATTGCCGAAGAGATCATATTTTACGTAGAAGCTAAAATATTAAAACATTACGAAAGCAGCCAAAAGGGCAAAACTGATAATAACGAAAAGGAGTAATTACCTTTAGTTTTATAGTATTATAGCCGATAAGCAACACAATATAAATAGCAATATTTAGTTTTACTAAAGCCCTGACGTTAACCGGCGGGGCTTTTTTGCTAACTTAGTTTTATATGAAAACATTTATACGAATTGCGTTACTAAGTGCACTAATATGGTTACCAGGCCTATCTGCTTTAGCACAAAACAATGCCCTAGTGGGTGCGGGCAGCACATTGGCGTATCCCTTATTAACAAAAATATTTGACGACTATAGCCGTACTAGCAAAGAAACTGTTAGTTACCAGGCTATAGGCTCGGGCGCCGGTATAACATTGCTAAGCCAAAAAACTATTGACTTTGCTGCAGTAGACTTAAACCTCACCGATGATCATATAAAAAAATTAGGCCCCCAAATTGTATATGTGCCTATAGCCACAGGAACAATTGCTATAGCTTATAATGTGCCCGGTGTAAAATATATATTAAAATTAAACGCTACTGTTTTGACCGGTATATATTTAGGCAAAATAACCAGGTGGAATGATGCCCGCATAGCTAAATTAAATCCGGGTGTGGTATTGCCTGCTATCCCCATACTGGTTGTACACCGTAGTGATGATAGCGGCAGCACAAGCATTTTTATTAAATATTTTAAGGATGATGCAAATTGGGTAAAAAGTATGGGTAGCAACACCCCTGCAAAATGGCCTGTTGGTACCGGGGTTAAAAGCAATCAGGGTATTGCCGGTTTAATTAAACTTACACCGGGTGCTATAGGATACGTTGCTTTGCCTTATGCTATTCAATACAAAATACCATTTGCCGCGCTGCAAATAAAAGCCGGCAGTTATGTTGTTGCAGGCAATGGCAATTATCCGCTTACCGGTAGCACGGGCATAATAGTTTATAAACAGCAAAATTATAGCAACCGCAGTTTAGACAGGGCTAAACAATTAGTAAAGCTATTACGATATGCCGTTAGGGATGGGCAAAAAACAGCTGAGTCTTTAAATTATGAGCCATTATCAACGGTAAATGTAAATGAAGCAGAGAAAGCGATAAGGTCAATTATATATGATGGGAGAAATTTATAATCCCTAAAACGCTGCTGACATAGGGTTGTCATAGCCCCGTGGTTTATTTGTATCAATAAAACTTAAAACCATTAAAATTATGTCAATAATTAAAATTTTGTTGAAAGAGATTGAGCAGGAAGCTCAAACAACCCGTAAAATGTTAAGCATTGTGCCTAATGACAAATACGATTGGAAACCACATCCAAAAAGTATGAGTATAAAGCAATTGGCTACCCATATAGCCGAATTACCAAGCTGGGTAAGTATGGCCATTACTACAGATGGACTTGATTTTGCCGCAAATCCGTACAAACCCGAAGACATTAATAATACAACCGACCTATTGACATTCTTCGAAAAAAATTACGCTGAGGGCCGTGCGCAATTACAAGCCACAACTGAGGAAGTTTTACAACAGCCCTGGGTACTAAGCAATGGCGATCAGGTATTGTTAAATCAAAATAAATACGAAACCGTGCGTGTGGCAATTAGCCAAACCATACATCACCGGGCGCAATTGGGTGTATTTTTACGTTTATTAAATATCCCCATCCCGGGCAGCTATGGGCCAAGCGCCGATGAGATGGGAAAGTAATTTTTAGAAACTTTAGACTTACGAAGTTTTTGAAACTTCGTAAGTCTATGTTTTTGTAGCTAAATCCTATATCCCCAAAACCTGTTTCAATTTAACATATCCCGTTTTACTAACCGGTATTTTAGCACCTGATTTGAGTATAGCCAAATGGCTATCTTTTTCGTACGGGTCAATACGGGTAATTTCGGGCACGCTTACCATATAGCTGCGATGTACCCGTACAAACTGCCGCGGATCAAGCGTTTGCTCAAAAAAGCTCATGGTTTTATTTTTAAGGTATGAACCTTCTTGGGTAAACACGCTTACATAATCATCATCAGCCTGCAGGTATTGCACGTCAGCAACGGGGATAATTTTAACTTTGGTACCCGTTTTTACCACAATACGCTCATGCTGCGCCGGCGATTGTGTTGCCGCGGTTTCTAATAACTGTTCGGTTTGCTTTGGTGTAGTTGTATCGACCTGGGCCAAAAACTTTTCAATAGCTTTGTTAAAACGCTCCTTGCTAAAAGGCTTTAAAAGGTAGTCAACCGCATGAGCCTCAAAAGCTTTAATGGCATATTCGTCAAAAGCTGTGGTAAATATTACCGCCGGTTGCTTGTCAACCAGTTCCAGCATTTCAAAACCGTTTATTTTAGGCATTTGCACATCCAGAAATATAATATCAGGCTGATGTTGCTGTATGGCTTTTAACCCCTCAAAGCCATCGTTACATTCCTGCAATACTTCTATCTGGCTGCTAAATTGTTGTATATATTCCTGCACAACCATACGAGCTAAAGGCTCGTCGTCTATAATTAAGGCTCGTTTCATAGCTGTGGTATTTTAATTATGGTTGTAAATATATTATCATTTGCGTGGGTTTCCATCAAATCATTACGGGCGAAAAGCAAATACAAACGTCGCTGTACCCCTCGCAAACCAAATCCGGTACCTTGCCGTGGCCGCGATGTTTGAGGGTCATATGGGTTTTGTACCATTATTTGCAGGTAAGTGCCTTCCATTTCGCTGCGTATGCTCACTACAACGTCTTCGGTAGTATCATATAAACCAAACTTAATAGCATTTTCAACCAATGGCTGTAGCATCATAGCGGGTAAAATAGCTGTTCCGCAGTTTTCATCACAACTTATTTCTGTTTTAAGGCGATGACCGAATCGTACCTTCTCTATATCCAGGTAAAGGTTAAGGTGCGTAAGTTCTTCGTTCAAAGTAACTTGCTGCTGGTCGTCCTTACGTAAGGTACCTCGCAAAAAATCAGAAAGCTGGTGTATCATTTTACGAGCCTCATCGGGCTTAAACCCTATAAGTGCGTTAATGGAGTTTAAGCTATTAAATAGAAAATGCGGCTGCAGTTGCTGCCTCAGATTATACAATTCAGCATCGCGGGCCAGCTTTTCAGCTTCGCTTTTACGCTTCTCATTTTCCTTTTGGTCAAGCTGGCCATACCATATCATACTTATCATAGCCATCCAGCCAATAGCTAAAAAGTTGGTAAACAAACGTATAATAAGCGATTGACTTACAAAGTTTATATATGTTGCATCAGGATTTATAAATGGCAATATCCATCGGCTGCCTGCCATGCAAATAGCAGCAAGTGCACCACACCATATTAATATATTAATGTAGCTGCCTTTGCCCGGCTGGTAATAACGTAAATTATTATTTATTAACCAACAGGCGGCAGCAAGTAACAAGGCACTTACTCCCCCATCAATTATGGCGGTATACCACAAAAATCCAAAACTGTGAATTATGTAGGTTTGCAGGGCGGCCCAAACCACCCCGCATACTACAAATGCCCAGCGCAACTTTGAAAATGTAAATGATTGAACAGCCAAAGTATATTGGTTTTAATTTATTAAAGATGGGGTTCTTAATAGCTCCTAATGTCTACGCCTGCAAAAAATGAAACACCTTTAAGTACCAAAACTTTATCGCTCTCGGCATTTAGTGCAGCGGTTCTCATCCTTTTATCATCAACACTGGCAAATACGGCTGCAAGATCAGACACCACTTTCCAGTTGGCCGGCACTATTATTTTAATGCCCCCAAAAAACTGTGTAATATCAATACTAACAGAACCATTTATATCAGCCTGTGTAAAATCAAGCTCAACACCTCCAAATATGTTTACAATATCGCCGCCTTTAAAATCTTTGGAAAGAATGGTCTTTTTTACTCCGCCAAAAACTGATACCGCATCCAGGTAATCAGCCTCATTGCGGTGGGTATACGAATTTTCCTCAACACTTGGCGGCGGCGGTGTTGATGATGACTCGGTTGGGGGTACTGTATAATCAACCACCGGTTCGGCGGGATTTTTATACCCTTGCCAATCCCATTTGTCTTCCCTGTAATAACTATATTGATCCCATTTATTAAACTTAGTTTTTGTGTTGCGCCTAAGTATCATCCATAAGCCAAATCCTATTACAATTATGGGCCATGCTACATGTATGTTACCCGGTAAAGCATCATCTAACAAAAAGGCTATGCCAACAGTCATCAGTATTGCCCACGAGGATTTACGGAAATTATGTTTGGCACCAATATATAGGCCCAATACTATTAAAATCATGGGCCAGTCTGTTATCCAGCCCGGAAAAAAGAAAAAATCAAATTGTTTTACTAATAGCAGTAATCCTACTACCAATAATATAGCACCGGCTACGCTCCTGCCCCTTCGGTTATCTGTTGTATATTTTATATCGTCACTCATGGTCTTATTTTTAAATCTTATTCAAAAGTAAAGTACCAATATAGTAACCAAAAACTAAAATTGGTTATATATTAAAATAACTCGGTAAACAAGGGTATTTTGGCGGTGAAAAAGTTTACACTTCGGACTCCTGCTGGCTAAGGCAATGAAAGCTGCCCAAACCCCAAATAATATCTGTAGAATCAATGCCGATAACCTTACGCTCGGGGAAACAACCTTGCAGTATTTCCAAAGCCTTTTCGTCATTATTACAGCGATAGGTAGGCACTACAACCGCGGCATTACCAATATAAAAATTAGCGTATGATGCCGGCAGTCGCTGCCCATCATAAATAACCGCATCAGGCATGGGTAATTCAATAATATCCAGCTGTTTACCATTTAGTAAGCGCATAGCTTTTAGCTCATTGAGATTTTCTTGCAGGATATGGTAATTCTCATCATTCCTATTCTCTTCAACTACCGTAACAACAGTATCTTCGCTTACAAAGCGGGTAATATCATCAATATGCCCATCGGTATCATCACCAACTATGCCATCGCCCAGCCAAAGCACTTGCTGCGCCCCATAGTAATTGTGCAGGTATTCTTCTATCTGCTGTTGGTTGAGATGCGGGTTACGGTTTTTATTAAGCAGGCATGCGGTAGTAGTTAAAATAGTGCCATTACCATTAAAATCAACCGAGCCGCCTTCCATAACAATACCCGGATGATAAACAGGTAAATTTAAAGCCTTTCCAATTTTGGTTGGGATCACATCATCCAGATCAAATGGCGGATATTTACCCCCCCAGGCATTATAACCCCAGTCTACAATTACTTTTTGGCGGGTTTCATTATTTATCAAAAACGCCGGGCCATGATCGCGGCACCAGGCATCATTGGTTTCAAAAGGATAAAATTCAATCTTGCTTAAATCAGCATCAACCAATTGCAGTTGCTGTTTAGCAAAGGCGGCCATTTGTTCGTTTTTAACGCTGATCCGTACCAACTCACCCTCTGTAATCGCTTTTATAAACTCACAGTATTTAGGGTATATGGTAACCAACTTTCCCGGCCATGATTCTTCCTTATGTGGCCAACTTAGCCAGGTGGCTGTATGCGGGTGCCATTCGGCGGGGAAGAAGAAACCTTGAGAAGCTGGGAAATTATTCATAGTTAATATACTTAGTCTTTGCTTCGTTCCTCGCAATGACATTTAAATTAGTCGTTATCAAGTAGTCTTTTAGTGATGGGCTGGTATGAGTCAATCCTCCTGTCGCGTAAAAATGGCCAGTGACTGCGATAATAGTCTGATTTATCCAGATCCAGTTCCTGAACAATAACTTCTTCATCATTGTAAGATGTTTGATGTATAATAGCACCAAACGGATTGGCAAAAAATGATCCTCCCCAAAATTTCACACCTGCCTCTTCGCCTACGCGGTTCACACTAACTACATGCACGCCATTAGCAACCGCGTGTGATCGTTGGATGGTTTGCCACGCGTTGTATTGTTCAACGTTAGTAGCTTCGTCCTGTGTGGTTGCCCAGCCAATAGCGGTTGGATAAAATAAAATTTCGGCCCCCATTAGGGCTGTTATACGCGCAGCCTCCGGGTACCATTGGTCCCAGCAAATTAATACACCTATAGTGGCATATTTGGTTTTAAATACCTTATAGCCCAGATCGCCGGGAGTAAAATAAAATTTTTCATAAAAACCCGGATCGTCCGGTATATGCATTTTGCGGTATTTGCCTAAATATTTGCCATCCGCATCTATAACGGCGGTAGTATTATGATATACCCCTTGCGCGCGCTTTTCAAATAACGAAGCAATGATAACTATGTTTAACTCGGCGGCTAATTTTGACAATTCATCCGTTGATGGCCCGGGAATAGCCTCGGCTAATTTGAAATTTTCATAATCTTCTACATCGCAAAAATAAAGAGATGTAAAAAGCTCCTGAAGGCAAACTATCTGCGCACCCTTTTGGGCCGCTTCGCGCACTTTGCTAATTGCTTTTTGTAAATTTTGCTGCTTATCAGCAGTGCAACTCATTTGCACTATACCTACATTTGCTTTACCCATTACTCAAAATTTTGTGCAAAAATATTGTTTTTTAATGATTACCGTTAGTTAAATGCGCATTACTTACATACGTATGTTTAAAGTAATTACTTAACATATACGCTAATTAACTTTTTATTAGCTTTGCACCCAATGACAGAAATTGCCGAACCACCAGCGCCCAAAACGTTAAAAGGCCGACTTTGGAACATTACCAAAACACTTTTAAAAATTGCCGTAACTACTGTACTGCTTTATTTTGTTTATAAACATGTACCTATAACTGATGTAAAGAACAGGTTGTTAAACGCCAATTATTGGTGGATGTTTGGCGGATTAATTTGCTTTTTTCTTTCAATAGTGGTTTCATCGTGGCGGTTACAGAGTTTTTTTAAATCCATCAATTTAAAACTCGATTCACGCTTTAATTTTAGATTATACCTTTTAGGTTTGTTTTATAATTTTTTGCTTCCGGGCGGTATAGGAGGCGATGGTTATAAAATATATATGCTTAATAAAAGCTATAAACTGCCCGCTAAAAAAGTTTTTTGGGCCATAATGTTTGATAGGCTTAGCGGCCTTTGGGCCATTGGTTTAATAACCGTAGCACTTATATTTTTTATACCGCAGATAGATGTTCAGATTAGTATACCGTTAGGCATATTTGTTGCAGCATCAGGTATATATTATTTTGTTGCATACATGTTTTTCAGAGAATATACCCGCTACTTTTTTGCAGGTCATGCAAAGGCTATACTGGTACAGGGCTTGCAGGTATTAACCATAATTTTCATTTTATTAGGGCAAAATTTTGATGGAAAATATTCTCCTTATTTATTATCGTTTTTAGTATCTGCATTAGCTACTATAATACCTATAAGTGTTGGCGGCGCGGGCATACGCGAAACTGTGTTTACCCAGCTAACCAAAGTATTCCCTATGGATAAAAGCCTGGCTGTTTTTCTTCCGGGTTCATTTTATATTATATCGTTATTAGTTGCGTTATTGGGTGTTTATTATGTACTGCGCCCAAGCCGGCTGGAGGATGGTTTACCTAAAGATGAACCTGTTGTTGAAGATGAGGGCGATTTTGCTGAAGACAATCCTAGAAACTTATAATTAAGTTTATGAATATTATTGTAACCGGTGCAAGCAGCGGAGTGGGTTTTGAAGCTGTTTTAGAATTAATATTATCAGGAAAACATAAAGTAATCGCTTTAGCCCGATCGCAAAACAAATTGGAGCGTCTGGCCGAAATAGCTGCCGGTTTAAACCCTGAGAGTATTTTATTCCCCATAGCTTTTGATATTGTGCATGACGACTATGTGGATTTGCAGCAATTTATAAACACCCATTTTGACGGCCGGGTTGATGTTTTAATAAACAATGCCGGCGTTTTAATAAACAAACCATTTACTGATTTATTAGAGACTGATTTTGTAGAGATGCTGCAAAGCAATTTTATAGGTCATGTGCGCATCATCCAAAGTTTGTATAAACTTATGCCTAAGGATGCACACATACTAAATATTGGTAGCATGGGCGGCTTTCAGGGCAGTGCAAAATTTCTGGGACTATCAGCCTATTCGGCAAGCAAGGCGGCCCTGCATACACTAACCGAGTGCCTGGCACAAGAATTTACAGAGTTGGGAATAAAAGTTAATTGCCTGGCGTTGGGGTCGGCACAAACCGAAATGCTGGAGAAAGCTTTTCCCGGTTATGAATCGCCGGTGATGGCTTTTGAGATGGGTAAGTACATTGCCGATTTCGCCATAACCGGCCATAAGTTTTTTAACGGAAAAGTATTACCCGTAGCGGTAACTACACCTTAAAACACAAAGCAGCCATCGGGCCGCTTTATGTTTATACCCCTTATTTCAAAAGTAATATTATCAAAACATAGGTGCTTGCAAACTGCATTATCCAGGCTATCACCAGCCATTTAATTACAGCGTTTTTGTTATCAACCATTTCGTCTCTGATAATTGCGATATCATCTTTTCGGGCTAATGTTTTGATTTTTACTTCAACCGAGCGCTCTGTTTTATTATCAATATATTTAAATAAGGTATCAGTAGTTTCGGTACCTAATTTGATTGATAGCAAGTTGTATAGCTGCGCGGTTTCCTGTGCTTCTAAATACATAATAAATTGTGATAAGGTTTAGGATTTAGGTATAGTTTAGGTTGGCATAGATATTATTGATTACTTATTTTGCCGGTGATCTTCAAAAACTCGTTCACTACAATTTCGTTGGTATAGCGTTTTACGCCATCTTTATCAACATAACTTCGATTACTTATCTTGCCTTCAATGGCAACTTCATCACCCTTTTTTAGGAAATCTTCAGCTAATTTTGCCTGTGCTCCCCAAAATACCAAGTTATGCCACTGGGTATCGGTTATTCTTTCACCTTTGTCATTTTTATAGCTATCATTAGTAGCTATTGATAAACGGGCCAGTTTTTTGTTCGTGTCAAATGTTTTTACTTCGGGATCCATACCCAGGTTTCCTACCAGGCGTACGCTGTTTCTTAATGTGTTCATGTTGTCTGATTTTAAATTTCTATTTGTTTTGTTTGACGATTCAAAGTTGCACCGCACCGCAAATATTAGTCGGTTATTAAGTGCTTATAGTCGACAATATCCGTTTGCAAACGTTTGCAATTGAATAATTAAATAGTTAACTTGGCTATATGAATAGCGAAAAAACCTGCCTGGATTGCGGCGAACCTATACATGGCCGTGCCGATAAAAAGTTTTGTAATGATCTATGTCGCAATAATTATAACAACCAGCTTAACAGTAGCAGTTATAATTTGGTGCGTAACGTAAACAATATTTTAAAACGCAACCGCCGTATTATGGAAGAGCTAAATCCATCCGGCAAAACAAAAACCACCCGCGAGAAAATGGGCGCAAAGGGTTTTAACTTTAAGTACCTTACCCATAAGTACGATACGCAGAACGGGAAGACCTACCACTTTTGTTATGAGTATGGCTACCTGCCTTTAGACGGTGATGAAGTGTTATTGGTTAAGCGCGAAGATAAAGATTAGCCGCAGAGACGCTATTTTACAAAACAGTGATACCATTGCGCAGGTTACTTTTAATATTTGTATAAAAAAAGTATGCCTCATCTATTCTCTCCCTTAAAAATAAAAAATATTGAATTTAAAAACCGACTGGTAGTATCGCCTATGTGCGAATATTCAAGCAGCGATGGTTTTGCCAACAACTGGCACCTGGTGCATTTAGGTAGCCGGGCTGTTGGCGGTGCAGCTTTAATTATTACCGAAGCTACTGCCGTATCGCCCGAAGGCCGTATAAGCTATGGCGATTTGGGTATTTATAAAGATGAACACATTGTCAAACTAAAAGAAATAACCGATTTTATACACCAGCAGGGTGCTGTGGCAGGTATACAATTGGCCCATGCCGGTCGTAAAGCCAGCCATGATTTGCCGTGGAGCGGTGGTAAACAAATACCACCTACTGATAAAAATGGCTGGCAGGCCGTCGCTCCCAGCGCTATTGCTTTTGAGGGGGATGCCTCTACTCCGCTTGCATTGGATAAGGCCGGCATTGAAAAAGTAAAAGCTGATTTTAAGGCTGCCGCAATAAGGGCATTAAAAGCCGGATTTAAGGTAATTGAACTACACGCCGCACATGGCTATTTAGTGCACCAGTTTTTATCGCCATTAAGTAATAAACGGGCGGATGAATATGGCGGCTCGTTTGAAAACAGGATACGGTTATTATTAGAAATTATTGCAGAAGTACAGCAAGTTTGGCCCGCAGATCTGCCACTTTTTGTGCGTATATCATCAACCGACTGGACCGAAGGCGGCTGGACCGCTGATGATTCTGTCGCTTTAGCAAAAATATTGAAAGATAAGGGTATTGACCTGGTGGACTGCTCGTCAGGTGGTAATGTATTGGCAAAAATTCCGTTGAAACCTGGCTACCAGGTGGAGTTTGCCGAGGCCGTACGCAAAACGGGTATATTAACCGGCGCGGTAGGTTTAATAACCGAACCCAAACAGGCCGACGAAATTATACAAAGCGGCCAGGCCGATATGATAATTATGGCCCGCGAAATGCTGCGCGACCCCCATTTTGCATTAAGGGCGGCGTTTGACTTGGGCCATGAAGTTAAATGGCCCATACAGTATGATCGTGCTCAATGGCGTAAATAAAACCACAGATAATTAAAAACAAAACCTATTTTTACTATAATAAAAATCAAACACAACAAATATCATGAAACGCACAGCAAAAGCTCATTGGAACGGTACCCTTAAAGATGGCAAGGGCCAAATAACCACCCAAAGTACCACACTTAACAATACCCAATATTCCTTTAAAACACGTTTTGAAGAAGGTGTGGGCACCAACCCCGAAGAATTAATAGCCGCAGCACATGCAGGCTGCTTTACCATGGCCGTAGGTGCCGTATTAACCCAGGCAGGCTTTACCCCCGGCGACCTAAACACCGAAGCTATTTTAGATCTGGATATGCAGGCATTAAGCATTATCGGAATACATTTAGAATTAACCGGATCAGCAATAGAAGGGGTTACCGAGGCTAAGTTTAAAGAGATTGCCGAAGGCGCAAAAGCCAATTGCATCGTATCAAAAGCTTTAAGCGTACCTATTACGCTAAATGTTACCTATAATAGCTAATACAGCAACCCATATTTACATAGAGACGCGATACTTCGCGTCTCTTTTTTTGTGCCCTGTTTTTAGGTATTCGGTTTAGCGGAGACCTTGTGGGAACATTAATATTAACAGCAACCCTTTTGCTTCCTTCATGGTTTTTCGCTACACCCGGGGCACGAAAGCCATCAATACTTACGTGATTGTAAATTGTTTGCAGCAATTATCAACTTTAACAAAAATTTAAATAATTTTATAAGAGTAACCTCTATATGAAAAAACCACCCTATTATGATCTCACAGGCAATATCATCATCCGGCTGCTGGTAGGAATGGTGTTCCTATCCGAAGGCATACAAAAATTTCTTTTCCCGGTAGCAGATGGTGCCGGGCGCTTTGCAAAGATAGGCATACCCCACCCTGATTTTTTGGGGCCATTTGTTGGCGCTACAGAGATTATTTGCGGTACGCTGCTTGTTATTGGTTTAATTACCCGGTTAGTCGTCGTTCCGCTACTCATTGTTATTTTAACAGCTATTATTACCACCAAAATACCTATGTTAATAGGTAAAGGCTTTTGGGCCACGGCCCATGATGGCAGAGCCGATTTCAGTATGCTGATGGGCCTTATCTTTCTTTTAATTTACGGTGCGGGAAAATATTCATTAGACAACAGGTTATTTAACAGAAAAACAGCATAATGGATCGCAGGAAATTTATCAGATCGGCAGGGTTAGCTTTACCCATAGCGGGCGCTTTACCCGCCAGTGCATTGGGTTTGTTTAAACCGACTGCCGCAGTTATTGATGCGGAGAAAGTAATTGACGCGGCACAAAAGACAGATTATGCCATCCGTATAGGTACCGGGCTGGTGGAAGTGGCCCCGCAGCATATCATTTCTACAACCACTTATAACGGGCAGTTTCCGGGTCCGTTGCTGCGTTTTAAAGAGGGGCAGCAAGTTATAGTGGATATTTATAACGATACCGACAAGCCGGAGCAACTTCATTGGCATGGGCAGTTTATCCCGGTAAGTGTAGATGGCTCTGCCGAGGAAGGTACACCATATATTCCGGCACATGGTATGCGCCGCGAAGTTTTTACCCCTAAGCCTGCGGGTTTGAGGTTT
This sequence comes from Mucilaginibacter sp., assembly GCF_039935595.1. GTDB lineage: Bacteria > Bacteroidota > Bacteroidia > Sphingobacteriales > Sphingobacteriaceae > Mucilaginibacter. The sequence goes on along the minus strand of NZ_JBDTJZ010000206.1, from coordinate 20,944 downwards.
TACCATACGCATACGGTTGCCAAAGGCGACCTAAGTGCCGGGCAATACTCGGGGCAGGTGGGCATTGTTTATATTGAACCTGCCATTAAACCCACCGGTTATGACCGCGAGGAATTTTTAATGCTAAAAGAATTTGAGCCGTATTTTATGAAAGGCGGCGACATGGCCAGCGATTTTTTAAGCGGCCCGGTAATACCTCAGCTTGAGGCCATACAGGATAAAGCAGAGAAAGCCGCACCCAATAAACCCAAAGGATACGAGGTTGGCTATAAAGTATTTACCATTAACGGTAAACAACTTGGCCATGGCAAACCCATTGAGGTTAAACACGGCGAACGAATTTTGTTTCATATTGTTAATGGCAGCGGTTCAGAGATACGCAGCCTGGCTTTGCCGGGTCATACCTTTAAAGTAATCGCGATGGATGGGTTTACCGTTCCAAATCCTGCCGAAGTACCGGTATTATGGCTGGGCACCGCCGAACGCATATCGGCCATTGTAGAAATGAAACATCCCGGAAACTGGATAATGGGCGACCTGGCGGATGATGACAGGAATAATGGCATGGGCACAATTATTCAATATACCGGGCAAAAAGGCAAACCACAATGGGTAAAGCCTAAACCCTACTTATGGGATTATACCATATTTGGCAAACACAACACAAAGGTTGCCGAACCGGATGAAGTTATAAAAATGACCTTTGCCAAACAGCAGGCGGCAGATAAAGGCTTTAACCGCTGGACCATTAACGGCGTAGCTTTCGATATGATGAACATGAAACCCATGTTCCATCTTAAAAAAGGTAAACGTTACCGTTTACAGATGTTTAACGCATCTGACGATATTCACCCCATGCACCTGCACCGCCATAGTTTTGAGCTGACCAAAATTGGCGGCAAGCACACTGCCGGTATTATGAAAGATGTTGCCATGCTTGGTGGTTTCCAGGAAATGGAGGTCGACTTTGTGGCCGATAATCCCGGTTTAACCCTGTTTCATTGCCACATGCAATTGCACATGGATTTTGGCTTTATGGCCCTGTTTGACTATGTATAGCAACAAAGAGCTAAAACGGTTTGTCGTATTGCGTACAAGTTACGCTAAACTTTAACCAGCGACTGCATAACCATCAAAACTCATCCGCCGTCGACCGCCCCTCAGCAAAAGGCGAGCTATAAAAACTAATGGTATTATGGTGCATGTCAACGCTAAATGTCCACTCGGATGTTTGGTCCGTTTTTTTGGTTATAACATCTTCGCAGCCGAAAGTAAAGTTAATATCCAGCACTATCCTAAAACTGCCATGCCCCGTTGTAATATTGTATTGTACCCTATCAAACGTTATGAGGGTAATATCCGGCGAGCCGGCCTGTTTAAACTCGCGCTGCAGTTCGTAGGTTAGCTGTCGGTAATAAGTGGTATCAGGAGCAAAAAAACGATCCATGAACACGGTGATATCCGGGCTGGCATTACTTAAAACATGAAGCTGTGCGATATTCAGGCTGAATGATAGGTGTTCCATAAAACGGGATTTATTTCTGCTTTCGCAAAAATACGTTTCCATAGTTTGTATTTACAACTATAGAGGGGCCGCCTCCATTTAAATCGCCCGAAAAATTACTTGATCGCCTTTTGTTAACCAGGTTAAGGTTTGAATATATATCACCATTACTGGTATTAACATCAATGGTGGCTTTTGCATTTTCAGGAACTGAAATATCTACGTCGGCCGTATGTGCCGAAATATTTATTAACGGTTTAGGATTGGCATTAGCATTTGGCCATTTTATATTAGTGATAATAATTTTTGAACTAACTATGGTATTGGAAGAAAAGGTAATCGGGCCGGTTACATTGTTTACTTCAGTTACTAAGGCGGCACCGTTTATTTCCAGCTCACCTGTCAGGTCCTTTAAAGAGATCTTACTAATCTCTGATTGCATAAATCCCGCTTTAAGTTTAAGATGAATGTTTCTTGGCACTTTTATTAATAATACTTTATCATTCTCTCTCAACCATATGAAAACTTGTTTTGGATCTGCCGGCTGTGCAGGTGGATCATACATTACTTTCCTTTCATAAGAATATTTTGCGATCGAACTAATATTGGCTAATCCGCGGGCTTCTTCCGGCTCCGATTTTGAAGACGCTGCATCGTAAGTATGGATGGTTAACTCGTCCCCATCATATCCTTCTATGTATATAGCCGTACCATATATATCCAGTTCAACAGAGGGTGCCGATTGACCCTTAAAAGAATGCTTTATAGGTAATGTTTGCTGTGTAAAGCCTGTTTTGAACAACACTATAAATATTAATAACAGTATACTTTTTTTCATGACTGATCAATTAATAAACGGTTTGATTTTGGTTACTTCTGTTGTTTCCTGATATAAGTATTCCCCCTGTTGGTGTTGGTATTATATAAAAATACTCCTACCCCACCGCCATTTACCTTAAGAATACCCCCTTTAGACCCATTGTTAGATAAGCTTGCCAAATTCAGATCGGAATAAATCTCACCATTAGCTGGGCCGGGGAACGAAGTAATGGTGGCTTTCAGGTCCTCGGGAAGTGTGATATCAATATCGCCCGTTGAACTGACCCCATATGCGTAGGGTCCAACGGCATCTTGCTTCCATAAAATATTTGACAGGATAACCTTTTCGCCCCTACCCATAACCCTAAACGGACCGGCAACATTGCTTACATAAATTGTTCTGATCATCCCACTTACGTCAAAAGGGCCAACAAAATTTTTAATGGAAAGATAAGCGCCTAAAGTCATGTTATTTGCATTAATAGAGACGTACAGGTTATTGGGTACCTTAATATGCAGGTATTTACATTGGGTCGGCGCACTTATCTGATATGACATATTGCTTCCTGATGCTGTTAATTTATAACTGATATCATTATTTTTCTCTGAGGGGCGATCATCTAATTTTACCAGTTTTAACCCTTCAGCTTCGGGCGGAGTAATTTTTTTTAATTTATTGGTAATGTCTTCTATGATCAGGCTATCGCCATCATACCCTTCCATATCAACAGATACTTCTGATGTATTAACGGTGATGCTTTTTGTTTTATCTACCGGTATTTTTAAGCTTTTTAGGGTATTTGCTGTTGGAGTACCCAGCTGTGTTTGGGCATATCCTACTGTTAAACGGAGACCAATAGCTGCTAAAAAAATTATCTTTTTCATATTCTAATATTTAATTCAGAAAACTTTCAATACTGCCCTTAATTTTGTTCTGCACAATAGCATCGGTGTTCTTATTTTCAAGCAAGGTTATCAGTTGCGGAATAGCCAATTTTGATTTTGCACTAACCAACAGGTCTACAAGCGAGTTTTGAACCAAGAGGTTATCCTGGCTATTTAACCCGCTTATTAACACTTGTTGCACATTTTGTAAGCTAATTAAGGGGCGTAATGAATTAATAACTGTTAACCTCACATTAGCATTGGGATCCTCCTGCAGCGCAAGCTCCAATAATTTCAGGTCACCATCGCTTAAGTTTTTTTGTGCCGATAATTTCATTACCGCATCAATACGTTCAGACACATAAACCGATCTTAGCTGTTGTGCCATTTTAGTATTGTTATCATTTATAATAATTTCTTTTTCCGGTTTGATAGCACTATTGACAGGGTGCCTAACTGCAAGTACAGGTTCGGGTTTTAATTGCGGGGTATTTATTGCCGGCTGTTTTACTAACACCGTTTTATACTTGTACTTAATTACCTCAGGCGGCGAAGCCGTAAACCGGCCAACAACAAACATGATTATACAAGCAGCAATAGCTGCTGCGGCTTTTATCCACGAGGCGTTTATTTGAACAACCCGCGCACCTTTAGATCGTTCATCTACCCTCTCGTTTTGCAGCATAGCATAAAACTGCTTATCCATTGCTGCCGACGGTTCTTCAGTACCATTAAGCTCCTGCCACACCACAGCCATTTCTTCTGCTTCTTGCTTTAAATTTGCATCCTGCTCAAATATTTTTTCCAACCGCTGCCTGTTCTCCGGCGATATTTCGCCATTGGCATAATCAGCCAGCAACTGTTCAATTTCTTCCCTTTTCATGTTCAACTTATTTTAAAATAAACTTCACGCAAACTTTTAATAGCTCTAAAAGCTCTTGTCTTTATCACACCTACACTACAGTTATTAATTTCGGCTATCTCCTCGTACTTTAAACCACCAAACCTGCTCATTACTAATACTTCCCGATATATATCAGGTAGCAATTTTAACGCATGATGCAAAGTTTGGTGGTCGTCATCAAATTGTGTATAGGTTTCAGGTATTAGGTAATTGTCATTAATATCCTCTTGCTTCACCTGCTGTCGGAAATCATGATGCTGTATGTTCCAGGCTATACTGTATAGCCAAACTTTAAAATTGCCATCTTCTTTATAGGTATGCCTGTACTTTATCATTTGGTAAAAAACCTGCTGCACACCATCTTCGCCTTTGTCCTTATCGTTATTATTTTTATAAACAAAAAAGTTATACAGCTGCTTCTTATAGCGCTCGTACAAAATGGCTGCTTTGTCCAGTTCTCCGTTTTTAACATATAGCATCAAAGACTCGTCAGTCATTCTGTAATAAGGCTCCTTTATTAAATAATAGTTCAAATTACAGAAAAGGTTACATGGGTAGATAAAATAACTTCTCGGCTTACTTACTTTTCCAACTCCTGCTGGATTAAGCGTCAAACATACGCCCACGCTTAACTTAAAATACATTCAAGTGTTGACATTTGAATGGGCGGGTTTCACCTCTCGTAGAAATGACATCGGAGTATACAATTAACCATGATCTATGAACCATGAACCAACTACAAACCTTTCGCAGTTTCGCGCTAAATAAGTATCTTCACCGCCCGAAACGGATTTTTAAAAGTTTATGAAATTATTAGAAGGAAAAACCGCGTTAATTACCGGCGCGTCAAAAGGAATAGGCCGCAAAATAGCCGAGAAATTTGCCGAGCATGGCGCTAATGTAGCTTTCACCTATTTATCGTCTGTAGAGAAGGGCCTGGCTTTAGAGCAGGAACTACAAAGTTTTGGCACCCAAATAAAAGGTTACCGCAGCGACGCGTCAAAATTTGACGAGGCCGATAAGCTGATAAATGATATCATAGCCGATTTTGGCACTTTACATATTGTGGTTAACAACGCGGGCATCACCAAGGATGGTCTGCTAATGCGCATGACCGAGGAACAATGGGACGACGTTTTAGAAGTCAACCTGAAATCTGTTTTTAACGTTACCAAGGCGGCATCAAAATTCATGATGAAAAGCCGCGAAGGCGTGTTTATTAACATGAGCTCGGTTGTTGGGGTTGACGGAAACGCCGGGCAGGCCAACTACGCGGCCTCCAAAGCGGGTATCATCGGCTTTAGCAAATCAATGGCTAAGGAGCTGGGCTCACGCAACATACGTACCAACGTAATAGCCCCGGGCTTTATCCGCACCGAAATGACCGACGTATTGGACCCTAAAGTGGTTGAAGGCTGGACAGCGGGCATCCCACTTAAACGTGCCGGCGAAACCGAAGACGTAGCCAATGCCTGTGTGTTCCTGGCGTCTGACATGGCAGCCTACATCACCGGGCAGGTTATTCCGGTTGACGGGGGAATGCTTTAAGAGATTTGGGAAGTCGGATTTTCGAGTTCGGATTTTTTTATCATATTAAAAACAGCATATTTGATATACAGATATGCTGTTTTTTTATGAATAAGATTTTACTTTTATTGGGGATTGTTATTCTGTTTGGATGTAATTCAAACCCAAAACAGGCTTTTCCAATTCCTAATGAAAAAGATATCAATGAAATTGTAAAAGCTGTTATTAAGGCAGACAGTGTATACTTTTCCGATAAGAAATTGTCTGTAGATTTGTATAAGATTAAAATTGTCCGGCCAAATTCAATTGATGGGGTTTATATTCCACCACCAGTGGGGGGAAATTTGAATATAAATCAATTGATTGATACCGTTCATTATAAGAAATTATTTTTCTCAAAAAAAGATTCTCTATATCTACTTTTCCAAAATGACACTTTAAAAAAATTTAGAATTGATAGTTCACTAGTAACTAATTTTAAAACAACTACCAATGCTATTCAAGCGCAAAATAGAAAAATAGATAAACCTGAATCATTCATTCAAATTTCAATACCGATATTCTCATTAGATCAAAACCATGCTTACATTCAAAATGACTATTTGTGTAGCACGTGTGGGGGAGGTATGGGTATTTTTTTAGAAAAAATTAAAGGTCATTGGAAAATTGTGCAAGCATTTCGCACTTGGTATAGTTAAGTTTTCCCTCAAACTTATTACATTCAAAATCTTTATCATTCACAATATTTTTGCATTTTGCAGTAACGTAAAAAGCGTATAAAGTAATACGTGTAGCGTAAAACCTGTTAAATGCTATTATTTTCAATAACCTGGGGTGCGGTTTCGGGATGGTGGGTGCCTGTATGCGTATTGTTGGGCCTATTATATGCCTGGCTGCTGTACCGCCAGCCGGTAAGTTTGGGCCCAAAAGTGCGGTATGCCTTGTTTGCGGCCCGTGTCCTGGTAGTAGCTATTATAGCTTTTTTACTCATATCCCCTCTTATCAGGTCGGTTAATTATAAGCCCGAAAAACCGCTGGTACTTATTGCCCAGGATAACTCACAATCTATAAATACCTTTAAGCCCAAAGGTTTTGACGCCAAAAAATTTGTTACCGAGTTGGCCCAACTTAAAAATCAGCTTGGCGACCAGTACGAGGTGCGCGAATTTAACTTTACCCATGATGTAAACGAAGGACTCTCGACAGGGTTTACCGGTAAACAAACGGATATTGCCGCCGCCCTGCGTGGTTTAAACGACCGCTTTGTTAACCAAAATATTGGCGCGGTAATATTAGCAACCGATGGCTCGTACAACCAGGGCAGCGATCCGCAGTATGAGGCGCGCAACTTTAAATCAAACATATACACCATTGCCCTGGGCGATACCATTGCCCGTAGAGATTTGTTGGTGGGTAACGTTAACTACAATAAGACCGCCTACCTGGGCAACGATTTTGAAATAGAGGTTTTAACCGAGGCCTACCAAAGCAAGGGCGAAAACATGAGCCTTACCGTAACCGAGGATGGCAGGCAGGTTTATAACCAGATCATAGCCGTAAACTCGGACGCTTTTAAAAAGGTAGTACCTATTAAACTAAGCGCCGATAAAAAGGGCATCCGCAAGTTTAATATCCATATTACCCCGGTAAAAAACGAGTTGTCTGTTCAAAATAACGACGAAACAATTTATGTAGAAGTACTGGATGTAAAACAAAAAATACTGGTGCTTTATGATGCGCCGCACCCGGACATTACCGTAATAAAACAAGCAATTGAAGCCAACAAAAACTACGAGGTTAAAACAGGTTTGGTAACTGACCTGCCCGGTATAAAATTCAGCGATTATAGCCTGGTGATGCTGTACCAGCTTTCGCCCAATAGCTTTGGTTTGTTAAGCAACCAGATAAAGGGTAAAACTCCGCTTTGGTTAGTGGCCGCCGGGCAAACTGATATCAGCAGCTTTAATAATCAGCAAAAAATAATTCGCCTCAATATTATGGGCACACTGGATATGCAGGAAGTATTTGCACAGTCGGTTACTGATTTTGCGTCGTTTACTTTTTCTGATTCTACCCGTACTAAAATTGCGCAAATGCCTCCTCTTATGGCACCGTATGGTAACTATAGCTTGTTGGGTGGCAACGTATTGTTTAAACAGCGTATTGGCGCTGTGCCCACCACCTACCCCTTGTTTGCGTTTGGTACTGACAATGGCAAACGCGAAGCCGTGTTAATGGGCGAGGGCCTGTGGCGCTGGCAGCTGGCCGAGTTTAAATTGTATGGAAACCACCATGCTTTAGAAGAATTGTTTAGCCAGAGCATACAATACCTTACAGCCAATGCCAACAGTCAGCGGTTTAGGGTGTACCCGGCAAAAAATATATTTGACGAGGGCGAGAACGTAATACTTAATGCCGAATTGTATAACGACGCGCTTGACCCTGTAAATACGCCCGACGTTAGGGTAAACTTTAAAAATACAGTAGGCAAGGACTATAGTTACCTATTCAGCAAAAATGGCACAAGCTACCAGTTGGATGCAGGGGCATTGCCTGTTGGCGAGTATACTTATGCTGCCAGCACCAAACTGGGCGACCACCTGTTTAACGCCAGCGGCCAGCTTACTATAAAACCGTTAAATCTGGAACTGCGCCAAAGTGCGGCTAATCATCAGTTATTAAGAAGTATTGCCAAACAAAGCGGTGGTAAAATGCTGCGTCCAACTGAGCTTGACCAGTTGCCTGATCTGATACGAAAAAACGAGAATATTAAAACCCTGGTATACGAGAACAAGCACTACAGCGATATTATTGACGTGAAGTGGATTTTCTTCCTGATACTGCTGCTGTTAACCGGCGAGTGGTTTATGCGGAAACGTGAAGGGGAGATTTAATTTATATAGACTTACGAAGTTTTAAAAACTTCGTAAGTCTAACATTCGTTACTCAATATAACTCTCTAAAATTTTAAACCCTGAAGTAGTTTCCATTTCTATTTTATCAATAGTTTTTGGCAGCAGTATGCTTTCGCCCATTTTTACGGGGTAGCTTTCGCCGTTGTAGTTTATGGTATATGCGCCCGCCAAACAAACTTGTATTACAAACGAATCGAGGTTGCTGTAATCCTTAGCCATATTCTCTGTAGAATCCAATACATTAGTGGTAAAGTAAGGGCAGGTAACCAACTCTACGGTTTCATTTTTTTCGGGCTGGTAGCGGGTTTTATAATCGGGATACTGTTTATAGTCAATAGCGGCTAACGCCTCCTGGGTATGTAATTCACGTTTATGACCCTGAGCATCCATCCGATCAAAATCATAAATACGATAGGTAATGTCTGATGTTTGCTGTATCTCGGCAAGCAACAGGCCCTTGCCTATGGTATGCACACGCCCGGCAGGTAAAAAGAAAACATCACCCGCCCTCGCATCTTCCCTGTTTAATATCTCCATAAGGCGGCCGCTGTTAAAATACTCCAGGTAGGTTTTTTCGTCCAATTCGCGGTTAAAGCCGGCTATTACTGTCGAGCCCGGGTCGGCCTCGATAATGTACCACATTTCGGTTTTACCAAATGAATTATGGCGTTTTTTAGCCAACTCATCATTAGGATGAACCTGTATAGACAAATCATCATTAGCGTCGATAAATTTGACCAATAATGGGAAGATATTGCCAAAATGTTTGTACACCTTCTCGCCTACCAAATCGGCACCATATTGCTCCAACAAGTCGGCTAACGATTCGCCATCAAGCGCCCCGCCGTCAACAATAGAAACATCAGATTTTACGCCCGATATTTCCCAGCTTTCGCCGCAGTTAGGCAGGTTGCCAAAATCTTTATGCAGATAGCTTTTTATTTTTTGGCCACCCCAAATTTTGTCTTTGTAAATGGGTTTGAATTTTAATGGATATAATGATGTAGACATGGATATTAGACAAAAGAGATTTCTAATTGTTTGCAAACTTTTTTACACAACAAGTTATCAAGTTCCTGATGCCTTCCTACTGCCGTTTGCCTTTGGTTTTTTGGATTGATATAGATTGAATGGTTAGCACCTTCCCGTAAAAGATAACAGCCATTCTTTTCAATATGTTTAATTAAAGCAGAACGCTTCATTTATATTAATACAAGTTCCTCTTTAATAGTGGATTTACCTAAGTATTCTTTTTCTGTAATCTGTTTATTGGCGTCTAATACTAGACGTAGGGCATCTATCAGGTTTTCTTTAAGCTCCTCAATGCTTTTACCCTGCGACATTGCAGCCGGCACCTCTTCTACCTGACCAACATACCAGCCATTTTCACCTTGTTCAATAATTGCAGTAAACTTCATATTCAAATATAATCAAAAATTATATGATGTAAAGCGATACAAAAAAGTCCGCATAGAAACTATACGGACCTTTAATATTATCGTTAGTAGACGCAAAATATTGCGTCTCTATTTATTTAACTTCTTTTTCAAATTCTCGTTAATCGCTTCCAAAAATTCTTCGGTATATAAATAATCAATGCCGTGTTCAACTTTTGGTTTAATTGTAATGGCCAGATCTTTGGTCATTTTGCCACTTTCTACTGTTTCAATACAAACCGTTTCTAAAGCTTTACAGAAATCGATCAGCTCCTGGTTGTTATCTAACATACCACGAAATTCCAAGCCCCTAGTCCATGCGAAAATAGATGCGATAGGGTTAGTTGATGTTGGGCGGCCCGCCTGGTGCTCGCGGTAGTGGCGGGTTACGGTACCATGCGCAGCCTCGGCTTCCATTACGGTACCGTCAGGTGTAACTAAAGTCGAGGTCATTAAACCTAACGAGCCAAAGCCTTGTGCTACGGTGTCGCTTTGTACGTCGCCATCATAGTTTTTACAGGCCCATACAAAGTTGCCATGCCATTTAAGGGCCGATGCAACCATGTCGTCAATTAAACGGTGCTCATAAGTAATGCCGGCAACGTCAAATTTTTGTTTGTAATCTGCCTGGTATATCTCTTCAAAAATATCTTTAAAACGGCCATCGTATTTTTTAAGGATGGTGTTTTTGGTTGATAAATATAAAGGCCAGCCTTTCATTAAAGCCTGGTTAAAGCATGAGTGTGCAAAACCGCGGATAGACTCGTCAGTATTATACATAGCCATTGCTACGCCATCACCCTTAAAGTTAAATACTTCAAATGATTGCTCGGGGCCACCATCTTCGGGTGTAAATTTAATGGTCAACTTGCCTTTGCCTTTAGTCACAAAATCGGTAGCGCGGTACTGATCACCAAAAGCATGACGGCCAATGCATATTGGAGCTGTCCAGTTGGGTACCAAACGCGGCACGTTTGCCATTACAATAGGCTCGCGGAATACTGTACCATCCAATATATTACGGATAGTTCCGTTTGGCGATTTCCACATTTGTTTTAAGCCAAACTCTTCTACACGTGCTTCATCCGGTGTAATGGTGGCACATTTTATACCTACGCCATATTGTTTAATAGCATTTGCGGCATCAATGGTAACCTGGTCGTTAGTTTCATCGCGGTACTCCAAACCAAGGTCGTAATATTTAATATCAAGATCCAGATACGGGGTTATCAGTTTATCTTTTATAAATTTCCAGATAATGCGGGTCATTTCATCGCCATCCAGCTCAACTACCGGATTATTTACTTTAATTTTTGACATACCAGATGCTTATTTTTATGGTTAATGGCCGCAAAGATAGGAAATTACACCCTATCAATTATGCTTAAAATTTGTAAAATAGTGGTTAATTTTCAATAAATTCGCCAGTGGTATTGTTTTATTACACAATCTCTTTAATTTTAGTAAATGAAAAAGTATCTGGTATTATTAACAATAATTATTGTGTTCCTGGGGGGATGCAAATTGGATGAAGCCGGTTTCCCTATAGCTGGTAGCAGCCTGCTTATTGGTAAGTGGTACAACAAAAGCACAACCACCTATACTCCTCCACAAAATGGCGGGGTGGTAAGTTTTACTATTAATAATAATTATACCACCAGTGATTATTTATTGTTTGATGTAGGTACTGTAACTGCATCCATTATCGGCTTGCCGACAAATACTTACAAATACGTTTATCAGGGCTCTACATTAACCCTTACTTCAAATGTTGACCCAACTAATATAGAAACATCAACGGTGCAAAAACTTACTGCTGATAGTTTGGTTTTGGTAAGTACTGCAACTATTACAATTAACGGGGCTATCACCCTATCAACAGTAACTGACCATTATGCGCACAAATAACAAGCGTTATCAAATTTACAATTCACTATTTGCACGCCAACTATGGAACTTAATATAAAAAAATATCTTTTTGCGGTGCTAATATGTTTGGCTACCTATAATGCTAAGGCACAACTGGGGTATGAATATGCACAGTACGACCTGGGTTTTGCGGGCGGTTTGAATACGGTATATGGCGATGCCGAAACAAAAACCACCACCAAATCATTACACGTTAATTTTAATTACAATGTAAGCCCGTTTATTAACTATGTATTTGAAGGGCAAACCGGCGATTTGCGCGGCGGTGATGCAGCGACTACCCCCAGCGGCCGGCAGTTTACCAATAATTTTACGGCCTTTGTATTTAGAGGGCAGGTACAGGCCGGCGAAATAATGGACTACTCGCATAGCCGGATAGCAAACGCGTTAAAAAACTTTTATTTATCTACCGGCATAGGCTATGTTATTAGCCACATGACGTATATCAACCGTAATTCTATTTTAATACCCGGATACAGTACCGATGGCCTTGATAACAGCAACCAGCTATTTATACCCGCGCGTATTGGATACGAGTTTAAGGTATTTAATAAATATAACCAGCCTTCATTTAAAGTAGACCTGGGTTATCAATACAATTTTGTGTTAGGCGATAATTTAGATGGCTTTACAGCAGGCACAGCAAAAGATGCTTTTTCCCAAATAACCCTGGGGTTCAAGTTTGCTTTGGGCGGTTTTACATCCTACAGAAAACAAATTAGTTATTAAAATCCTGTAAACTGGTTTTTTGGCAGGGTTTTTATTGTAATATACAAAACCTACAGCTATGAGCAATAACAATTCAAATTCTCCCTTCGACAACGAAAATAGCGACAGGGACAGGACCTTAAAAGATGAATTAGGCGAAACCATCGATAAGGAGCAGTTAAAATTTAACGCTGCTGATAACAGCTATGAATACGATGTAAAAAGCGATGATCCGAATTACGATCATCCCGACCCTTATAATACTTCTGTTAAAAATGGTGCCGATATGGATTCTACCTATGACGAGGCCAACCCTTATGATGCGGTAGACGAATATATACCCAACGAAAGCCTGGAAGATGATGTAGAAATTTTAGGCATGCACGTTGACGATGGTCAAATTGTTGACGTTGACCCTATTGACGAGGTTTTGTCGCGCACGCCCGAAGATAATCGTGATGACCTGGACGAGGAAGGTTACCCTAAGAATGACAGGTAATACAATAATAAACAATGTCATTTCTACGGTTGGTCGAAATGACATTGTTTAATAATTGTTTCTAATCAAAATCCAAGTTAAACCGTTTTTTAAGTTCCAGCAACTGCGGATTTTTTGCTGCCATATGCTGAAATTTTTCCTGGCTGGTATACGGGCGCTTTACCACCACCTGCTCATCAATACGGGTTATAACATCAATATCAAAATTGCGCAGGGCAGTACGTAAATAGTTCAGCAGGTCGGGTTTTTCGTTTTTAAACAGGTCTTCCTGTATCTTATTCTCTACAACTATTTCAAAAGTATAGGGCCTTAACATTTTTGGCACTTCTGAAATAAATATGGTAAACAAATTCATTTTACCCTGTGCCTTAATATTGGCCGCATGGGTGTTCCATACTTTTAAAAAATCATCAAAAGTAAAATCATCCTTTGCCGTACCTTTTATATAAGGGTCTTCTTCCTTTATTACCTCATCGGCGGTTTTGCCAATATCTTTTAACGAGGGTATTTTTACCGATGTTGACGGTGTATTCAAGTTAGGAATAACCGTTTTTGGCTTATCAGCTTCAAGTGTAGGTACTGGGTTTACCGGAGTTGCTTCGGCAGGTGTTTTATTAACTTTTGTGGCGGTATAAGGTGCGGGATCTTCGTTAAGCATTGATACCGGCACAGGTGCCTGGGGCTTGGTTAAAGGCGCGGTTGTTGAGGTATCAGGTTTTTTTTTTAACTGCTCGTTGGTGTCGGGCATTGCGGCGGGCATATTGCCTAAATTAAAAACCGATGGCAAGTGGCACATTTTAAGCAGGGCCAGTTCTACCTGTAGCCGCTGGTTTTTACTAAGCTTATAATTCAGGTCGCACTGGTTGGCTATATTCATGGCCGAAAGCAGGAACGATATGCTGGCCGCCTGCGATTGCTGTAGATATTTGACCCTGATGCCTTCGCTTACTTCCAAAAGCTTTAGTGTGGTAGCGTCCTTACCTACCAACAGGTTACGGAAATGCTCAGAAAGGCCCGATATAAAATGTGCGCCATCAAACCCCCGCGACAGTATCTCATCAAAAAGCAACAGGGTTTTGGCAGTATCCTCGGCAAGCAGGCTATTGGTTAAATTAAAATAATAATCATAATCCAATACGTTCAAATTATCAATAACCGAACGATAGGTGACCTTCCCATCAGAAAAGCTAACTATTTGGTCAAACATAGATAGCGCGTCGCGCAACCCGCCGTCGGCTTTTTGCGCTATAATATGCAGGCCATCCGTTTCATAGCTTATATTTTCTTTACCGGCTATTGATGCCAGGTGCGTGGCCATGTCATCAACCGTAATACGGTTAAAATCAAATATCTGGCAACGTGACAGTATAGTAGGCAGTATTTTATGCTTCTCGGTAGTAGCCAGTATAAATATGGCATATTGGGGCGGCTCTTCCAGCGTTTTTAAAAACGCGTTAAATGCCGCCTGCGACAGCATGTGCACCTCATCAATTATATAAACTTTATAACGCGCGCCCTGCGGGGGTATGCGCACCTGATCAATTAAACTGCGTATATCATCAACCGAATTATTTGATGCAGCATCAAGCTCGTGGATATTAAAGGAGTTGCCGTTTTGAAACGTTCGGCATGAGTCGCACTCGCCGCAGGCTTCGCCATTTGGCTGCAGGTTGGTACAATTTATGGTTTTGGCCAATATACGCGCACAGGTAGTTTTACCAACACCCCGCGGCCCGCAAAACAAAAATGCCTGCGCAAGCTGGTTGTTTTTAATAGCGTTTTTTAACGTATTGGTAATATGTTGCTGACCAACAACGGTTTCAAAAGTAGCTGGGCGGTATTTGCGTGCCGAAACAATAAAATTATCCACAGCCACTAATATAGCAACAAAATAGCGCTATCAAAACAGCGTTACTTAATAAAATTTATAACCTAAAAGAGTAACCTTTAGCCCCTATGTTACGTAATTGCTGTACCGGCTTTTTTGAAAATGATTAATTATATTTGATACACATCTATCACTCTCGCAAACAGGGCGTTAGTATGTTGGTTAATAAGATAGTAGGCGCTTCAGATTTTTTTAGAGACACCATGTTTAAAACCACTGTAAGGTATATATTACTTGCTTTACTTACCATTTTTGTGGGTTTGGATACCTATGCACAAACTATTACTATAGGCACTATTGATCCGGGCCCATATGCCCCCGGCTCAACTATAGCTGTGCCTTTTCATGTTGACGATACAGGCGGTTGCATTGGTAAAGACAACACGTATCAACTGTACATCTCTGACGCTTTAGGCTCGTTTGCTGCTTCAACAACACCGGTGGCTACCAGCGCGCCAAATACCTTTTATGCTACCTTTTTAAACTATATACTGCCGGCCGGCCTGACACCTGGCAACTATAAATTTATGGTTAAAGCTACCCGACCGACACCCGGAGTTAGCAGCATCGCTTCGGCAGCTGTAGTTGTGGCCGTTGGTACTCCTGTAACGGCAGGTGTTACTTCATTTTCAACTATTGGTACGGGTAATGAAACGTTTGGGCAATGTAACAACCCAGCAAACCAATATACTTTTAGCGACGGCAGCGCTGCTGCAGCAGTAACCTCAACCGCCAGCTTTTTTAACGAATCAACCCAAACTCCTGAAGTAATTGACCAAGATATTAAAACCGATTATACCTTTACCGCCGCCCATACCAATTACACCATAATTGCCAAATCGGTTAGTGCTACGGGTACGGTAAGCACCAAAGCCTATACATTAATTAATAACCCGATTACATCGTCAATAAGGGTAGTAGGTAATAGTACTGTTTGTATTTCGCCCGGCTCTGGTGGTACCGCATCGCTTACTTACGAGATAGACCCCGCAAGTATCCAATCAAATTACCCGGGTAATTTATACACTATTTCGTGGGGCGACGGTGCAACGACAGTGCTTACATTTTGCGACATACGGGCATTAAACGGGTTGGTAACCCATCCGTACACCCGGGCCTCGTGTGGCAACCCACTACCCAATCAAAATAATAAATTTGAAGTTGATGTTGACATCAGCAACACCTATTGCGGCCCTGTGGGCAATCGTGTGGTTACTTATGCTGCAATATTAAAAACACCAATTAATACTATACAAGGCCCGGCAAATGTATGTACAGGGCCTCAGCAGGTAATTTTTAATAACCTGTCTGCACCGGGGCCTGATCCAAACTCAACAAGTCTGCTTTGTACAGATAACCCCAATGCCAGGTATATATGGCTGGTTAACGGGGTGGTGAAAGCAGCAGGCTATAAACAGACTGATCAATTTAAATACGCGTTTCCTACCCACGGCACCTATACAATAACTCTGCGCGAGCAAGTAGGCAATGGTTATTGCCCTGCTGCTGACGGTGTATTTACTGTTTGTGTGCAAGACCCGCCAACTGCATCATTTACTATACCTGCAACACCGGTTTGTATAAGTGCGCCGGTTACGCCTACCAATACAACCAACCCCGATGTTATTTGCAATGCAGGTTATACATACATCTGGACAGTAGACAAAAACACCTATACGTTCGGCGGCGGTACTACACTTAATAGTGTTCAGCCGCAATTTAATTTTACAGCAGCGGGTACCTATAACTTAACTCTACAAGTTACGGCTCCAGGCGGCTGCACAAATACAAGCCAGCCTCAGCAAATTGTAATCGCTCCCACACCCACAGCCACATTGGCGGCGGATCTTTTTTTGTGCGGTAAAGGGCAAACCATAAATTTTGATAACACGCGGGTAACTTTTACGGGCGCGTCCTCTACCGAGGGTTCCCTATTTTTATGGGAAGTAGCCGGTGGCGGCGGGTATCATTTTGTAAATAGTACCACGGCAAATAGTGAATACCCGCAAATATTGTTTGACGATTTTGGGGTCTACCATGTAAAAGTTACCCGCAGTAACGCGTGCGGCGACGCCATTGGCACGCAGGATATTACCTTCCAAAACGCACCCACGGTTGATGCGGGCACCGTACCCGCTATTATTTGCCAGGCACCTACAGCCGGCACACCTACCGTTGTGCACCTGAATGGTACTGTAAAAAATGGCACCGTTACGTCGCCAATATGGACTACAAGCGGCTCCGGAACTTTTTCTCCAGCTACCAGCCTGGTAACCGATTATACCCCATCAAATCAGGACTATTTAAACGGCTCAGTAGTGTTAACATTGTCTGGCAGTACCGGGCTGTCTGGTGCTTGTGCCACCGTAACGAGCAGCATAACGCTTAACTTAACCAAAAGAACAACTATAACCAGCGCCACTTCCAATTCTATCTGTTCAGGTAATAATGTAGGTTATACTATGACGGCTAATAACCCGGGCAGTAGTTTCACTTGGACGGGAACAGTTACAAGTGGTTCTGCTTCCGGCGTTACAGCGTCAGGCACGGTGGCTTTAATTAATGACCAGTTGGTTAACCTTACCCCTACCATTGATGCGGTTATTAAATATACCATTACACCAACCAACGCAAACGGATGCCCCGGCGACCCTTTTGATTTTACTGTCACCGTACCATCTGTTCCGGTAGTAACGTTTACACCGCCTCTCGCTATTTGCAGCAACAGTCCTGCTGGTATTAATTTCACATCGAGCCCCGGCACCCGTTATACCTGGAGGGTAAGTTTACCGGCTGGCGTAACAGGGGGGCGCGATCAGGCTGCATTTACCAATAACAATACCATAACCGACAGATTGGTTAATAACAACCCTACTACCGCAACTGTTGTTTATACTGTTACACCCTATAATTCAAATAGCACCTGCCCCGGTGCGGCGGTATCAATTTCGGTTGACGTATATCCTGCACCCGTAACCTCAGTTGCAGGCCAAAACCAGTCTTTATGCGGCCAAACCAGTTATGTATTGCAAGGCAACAGCCCCGGTACAGGAACGGGTAAATGGACCGTAGTGTCGGGCACGGGGCTAACTTTTGCTGATGATACCTCGCCTACAACAACCGTATCCGGCCTCGCTTATGGCTCAACATACACCTTAAAATGGACCATCACATCGCCAAATGGATGTACGTCAGAAAGTTCAATAAATATATCAGTAACTGCTGCCACTGTGGGCGGCATTACGAGCGGTGCTGATACAGTTTGCGCGGGCAACAACAGCGGCAACATTACGCTAACCGGCCGGGTAGGTAATGTTTTACGCTGGGAACGATCAACCAACAGTGGCGTTAATTGGCAAACGGTACCGGGAGGTAATATAGCTGATACGCAATCCTACTTAAATCTTACACAAACCACACAATACCGGGCTATTGTTCTAAATGGAAGCTGTAATATCGACTCGTCAACCGTAACTATCATAACTGTAAACCCGCCCGCGGTTATTGCCACAGCAGGTGTTAATCAAATACTGTGTAATTTTAATACCACTACCTTAAACGGTAATGACCCCGGTATTTTTGTAGGCATCTGGACACAAACCAATGGCCCGTCGGTAACTATTACTGATATACATAACCCCAAAACTACAATAACAGGGCTTACTGGCGCCAATACATATACATTTAGGTGGACAATAACCGGCCTGCCCCCCTGCGCTGATAGTTTTGCCGATGTTACCATTACCAATAATGCCGACGTTGTAGCCAGCTTTACCACCAGCCCAAAAACCGGCTGCGGTAACTTAACGGTTAATTTCACTAATACATCAAACAACCAGCCGAGCGCTGTTTTTAAATGGAACTTTGGCGATGGTTCTACGTCAAATACAGCCAGTCCGCAGCATATTTTTGCGCAGCGCACAGATGGGCGCGATACCACTTATTATATATCATTGGCAGTAATAAGCAATTGTGTGCAAAGGCCGGCCATTATTGATTCGGTATTAGTAAGGCCCGCAACGCCTATAGCGCGTATATTACCTGTATCAACCAATGGATGCGGTAATTTTGCCATCAATGTTCAAAACACATCACCGGGCAACAATGTATCGTATGATTTTTATTTATATGATGGCAATATATTGGTACAAACAATAACTAAAACTGATAAAACCAATGCCATATTTAATCCCATAAGCACCACTGTTCGTAAAACATTTACTGTATATATGATAGCTACCGGTTATTGCGGCACCACTAACGAAAGCACGCATGTACCTATTGTAATATCCCCCTCAGATGTTGTGGCACAAATGTTTATACAAAATGATGTACACGCCGGCTGTGCCCCGTTAAATGCAACATTTGTTAATAATTCGTATGGGGGTAACAACTTTTATTATACCGTTTACGATGCCAATAATAACGTGGTTGATAAACCTGTGGCCAGTACAGCTTCGTTACCTTATACCTTTACAAAAGCGGGCACTTATTTTATCACCATAACAGCCATTAACTCGTGTGGGATGAATGAAAGCCCGCGTACAAGGGTTGATGTTTTCCCGGTGCCTACGCCATCTTTTGTTGCTGATGTTACTACAGCCTGTAAAAACCTGCGGGTAACGTTTACCAATAACACCGTTAGTAACGAACCTAATACTCCGGCCACATCGTTAGTGTACGACTGGGATTTTGGCGATGGCACAACACACTCGGTACTTTTTGCACCCGTACATTCCTACGCAAAAAGCGGCACATTTACGGTTACTTTAACAGCCACCAATACGGCTTCGGGATGCAGCGATGTATTTACAAGGCAATCATATATTGTTATTAATGCCCCTCCGTCAACAGCTTTTAGCGCGCAACCCGATAGTATAATATCTATACCTAATTACACCATGTCGTTTGTTGATAAGACCAAGGGTAATCCAATCACTTGGAAGTGGCAATTTAGTGATGGGCAGGTTTCTAACAAGCAAAACCCCATTGTTACATTTGCCGATACAGGCATCTATAAAGTAACGCTTACTACCAATAATACTATAGGGTGCGATAGTGCCTTAACCAAAACCGTAAGGATAGATGGCGTACCCGGGCAATTATATTTACCTAATGCGTTTATGCCTAATAGCGCCACTAATGATTTGAGAGTATTTAGGGCAAAGGGGTCGGGTATTAAACAATGGCATCTGCAAATATTTAATATTTATGGTCAGTTGCTTTGGGAAACAACTAAACTTACTACAAAAGGCGAGCCTATGGAAGCATGGGACGGCACTTTTAATGGGACACCTATGCCGCAGGGAGTTTACCAATGGCAGGCCAGCGCCACTTTTATAAATGGCAACGAATGGAAGGGCAACGCCTATGGTACCGAACTGCCAAAAAGGGTGGGTTCAATACATTTAATTAAGTAAACAAGAAGCATGATAAACATTAAAAAAAAATGCTTTTTGCTCTTAACACTACTGCTGCCCTGCTCGGCAATATTTGCGCAGGATCATATTTATACTAAATTTTTCGAGTCGCCAATTTACCTTAACCCTGCGCTTACGGGGCAATTTGAAGGCGATTTGCGTACTAACCTGATATACCGCAGCCAATGGACATCATTACCGGGCAACCTTAATTATACCACGGCATCAATTGATTATAACATGCCCAGGTTTGGCGGCGGCGTAGGTTTGCTGGTAACCCGCAGCAGCGAGGGCACAGCCTATCTTAATAAAAACAGCATAGCCGGTACTTATGCGTATAGTGTAGGCTCCGAAGGTTTTGTACTGTCATTTGGTTTGCAGATTGGCGTAACTAACCGAACTATTGACCGCAACAAACTGGTTTTTATTGACCAGATAGACCCCCGACTGGGATTTATACCCGGTTCGCCAACAGCGGCGGAAGCATTGATATTTGACAATCGCTTTTAT
>NZ_JBDTJZ010000205.1:0-21184 GCF_039935595.1 Mucilaginibacter sp. | reverse complement strand
TTAAACAATTTATAGATAATTACGGCGGCCAGTACAGCTTATTCCCTACAATGAGCCAGTTTTGGTATGAGAAAAACGAGTATAACTCTGAGGTAATTTGGGACAGGCAACAAGTTTCAGGTACACCACTTCAAAACAACGTAGACCAATACGGAGGCCCGGTTTACATACTGGGTGCATACCATACCTGGGGTAACTACGACCCTACTCAGGAATTAGTTGATACTTACAGGATGGCAAATGGATTGAGAATAACCGATCCAGCATCCGGTTATGATCCGCAACACCCTTATGTAGGTCGCGAACAACGTTTCTATGATTTCATAGTATATGATGGAGCACCATACAAACAAGATTGGATGCCTAGAACTGATACTATTTATACACGTATTGATAAGGTTCACAAATCATTGAACGAGATCGACTTTGGATCAACCGACGTTAGCAACACGGCCTATTACTTCCGTAAAAAGCTGAATAACCTGGCACCTGAAGGCGGTAATGCAAGTGGACAAAACTATGTTTACTATCGTTATGCCGAAGTGCTATTAGGCTATGCAGAAGCTGAAAACGAAGCCGCTGGACCTGATGCAAATGTTTATAAGTATTTAAATGCTGTTAGAAACCGTCCGTCTACAAATATCGGTGATGCGCCTGCCGGCATGACTAAAGATCAAATGCGCCAGGAGATCCACGATCAGCGTCATATTGAATTTGCTTGGGAAGCCAAACGTTTTTATGACATTATACGTTGGCAGCAAGCAAGTGGCTTATTGAACCTTGATAGGCATGGTATGAAAATAACAAACTCTGTACCTGCGGATAACAGCGGAGTTTGGCAGTACAACCAAGTTGCCCTTAACCACCCACATGTATTTACTGATAAAATGTACATGAACCCTATACCACAAGGTATAATGGATGCGAACAACAAACTGGTACAAAACCCTGGTTATTAATAAATAACTTTGGTAAACAAAAAAAAGGCCCCGGTAATCGGGGCCTTTTTTTTGTTTAATTTTTTTCGGCCTCCCCTGCTTTTTTGCAAACAATTATACAAGTACAAGTATTATAATTAATAAAGTTTACGTTTATGCTAAAAGAAAATAAATTTGAGGACTATCGGGATGATAAGTCATCAGCAGGTACAACAAACACAAACCCTATACGCGAGGGCCAGCCAATGGGCGGGCAAAATTTTGGCAAGAATAACAATACCCCCGCAGGTGACGATAAAAACAACCCGTCGCAAAACGCAGGATATTCAAATGCCTATTTTGCACGTACCGAACCATTAGAAGAACACCCTGAGGACACTAATTTTAAAGCCCCCTACCAGGATGGCGAGCCTGATTACAGCAGCGCGCAACCTTATGCACAGGAGCAAAGCGACCAAACCGGCAACATCAAACCCAGTTCAAATTCATCATATACCGAAGGAACCGCCGACGATGAGACTGAAGATCATTAGATTAATGGTATAGTTGTTAAAGCTATTTTAGGTAAACGTAGGTAATACCATCGCCTCCCCTATCTGCATGTTCGTCTTCCATACGGTCAACCTGGTCGTATTTTTTTAGGTATTGGCGTATCATTTTACGCAGTATCCCGTCGCCTTTGCCGTGCAGTATTTTTAGGTTACCAAAGCCCATCATTAATGCCCTGTCAAACAAACGCTCAATAGCGGCTAATGCATCTTCGGTACGCATACCGCGCACGTCTATTTCCGGGCTAAAGCTGCTCATATCGCCGGTTGAGGTTGTTAAATTACGCCTCACATCCTTTGGTACAGCTGCTTTTGATACCTTTTGTACGCGTTTCATCTTAGCTACCGTACGCAAATCGCCTATGGCAATAATTACATTATCCCTTGCAATTTCCATAACCTGCCCTACCGTTTCCGAATCGGCAAGCTTAACCCAATCGCCCGGTTTTAACTCATCAATAGCCTCAGCTCGTTTCGGTGTTTCGGCTTGTGCTGTATTTTTCTCAACCTCGCGGGTTAGGTTTTCACGCAGGGTGCGTGTCTTTTCCTTATCAGCATTACTGCTTTTAATTTGGGAAATGGTGTTTTCAACCAGTTTATTGGCATCTAAAATAATATTTTTGGCCTGTTCTTTAGCTTCGCGGATAAGCTGTTTCTTATTCTCCTCCAGGTAATTTTTTAGCTTTTCATTTTCGGCCAGCAGGTTATCAACCTGCCTTTGCTGCCTGTCCAGCTTAACGCGGGTATCCAGTATCTCCCTTTTTTCACGCTCCAACCCTACTAATAGGGTATCAACACTCTTTTGGCCCGAGCTTATTTTATTTTTGGCGAGGTTGAGCACATTTTGCGGCAGCCCTATTTTTTGCGCTATCTCAAACGCGTATGAGCTGCCGGGTTTACCAACCTCCAAAATATAAAGCGGCTGCATTTGTACGTTATTAAACAGCATTGATGCGTTTTCTATCCCATCGGTATTACCCGAAAAAATTTTAAGGTTTGAATAATGCGTAGTAACCATCCCCCTTACCTTTTTATGGTTAAGCGACTCCAGCACCGCCTCGGCTATAGGGCCGCCAAATTGCGGATCGGTGCCCGTACCAAACTCGTCTATCAATATTAATGACCGGCCGTTGGCCTGCTCAACAAAAGTTTTCATTTTTGAAAGGTGCGCGCTGTACGTACTCAGGTCGCTTTCAATAGATTGGTCATCCCCTATGTCTACAAAAAACTGCTTAAATACGCCTATGGTACTGGCTTCATCCGCAGGTATCAATAAACCTGCCTGCACCATCATTTGCAACAGCCCCACAGTTTTCATACAAACCGATTTACCCCCCGCATTTGGCCCCGATACTACTATGATGCGCATACCTTCATCAATCTGCACATTAAGTGGTACAACGGTTTTATGTTCCTTTTTAAAACTTAGGTACAACAACGGGTGGCGCGCATTTACCAACTTAAATACCGGCTCATTAACTACCTGGGGCATGGCAGCCTCAATATCAATGGCAAAAAGTGCCTTTGCACGCACAAAATCCATTTTGGTTAATAAACCATGATAGGATAATAAAAGCGGTACGTAGGGCCGTAACTCCGTTGTTAGGTGGGTAAGTATTTTTACTATTTCGCGGCGGCGTTCAAATTCAAGGTCGCGTATGCGGTTGTTAAGGGTAAAAACCTCTTCAGGTTCAATATAAACGGTTTGGCCCGATGCCGATTCGTCATGCACAAATCCCTTTAACTTACGCTTATTTTCGGCCAGTAAAGGTATACAAAGGCGGCCATCGCGAATAGTTAATGAGCCATCGGCTGTCCAACTGCTTGCCGCAGCATTTTTAAATACCTGATCAATTTTTTTTCGGGCTTCCTGTTCGGCCTTAGCTATACCCGTGGTGATATCCTCCAACTCGCGCGATACGTTAGGTTTTATTTTACCCTTAGCATCAATAACCTGTTCAATTTTGCGGATTATAGCCTTTTCAATAGGCAAATGCTCAAACAAAGCTTCGAGGTTGGGGTACTGGCCCTCGCGTTCATTAAAGTAGGCTATAACCGCAAAAACGGTTGATAAAGATGCCTGTACTTTATAAAACTCTTCTTCGTTTAAAAATGCCCCTTCAACTTTTGCCTTATTGGCTAATGATTTTATATCAAAAAAGTGATGAATTGGCAGCGGGGCATCATTTTGCAAAATATTTTTAAACTCATTTGCCTGACTTAAAAACTTATGTATCTGGCCATAATCGGCCATTACCTGTATTTTATCAACCATGGCCTGGCCCATTTCGCTAAGGCAATGGGCCTTTATCAACTCTTTTACTTCAGTAAACCCAAGTTTATCAATACTATTTTTGGGGTAAAGCATGTGCCGGTGGTGTAGGGGTTGGTATTTGTAATTTATTTACTGAATCGAGCTTATTTTGCAGTATTTGTATAACATCTTTATACACCGGTTCCATTTTATCAGGATGCATGGTATAATATTTTAAGCTTTTTTTAAATTGCGTTGAATCGGTATGGTGCTTTTTAAATACCAATGCAAAACGGTTAAACCCATATTTATATAAACTATCGCCGGTAGGCACATCTATAGTGTACAGGCTACCGTCGGCAATATGCACATCAACCATAAGCGCGGTCATTTCGTGGGGCTTAATTATACCTTTTGGGGTATTACTACAGGCATATAAAAAAATCAAAGCCCAAAAAAACAAGAAGATATGTTTGCGCATTCTGTAATTTAGCGGTTTAATTAACAAAATTACGCATAAATGAGCATTGCAGATAATATAACAAGCTTAAAAAAAGAAACTGACGCGGTAAAAGTAACATTAATAGCGGTATCAAAAACCAAAACTGCCCAAGATGTACAGCAAGCTTATGATGCCGGACAGCGTTTGTTTGGCGAAAATACCGTACAGGAACTGGTTGATAAACAACAACATTTACCCACCGACATACAATGGCACCTTATTGGACACCTGCAAACTAATAAGGTGAAATATATTGCCCCGTTTGTTAGTATGATACAATCGGTTGATAGTTTAAAGCTATTGCAGGAAATAAACAAACAAGCCGAAAAAAATAAACGTGTTATTGATTGCCTGCTGCAAATTTATATTGCCGACGAAGAAACCAAGTATGGATTAGGTTTTGACGAAGCTATTGAACTGCTGCGCAGCGACGAGTATGCCGCGTTAAAAAACATACGCATTTGCGGTTTGATGGGGATAGCTACTAATACTGAAAACGAAAAACAGGTAAAGGATGAATATTATGAGCTAAAAACGTTTTTTGATGGTATAAAATTGAGCTTTTTCAGGAAAGAGGATTCATTTAACATATTATCAATGGGCATGTCTGCCGATTATAAACTGGCCATTGAGCAAGGCAGCAATATGGTACGTGTAGGAAGCACCATTTTTGGCAGCCGCATAATTAAACACTGGAAAAACAACTAAGATTTATAGGATTTTTAAGATGATAAGATACCTGTCATTTTAATTTTATTCAAGAATCTTATAAATCATATAATCATAAAAATCTTAGTCAATGACTAACATAAGAGTAGCCCAACAAAAAGATTGCCCATACTTACTTGAACTTGTGCACGAACTGGCGCTTTTTGAACGCGCGCCCGAAGAAGTTACGGTTACCCTACAGGAGTTTGAAGATGCAGGCTTTGGCAAAAAACCGGTATGGAAAGCGTTTGTTGCCGAAGATGATGGCAAAATAGTGGCTATGGCCCTGTATTATATTCGCTATTCTACCTGGAAAGGTTGCCGGTTATTTTTGGAGGACCTGATAGTGACCGAAAATTATAGAGGAAAAGGAATTGGTAAATCACTTTTTGACCGGATAATTGTTGAAGCTAAAGAGACGGGCTTTAGTGGCATGGTATGGCAGGTGCTTGACTGGAACGAACCTGCGCTTAACTTCTATAAAAAATATGAAGCCAGCATTGAGCCGGGTTGGCTAAATGCGTCTTTATCTAAACAACAACTATCAAATTATTGATGATGAGAACAGGGCACATAATTTTAATAGTAATATTATCGGTGTTAACATCGTGTATGTGGGGGGTGCCTAAAAAAAAGAACTCCGCAATAACCACTGACACATTAGGCTACACCTACGAATTAATAAAAAAACGGGCTGATGACTGCGGCGATAAACCCGATAGTGGCTGTACTGTGGTAAAAATTAAATACCCAATTTTCTCTGATCATAATCAGCTAAATGATACGGTTACCAAAAAACTAACCGGCTTATTCGGCTTTTTCCAAACGGATGTTACGCTGCAGGAAATGGCAGATCATTTTTTGTTAACCTACACCAACTTTAAAAAAAGAAACAAAAGATCGACCCTGTTTTATACGCTTAACAGTAGTGCCAAAGTATTGAGGCAGGATTCGGGTTTAACCACATTAGCGATTAACAGCTACGCTTTTCAGGGTGGCGCACATGGTGGCAGCTATACCTATTTTATTAACTGGGACACCAGGAACGATAAGAACCTCGAGCTACAGGATATACTGGCCGGTGATTATAAAGCTAAACTAACCCAAATTGCCGATACCATTTTCAGAAAACAGGAAAAGCTGGGCGATACCACCTCCTTAGCCAATAATTATTTTTTTAAGGGGGATAAATTCGCCCTAAATAGCAACTTTTTAATAACACCAATAGGCTTGCGCTTTTTATACAATATTTACGAAATTAAACCCTATGCTGCCGGGCGGACAGATCTGTTTATCCCCTACGCTAAACTTAAACCATTGCTGCGGCCACATACCGTTGTAACACAATATATTAAATAATGCTTGTTTTTAAATTTGGAGGCGCATCAGTAAAGGATGCCGAAGGTATAGTTAACCTGACTAACGTAGTAAAATTATATGCTGATAAGCAACTGCTTATTGTGGTATCGGCCATGGGTAAAACCACCAACGCCCTCGAGAAACTGGCCCGCGCCTATGCCGACCAGACAGATGAGGTACACGATTTATATAATGATATTAAAACCTATCATTTTCAAATAATAAACGCGCTTTTTGAACCTAAACATCCGGTATATGATGAGGTAGCCAATACGTTTGTGGAGATTGACTGGATGATAGAGGATGAACCGCAGGATGATTTTGATTTTATATACGATCAGCTGGTATCCGTGGGCGAATTGGTATCAACCCGTATTGTGGCTGCATATCTTAACCAGGCAGGGTTAAAAACTCAATGGGTAGATGTGCGGGGCTATATACATACCGATAATACCTACCGTGAAGGTATAGTGCAATGGGATGCAACCCGGCAAAGCATACAACATAACATACCGCTCCTATTAGATAAAGGCATCGTATTAACCCAGGGATTTTTAGGCGGCACATCAGAAAATTTTACTACCACACTGGGTCGCGAAGGGTCAGATTATACTGCGTCTATATTTGCATCATGTTTGGGGGCCGAATCAGTGACTACCTGGAAGGACGTGCCGGGCATATTAAACGCCGACCCTAAACTATTTACCGATACCGTAAAGTTTGATGAGCTTACTTATACAGAAGCGATTGAAATGACCTATTATGGTGCCAGCATTATCCACCCCAAAACTATTAAGCCGCTGCAAAATACCCAAATACCATTGCTGGTTAAGCCATTTACCAGTCCGCAGGCTGCCGGAACAGTGATAAAGGAAAATGCTGTGATGAGCTTTACCAGGCCGGTTATCATTGTAAAGCAAAACCAGGTTTTACTGTCGCTGTCAGCTAAAGATTATTCGTTCATTTCCGAAGATCATTTAAGCGATATTTTTGGCCGGTTTGCCAAAAACCATGTTAAGTTAAATGTAATGCAAACATCGGCATTAAGCTTTACGGTTTGCTTTGATGTTGATGCAGCGAGATTTGATGCTCTTTTAAAAAGCCTTGTAGATTATAATGTAAAATACAATACCGGCCTTACGCTCATAACTACCCGCCATTATACTGCGGATTCATTAAAAGAGCTTACCCTTAACAAAACCATATTATTAGAGCAAATAAGCAGGAATACGGCGCAGGTGGTGGTGAGGTAGTAGCCTTTGTCATCTCGAACGAAGTGAGAGATCCATACACAAGCATATAACCGCCTTGCAATGTATAGATTTCTCCCTTTGGTCGAAATGACAGGAGAAAAAATTATATCCCCTTCTTCAAAGTCCTATAAGGCTTTTCAGGCTCCAGGCCACTGTACATGGTTAAAATGCTATCCTTTAATGTCATGTAATCACCATGCTCAGTAATTACCATCTTGCTAATGCCATCTTGGTTTACAATTTTGGGTATTATAGGTGCTATTATTTTGCCTGTGGTATCCAGCTCTAATATATATTTCTGGTTATCGGCCTTATCTTCATATACCAGTATCATGGTTTTCAGGTCATCGTCAATAAACCTGCCCAGCAGGGTTTTACCCACCATCTCAGCCGGTTCAACGGCCAATAGCTTGCCGGCCTGCAGACGGGTAATGCCGTTAAAATCAAAGCTCAACGGCTTATCGTTATAGTCTTTAACCGTATCGCGCGCAGTAGTTTTTCCTTGCGGATGGTAGGCGGCAGTAGCATAAACAATTACCCCGCCCGAGTTTTTATAGCTGTTGCCCGGCAATAAATAATCTATCTGCAAATTATCATATTGCGAGCTATCCCTTTTTACCTTCGCGGCTATATCCAACATTTGTTGCCTTTCCAGGCGGCCGGGAATTAAAATATCCATTTTGGTTACACCGCCATCGGCTTTAACAACCTTTAAAATAGTAAAGGGCACGGTAGGTTTATCACTATGGCAACCGGCAAGGACAACTAATAATACAATAATTATTTTTTTCATTTTTGAATGTTGTAACCCCGCAAAGATGTGAAATTAAAATAAAAACGCCCCCGGTTTATCGGGGGCGTTTTATTTTATTTCTTTTTATGCTCGGGTTTATGCCTACTGTCTTTACTGGAGGTTTGGAAGGACATTTGTCCGCCTGCATTACTTATACCCTTTTGTTTCTGCTGTTCCTTTTGATCGGTAAAAGCACGGTCAGCGGTGGCACTACCCTGGCCATTGTTATTATTCTTAACATGTTGATTTTTCATAATGTAGTAAGTTAAATTCACTATGAACGTTTATCGTCCTGTTAATATAAGTGCAATAACCATACCGATATACTTAAGTACCGGCTGTTTCTATTTAATACTTTTCTACACCCCTAACATTCATCTTTAAGGACGTTAAATTACCCGAACCGGAGGTAATAAATAGCGTTTTTTCATTTTCTCCACCAAAAACATTATTGGTGGCACCGCCATTCATCGGTATACTTAATATTTTAGTACCTGTCGGATCAAACGTGGTAACGCCCAGCCCATTGCTGATATAAATATTACGCCGTTCATCCATTGACATACCGTCGCCGCCCATATCAATAAATTTGTGCATGTTAGTGAGGGTTCCATCCGTTCTGATATCAAATACCCAGGTACCGCCCATATTATCGCCTTTCCATTTATTTACGTACAGTTTTCTACCATCAGGCGTACCAACAACACCGTTTGGCCATGAATCTGAATCCCAGCCCATAGCATCGGTTACTACTCTAACCAGGGTATGGCTTCCCGGTGCCAGATAATATACGTAGCCGCCTTTACCTGTTGCCGCTTGTTCTGAATGTGTAGGCTCCCAGGGCTGCTGGCGCGGGTCGCCCGGTGCCCAGTATGACCGTGGGAAGATCGGGTCGGTAATATACATACCCCCGGTAACAGGGTTTATCCATACATCATTGGGGCCGTTTAACAGCTTCCCATTATAATTATTTACCAGTACGGTATGACTACCATCCGGAGCAATTCGCCATAGCTCGCCATACATATCGGCACAGGCTATCAGGTAACCATCTCTATCAAAAGCCATCCCATTTGACCGGCCTGTACCTGTTAAAAATGTACTTAGCATTTTAGTGGCTACATTCCATTTGTAGATCTTATCATTAGGTTGATCGGTAAAGAAAATGTTTCCGTGCTTATCAACAGCCGGACCTTCTGTAAAACTGAAACCCGTGGCCAAGGTATCCAATTGGCCATGCGAACTGGCCGAGACCAGATTTGTAGGATCCGAAGGATCGCCCCCAACGGGGTGTATACCAAAATCGCTGCGGCATGAATATACCGTTAAAAGGCATAACAGGCCAGAAAAAATAAATAACGTCTTTTTCATAATTTGAAAGTTTTAAATGTGATTATGTAATAAATTAAGGAACATGCAGGTTTGATCAATCGTATTTCGATTAATTAATAAGTAAACTATATGGTTAGTTTTTTATATTGGTTACACTAATGTAAGTAAAAATTTATTATTTAACTAAAACACAAATTTTATTTCAAAGCATTGCGCTATTGGCAAACACAGGTAATCGTTACTTTAAATTCCTATTGCAAAATTATAAAGGTAATTTTGCGCTTCAATAAAACAGGCATAAATGGGTTTTGATAAGTTAAAGTTGAATAAACAGTTAGTAAGATCGGCAAACGAGGCCGGTTATACTGAACCGAGGGAGATACAATTAAAAACCCTTACACGTATAATTGGCGGTCAGGACCTGATTGCTATTGGCCACGAGGGCTGTGGTAAAACCACTGCCTATATTTTGGCCACCCTTAACCGCTTTAACTACGCACCTGATGGTGTACCCAAAGTATTGATACTGGTGCCCGACAAAGAACAGGTAGAGGCTGTGCTGGCACAGTTTGAGTTGCTAAACAGAAACAGCGCTATATCCATTGTTGGCTTATACGTTACCCCGGGTACCGAAGCGCAAATGAATGCCCTTGCCGACGGTGCCGACATTGTGGTTGCCACACCCGACAGGGCGCGCGCCATATACCTTAAACTGGGGCTTAACCTCAATAAAATGGAACTGTTTATTGTTGACGATGCCGATCAACACATAAAAAGAGGAATGCAGCTGCCTTTAACCGAATTGGCCAACAGTATTGGCAAATGTCAGCATTTGGTATTTACCGACGTAATGCACAGCCGTATTGAAAAAATGATAGCGCCCTTTATGAAACTGCCTGCGGTTGTAGAGGTGGAAGCACTGGACGAAAAACCTTTAGTAACCCATCCGCAGGTATTATACCAGCTACCCAACTTTGCTACAAAAATAAACCTGCTAAACCTGTTTGTGCAGGATGAAGAACTGTTTACCAAAACTGCCGTTATTATAAATAGTCGGGCTAATGCCGAAAAGGTTTTTCAAACTATGGACAGGCGTTTAGATGATTCTGTAGCATATTTAAATAGTTGGCAATATGATAAAAAAGGATTTGCGACAGTTGAAGAATTTAAAGCAAGTAATACCCGGGTTTTGGTTATCGCTGATGAAAACAATAACGAAGCAGACCTAACAGGAATACCTTTCCTGATTAATTTTGACCTGCCCGCAGAAAAAGAGGCGTTTATAAGCCGAATCACTAACCATCATCCTGATAGTGAAGAGGAAACAATGGTTATCACTTTTGCTACCGATATGGAGCTAAGCACCATCAAAAAAATTGAACAGGCTATCGGTAAAAAAATACCTGTTGCAGCACTGCCTGATGATCTGGTTATTGTGAATGACAACGTGGCTAAAAAAGCGCCTAAAGAAGAGGTTGTTGACCCTACGCAAGGTGGTGCCTTTCATGAAAAGAAAGCCTCCAACGCAAAAACCTATAATTTTAGCTCGAGCAAAAAGGCTAAGATGAACAAAAAGAAAAACCACTAGGATTCTTAGGATTTTTAAGATTTCAGGATGCCTGAATAGTTTGATATAACATAAAAAAGCCTTGAAATTTTCATTTCAGGGCTTTTACTTGGATGTGCAATTCAAATCCTATTATCTAAATAATCCTATAAATCTTAGTCAAATCATTAGTCAAATCATTAGTCCTTACTCAACCGGGGCATGTTTAACACCTAACAGGGTAAGCATTTGTGCCCCATATCGCCTCCCTATTTTACGGTAGCCTACAGCGGTAAAGTGTAAGCCATCGCCACGTTGCGGGCATCCTGCAGACGAAATAACATATGAGTTAGGGAGCACCTGCGGCAGGGTAGCAATAATTTTGTTCATATCCTTACCTTTTGCGTTCGGTTTCTGATCAGCATTAACCAATTCGCCGGCAAGCAGCGGCGTTTTTTTAGGATTAAGCTTCAGGTCTGTAATTAAGTTATCATAAACGGATTTAACCTTTTTTGTCCAAAGCGTATCACCACTGTTTGACTCGCCCTGATGTAGCAGCATACCTTTAATTACACCCACTTTTTGCGCCTCTTTAGCTAATTCAACCAAACGGTTGTATGGACTTCCGTTATATTCTTTAACAATATTTTTCATCCAGTCGGCCTGGGCACCAACGTATGCTTGCAACTTATCGTTGTCTTTTTCAAAAACCTCAATTTTAGCACCCGCTACAGATACATTGATAATACCTATTTTGATTTTTTTAGGCAGATTTTCTACTAGTTCCCTTCCAAAATAATCACCCGGGTTAAGCGTGGTTAAACAGCGGCACAAAGGCGGTTTACCTTTATACCAGGTATCTTTTACCCTGTTTAATTTTGGGCAGTCTGAAGTTGATAATACCTGAAAACGTTCGTCAACCGTGGTATCCTGCGACTCATAGCGCGCGTTGCCTTCCATGTTTGATTGCCCAAAGGCAAGGAATATGTAAAAATTCTTGTCTTGCGAAAAGCCCTTTATGCTTATGGTAAGTAAGGCTGCCAGGGCAAATAACTTTAATTTCATTTTCGTTGTTTTTTTAATTAATTGATAATATACTGTCTTGTTACTCTACGGGATCAACCTTAAAGCCCAATAATGACGCCATTTTATTGCCATATCGTGTTCCAAACTTACGGTAACCGGCCGGGCTAAAATGCAGATGATCGCCCCGTTGGGTGCAACCTGCTGATGATATTACGTACGAGTTTGGTATTTTTTGCGGCAGCGTAGCTATAATTTTATTCATACCCGCGCAAACACCTTGTTGGTCAGCATTAACGGTTTCGCCAGCAAGCAGAGGTGTTTTTTTAGGGTCGAGGCCAAGATCTTTATTTAAATGATCATAAAGTGCTTTTACTTTGGTTGTCCATAACGAATCGTTAGGGTTTGATTCGCCCTGGTGCAGCAGCATACCTTTTATAACACCCACTTTTTGGGCCTCTTTAGCTAACGCGAGCAAACGATCGTAAGGACTACCACCATAATCGGCAACCGCTTTTTTCTGATAGCCTGGAGCAGTAGTCATATATGCTGCAAGTTGGTCATTATCAAATATCTCAATTTTTGCACCGGCAACTGATACATTGATAATACCCACTTTGGCATTTTTAGGCAGATATTTTAACAGTTCCCTGCCAAAATAATCACCGGGGTTAAGCCCGGTATTGCATTTGGATAGCGGCGGTACTGCTGTATACCAATTATCTTTCAACCTGCCCTGTATGGGACAATCAACAGCTTGCAGAACGCGAAAACGTTCGTCAACTGTACTGTCTTGTTTTTCGGGTTTCCCGGCACCCTCCATGTTTGACTGCCCAAAGGCCAGGAATATGTAAAAATTCTTGTCTTGCGAAAAACCCTTTATGCTCAAAGTAAGCAACGCTGCCAGGGCAAATAATTTTAATTTCATCTCGTTAGTTAATTGGTTTATGTAATGATGGGATATTGCGAAAGTAAAGATTACGAATATTTAGCTATAAGCAAAATTAATTAGCCCGAATAGCACAGTTTGGCAAAATTGTTACGATACAGCTTGTTAAGGATAGATTTAAAAAGTAAAGCTTGTAATCGAAACTATTTGGCAGAAATGATTATTAGTATACTATAATCATTAAAAATCAATAAATGCAGTCATTAAAACTTATAAGGCTGGGTACCATCATGAAACCCGATATGAATAACCCTATGGAGGCAGGCGGTGTATTAAACCCTGCCGCGGCAAGGGGAAAAGACGGTAATTTATACCTGTTTCCACGGATAGCTACTAAAGATAATTACTCCCGCATAAGCATTGTTAAAGTATTATTTAATGATGCCGGCGACCCTACCGGCGTAGAACGGCTGGGCATTGCTTTGGAGCCGGAAGCCGACTATGAAAAGCGCCCGAATGGCGGCGGTGGTTGCGAAGACCCCCGCATAAGTTATTTTGAGCCATTGCAGCGCTATATTATGACCTATACGGCTTTTTCGCCCTTAGGGCCGAGGATTGCTATGGCGCAGTCAAAAGACTTGTTTACATGGGAACGACTTGGTTTGGTTAATTATAAGCCGTACGGAAATATTGATTTTGATGATGTTAATGATAAAGATGCCTGCATCTTTCCGCTGCAAATACCAAGTCCGCATGGCCACCGTGCAATGGGCATGTTACACAGGCCGCTGTTCCCGGGCACCTCGCCCGAAGAAAAAGCCGCGCACCCCTGGGATAAAGCGGTAGATAAACACCACGAAAGTATCTGGTTATCTTATTGCCACGTTCACCCGGAAAAGCAGGAGAGCGAAAAATGGCACCCGGCCGAATTCACCTCACACCGTCCACTGGCCGTGCCCGTATTTGACTGGGAGAAAATAAAAATAGGCTCGGGCACACCGCCGGTAATGACCAGGTTTGGCTGGATGTTTCTGTACCATGGTGTACATGCAAGCGACCAATCAACGCCCGAGAAGCAACAATTGATCTATTCTGCCGGAGTGATGTTTTTATCTGCCGACGACCCCTACGACGTAGCGTTCAGATCGTTTGAGCCTATACTAACACCTGAACTACCTGAAGAAAAAGTAGGAGTAATTGCTGATGTTGTCTTTCCTACGGGGATAGACCAGCGCACTGACATCAATATGCCCGACCGGTTTGATGTATATTATGGCATGGCCGATAACCAGATAGGCGTGGCACGGCTGGATTTGCCTGATAAGCTGGATTGGATATAGTGAAGTACCTATAGTTGGTTTGCATCCCTATGTTTATTTGCTATCTTTAAGTTAAAACATGTGTCATGAAAAAAGGGTTACTCATCGGCTTGCTTTGCGCGGCCTTTTTGCTGGGATATGGTTTTAGCAGGTTAACAGCCCCGATTATTACAGGCCCGCGTGTTACAGGCATTGGCGGCATATTTTTTAAAGCTAAAGACCCTGCGTCACTTAAGGCCTGGTATAATAAGTACCTGGGTATACAGGCCGGGCAATATGGCGCTAATTTTGAATGGCACCAAGGCATGGACAGTACCAAAAAGGTTTTACCACATGGACACCTTTTAAAGAAACCACTACTTACTTTAAGCCCTCTGACAAGCCATTTATGATAAATTTTCGCTTGCAGGCTAACTCGCCATTGATAGGTAAGGGCAATACTACGGTTAACCCATTAATTGTCGTTCCTCTTGATAAGGTCTATGGTTTGGCTGATCCAATGCCGCCGGGAGCTGATCTTGGATGTTATCAACTTAGCGGCGTAGGAAACCAACATTAAGATAGGCAAGATAAGCCGATGAAGTTACTGTTAGTGCGTGTTAATCATGTTATCACAAATGTTATTGGCAGCAGTAAAACAATGAATCCGGCAATCCTCACCTAAAACACGAAAAACAAGGTTATTGAAGTATGACGCAATTACTAAAAAACCAAATTAAATTTTCAAAGAAGCGATTTTAAATAAAGGGGGGTAGCTGATATAAAAAACTACCCCCTTTATTGATTTTACTTTTATCTAAACACACCAGATTTATTCTGTCCCTGAGTTATATATCGACAGATAATAATGCCCTTTCTTTCTCATAAAATCATCTTTAATAAGACTACTCATTCACTTTATCTCTATTATTGCTAATATTGGTCGATTGTTTCTACATCAGCTAAAAACGTTTTTACGAACGTAGATACTGGACCACCATTATTGGGGACCACCTGAAAAGTTACCCTAACTGCTACTGTTGGTGCTATTTGTGAATAAGGCGCATAATAGCTCGTCCAAAGAGGGTCTGGATCTCCGTCTGTTATGGTTTGTGCAATTGCAGTATGTGTGCCTATAGTTTCGAAACTCCCAGAAGTCGTTGTCCCGGTAAAATAGAGATTCGGATCAAGTAAAATAACAGCCTCGTTGCTAAATCGAATATAAGCTCCTGTTGATGAAGTATTAATAACAGCTGGATTAGTAACCATTATTTGATCCATGTTACTGGTAAGAGAATAAGAGGTACTATATAATCCATCAGAATCTGGGAAATGATTTTTATGAGCAACAACATGAGGCCTTGCGATTAAATTAAATACACCTAATGTTTGGTTGTAAAGGGGTATAAAATTTTGAGCACTCGAAGTTATAATTGAGCCGGGCACATATACAGAGGTTGGACTGGACGGGAAAGAGCCCGCACTTGTTTGAGTACCATGTAAGGTAATAGTGGAATTTAAATTTAGATTCATAGTTGGTGTGCTATCGCCGGTGCCCCCAATGATTGCACTAAATATACCATAAATTGCACCTGGAATGTTTCCTGTTGCCGCGCTAAGTGCAGATGAAACAGCCCCTTTTATTCTGGTAAATACTTCATTAGACAAACCAACTTTATTATTTACACTACCTGTTTGTGAAACATTATTTAATATTTGACTGCCCACAAAAGTAGCGGCAGCTTTACCTACAACGGTACCACCATTTTTAAGTGCAGCATCCAGTGGATCTGCCGGTGCGCCTACAGCACTTTTTATTGTGCCTGTTTCTGTCCCTCCTAACGATATGGTTGAAACACTATTAAAATTAACAAACCAACTTAATTGAATGTCTTGATATGACATGGCTGCAATTTGAGGATCATATGCAATTTCATA
This sequence comes from Mucilaginibacter sp., assembly GCF_039935595.1. Taxonomy (GTDB): domain Bacteria; phylum Bacteroidota; class Bacteroidia; order Sphingobacteriales; family Sphingobacteriaceae; genus Mucilaginibacter. The sequence goes on along the minus strand of NZ_JBDTJZ010000205.1, from coordinate 4,803 downwards.
TTGCAACATATACCATTTATTGGATGCTAATGGCTGAGATCCATCAATTGGTGCAGGTTCTATTTGTGAAAAGGAGGATTGATTTTGCGATGGATCTATTATATCTGTACCCATATAGTTAAGCATAGACGATCCAGTATTACTTACTACTTTCAAGCCGTCAACAATATAAGTTGATGGCGATATAAACTGGCTTGTTGTATACAGATAAACCCGCATTAACCCTCTGTATCTATTATAGAGTATAAAATACGGGTTTACTAAACTTCCCGATGCATTTGGATCAAACGTATTATAAAGCATTACCCAGCCGTCTGATGCTTTGTGATCATTAACTACGTCAATGCCATATTGAGAGGCTATGCTACCTTGACCTATCCAGGGCGGCGGAATCTGAGATTGTCCAGGTGGGGTTGGCATCCAATCGACCGTTTCCCAATTAAAAGTTGCTGGAGTAACGCTAAGTATACTCCAGTAATTACCAGGATTTAAACTCTTTTGGTCAGGCTGTTTAATTAGTTCCTTCTTGCAGCCGGATGCAAGCATTGCTAGTGCACTAAAGTACACTACTGTTTTTTTTTTGTTAAAATTGATTTTCATAAAATTTTTATTTTAAAGCTAATGGGGTCTTATATCCTTAATATTAACTATACATTAATATATCAAATATTATTGGTCGCGCTATTGATTTAACGTAAATTCGCTCTTAGAGACGTTTATCGAAGGCCCATATAAACAATTCCGATAAGATCAATAATCATGAATAGAAAGCTATATTTATTAATGCGAACCATTATTGTCACATATATATTAATTGCTAGCATAATTATAAACGCCCAAAATGGTTATGCTCAGCAACAGAGCACCATCATCAACATCGTATTTACTTCTGATGCCCACTATGGCTTTACGCGTAAAAACTTTAGGGGTAATACCGAGGTTAGCGGGCATAAAGTAAATGCCGCCATGATAAGCCAGATAAATACGCTTCCGGGTTTAACGTTGCCTGCCGATGGCGGGGTAAACCAAGCAAAACCCGTAAAATACATTGATTACTTAATTCAAACCGGCGATATTACCAACCGAATGGAAATACCTATCCAAACCGCAGCTGCTTCATGGAAAGAGTTTAACGAAGATTATTTACATGCCCTAACTGTTAAAAACAGCAATGGCAAACCCGCCAAAGTGTTTATGGTACCGGGTAATCACGATATATCAAACGCCATAGGCTATTATAAGCCCATGGCTCCACAAACAGATGCCAGCAGCATAGCAAACATCTATAACCTGATGATGCACCCGGCAAAGCCGCTAACGGCTCAAAATTATAACTACCATACCAATAAGGTTAACTATTCGCGCAATATCGGTAACATCCACTTTATGTTTATCACCTTGTGGCCCGACTCGGCAGAGCGAATATGGATGGAAAAGGATCTGGCCACGGTGCCCCGTACTATGCCGGTAATGATATTTACGCATGACCAACCCACCTGCGAGGCCGTGCATTTTACAAACCCAACCGCGCCATACAAAATCATACCGGGCAACCCATTTGAGAACCTTACCGAAGAACATTATAAGGAAGGTAATGCTGTCGACAAAAAAAATTCATCTACCGATATAGAACAACGCGGCTGGGTTAAATTTTTGAAAGCCCACCCCAATATTAAAGCCTATTTTCATGGCAATAGCAACTGGAACGAGTATTATGTTTATCACGGCCCGGATAATGATGTTAGTTTACCGGTTTTCAGGGTAGACTCGCCAATGAAGGGTAAATATTCAGCTAAGGACGAGAGTTTATTATCATTCCAACTCATATCAATTGACCCTAACAAACAGAAATTAACCGTAAGGGAGTGTTTATGGAACAAAGCCAAATCGGCTTCGCCGCAGCCCGTTATTTTTGCTTCGCAAACCAGTATATCGCTTAAAACCAATTAAGGTAATATATAGGTTTATTACCGCACCATACAAAAAGCCTCTCATTTTCATGCGAGACTTTTTGTATTTTAGTAGCACAGCGTAATTCTGTGACAGACTGTGCGGAACTAAAGCGGTTATTGACTATCCACGATATAATCCAGCGCAGTTACCCCCGAGGTAAATTGATGGCTAGACAATAATTTGAGTTTAATTTTATCTTTAATATCTGCAAACAACGGAATGCCTTGTCCAAGTACAATTGGATTAACAAATAGCCAGTAGCCATCAATCAAGTTTTGTTGAATAAGCGCGTGTGTTGCTGTCGGGCTACCAAAAAGCAGAATTTCCGGGCCTTCCTGTTGTTTTATTTCGTTTATGCGGTCGGCAAGGTTATCGCTAATAATAGTGGTGTTTGGCAGATTTGCGCCTTTCATGGTTTTGGATAATACAATTTTATGCGCGCTAATATACCATTTGGAGTGTTCAATATCGTGCTTGCTGGCATTCGGTTTGTCCCCTGCGGTGGGCCAGTAACCTTCCATCATATCGTAAGTTACCCGGCCATATAACGCGGTATCGCTTTGGTCTATGCGTTTACCAATATGGTCAAAAATCTCTTCACCAACTTTAATCCAGTTCATTTCCCCGTTCGGTCCAGCTACAAAACCGTCAAGCGATATGTGCATAAACGAAATTACTTTTCTCATATAGTTCTGTTTTTAATTATTATAATAAACGATCTATGGTTTTCCATTACTTCAAAATTAAGGCTTATTTTGGTAGTTTAAAGGTTTAGAAAAGACAAGTTAAAGGGGGATTTGAGACATGGCATATCATGGCATCTGCAACCTCCGGCTGTTAAAAACAACTATAAGTAGCGTAAATACAACTATAAGTATTGCTTTATATTTGATTTTTGGAAGTGTACCCGGTTAATTTTGCAGTATCGAAAAAATAAAAAAGATAGCACCATGTTAGATACCCAAATAATTGGCAATAGGATTGCCGAAGCCCGGAAGAAAAAAAATATTTCTCAGGCGCAGCTTGCACAGTTCCTTTTTATCAGTCCACAAGCGGTTGGAAAATGGGAACGGGGAGAATCAAGTCCAGACATTATTACCTTTAACCGTCTCTCGGAAATACTGGATGTTGACCTTAACTATTTTTCAGAGAATTTTCAATCTGTAAACAATAAAACCCAAAAGCCGGTAAGCGTACCGGAGCACCCTGCAAACGTAAACCTGACAACAACAAATTTGCAGGAGAGCGACTTTGCAGACGTTATTTTAAAGAAAGGAAAATTTAAGGCGAACAACTTGTACCGGGCCGACTTTACCGGCGCCGATTTGACCGGCAGCTCGTTTGAAGTAAGCAACGCGCGCGAAGCTAATTTTGACGGCGCAAATGTAACAGACTGTACCTTTTCTATAACTGACCTTACCAATGCGAGTTTCCGCAAATCCGTCCTTGTGCGTACGCACTTCAACAAGTCCGCGCTGGTTGGTACAAAATTTACAGAGGTACATCTTACCGGCGTGGAGCTGACAATGATTGACCTTAGGAAAACAATATTTGAGAACTGTATTTTTGACGGCGTAAATTTTAAATATGCCGACCTGCGTGGCCTGCGCTTTGACGGGTTTACATTTACCGGTGTTCAGTTTGACAAATCTGCACTAAACGACGTTTCGTTCACGGGTGCAACGCTTCGAAATGTATCATTCCGGCTGCCTTTTTCCATAACAAATAAATCTTACCGTGCCTTTAAAACCGTTTGCTTTGATGGGGCAATGATGGATAAGCTAACCTATGCCGGGCTTAAAGGATTAATGGTAGCCGATCTGTCGAATGTTACCGTTATATAAATTATAGTGCCATTAGGGGCTCCGTAAGGGACCCTGATGGTGCATTGCTACTTTACAGCGCAGGGTGATCTCCGAAACCCTGCGTGGGCAGAACAAGTAATAGTTAATCTTTGAATTGCAATGCCTTTTGCTCAGCTTCTGTCGCCTTCAACTTGTCGCCAGCTAGCCTGTACCACATCGCAATTTTTTTATATTTAGATGGGATATCAACATGTTCAGGATAGGATGACTGAATGTCGAGCAACTTTTGCTGACTTTCAGCCGCTATTCGGTAGATTTCAGGTGTGATTTTTATTTGAGGATAGTTTTCCCTTGTAGATTTAATGGCTTTAATCAAATTGGAATACAGCGTCTCTTTATCTGTAATATTTGCTTCCAAAGCTTGTTTACCATAATTATATGCATCGTTTAAACGATTAGCTTTTAACTGTGAATAAAAAGTATAATCAGCTGTATTGGGTTGAAACTTTAACTCGGGTGTTATTTTTACCATTGAATCAATTACTAAAAGTGCCGAATCAGGTTTACCAAAATCATGTTTTTGCTTATTATTATTCCAGTAACCTGCATACTTATTTACTTTCTCACCTATTTGCTCGTCTAAATTGGCCATCTTAACATTTAGGTTCCGTTCAGACAGTGCAGCTTTTATATCCCAGGTGTGGTTAATTACCTTTGGTAATATTGTGCCCAGATCTTTCGGGTTCCCTATCCAGGCTACTTTTCCATCTTGATCTATTACAAAAGAGTTTGGAATGCTGAACTCACCCGCAGATTCAAGCCAATTGTGCGCCATAAAATTGCTATCTTCTGCCGCTACCGGGAAATCCATTTTATCACCCATAGCATTAACAACAGCTTGTACCTTATCTGTTGTAGTATCGGTTTTCTGTTCGTATACATCTATGGCAATAAAAGTAGCTTGACCTTTATATTGCTTTGCCAGGGTCGATAAATGTGGCATTGACGCTTTGCATGGAGCGCACCATGTGGCCCAAAACTCAAC
>NZ_JBDTJZ010000204.1:0-2788 GCF_039935595.1 Mucilaginibacter sp. | reverse complement strand
ACAAAGTGCGTTGTAAAAGAATATTTTCATTGTTGTAGTGTGTACTATTATAGGTTACTACAAATGTATAAGTAGTTTTCTTTTAACCGCATAAAATTGGCCCGCTAAATTAAATTTTTGTGTTTTTAATAATAAGCAACTATATTTGAACCATCATTTGGTAGCAGTACCAATAATCAAACTTCCGCACTTAGCGTATTTTGATTTATAAAGAAGCGGCGAGAGATCAGGCTCAAATACCCGCTGGCAACCCTTCAATTTTGAAGAAGGTGCCAATTCCTGGCCCGGTAAATATCCCGGGAAATATAGATTAATAAATATGAAAAAATTAACAAACACCCATCAGCAAAACTATGGTTTGGCCTCAAAAGGCTTAACAATTATGTTCAACAATATTATTTGTTGCTGCATTTGATGCGTATTGGTTTTACACCACTACCCTATTAACCCATAGTTTTATCTATCCAACTTTAAGCTAATGACTACACAAGTATATAAATATTCACAACCTTTTGAACTGGAATCGGGCTATACCTTTCCCGAACTGGAGATCGGTTTTCATACTTACGGCCGCCTCAATAAAAACCGCGACAATGTGGTTTGGGTATGCCACGCACTTACTGCCAACTCGGATGTATTGGATTGGTGGAAAGGCCTTTTTGGCGGAAAAGATTATTTTAATACCGATGATTATTTTATAGTTTGTGCCAATGTATTAGGCTCGGCCTATGGCACTACCAGCCCATTGAGTATTAACCCTACAACCGGGCAGCCTTATTACTTATCATTCCCTAATATATCAATCAGGGATATGGTTAAAGCACACCAATTATTGGCTAAACACCTTAACATTGATAGCGTTGAAGTGTTAATTGGCGGCTCGTTGGGTGGTGCGCAAGCTATGGAGTGGACCATAATGGATGCTGACTTTATAAAAAATGTTATTCTTATAGCTACCAACGCGCGTCAATCTGCCTGGGGTGTTGCTTTTAATGAGTCGCAACGTTTGGCTATTACTGCCGACCGTACATTTTATGCCGGCACGCCTGATGGTGGCGCTAAGGGTTTGAAGGCCGCACGCAGCATAGCCCTGTTATCGTACCGTGGTTATAAAACCTATCACATCAGTCAGCAGGAAGATAATGACAGTATAACTGATAACTTTCGTGCGGCAAGCTACCAATGCTACCAGGGCGATAAGCTGGTTAACCGCTTTAATGCCTATAGTTACTGGCACCTGAGCAAAAGTATGGACTCGCATAACGTGGGACGCAACCGCAATGGTGTGGAAAAGGCCCTGGGTTTAATAAAAGCGCGTACACTGGTTATCGGTATAAAATCTGATCTATTGTTCCCTATTGAGGAACAGCAATACTTGTTCAGGCATATCCCTAAATCTTCATTCGCCGAGTTTGATTCATTTTATGGGCACGATGGTTTTTTAATTGAGACGGAAGCATTAACTAACATAATCACTTCATTTTTAAAAACGGATGTTAAAGGAAAAATCATCCAATTACAACAAATAGCCTGATGAGTAAAAAATTAAATATTGGCCTGTTTGGCTTCGGTGTGGTTGGCCAGGGGTTGTATGATATTATCAGAACCAAGCACCTTAACCTCGAAATAGTAAAGATCGCCATAAAAAATCCGGATAAAGAGCGTAGTCTGCCCGCAGAGTTATTTACTACCGATAAGGACGAACTATTAAATAATCCCGAAATTAATACCATTGTTGAACTAATTAATGATACCGAAGCGGCCTTCGAGATCGTATCAAGAGCGTTAAGTTCAGGTAAAAATGTGGTGTCGGCCAGCAAAAAAATGATAGCCCTGCATTTGGAGGAGTTAATTGAACTGCAGCATAAGCACGGCACTTCCTTATTGTATGAAGGTGCGGTATGTGGCAGTATTCCTATTATCCGTAACCTGGAGGAGTATTATGATAATGAGTTGCTACACTCTATAAGCGGAATATTTAATGGATCATCCAACTATATTCTATCTAAGGGATATATTGAGAACATGAGCTATGATGCTGCGCTAAAACTGGCGCAGGACCTCGGCTTTGCTGAAACAGACCCTATTAGTGATGTTGGCGGTTATGATTCGAAATTTAAGCTGATCATTGCTTGTGCCCACGCTTATGGCGTTATTGTTGATCCGGATGAGGTATTAAACATTGGTATACAAAATTTGGCACCGTTTGATCTTCAATATACCAAAGAAAAAAACCTGAAGGTAAAGTTAGTACCTGTTGCCAAAGAATTGGACGAGGGTCATGTAACCCTATTTGTATTGCCCAAGCTTGTAACCGAAGCGGAGTTTTTATACAATGTAGAATACGAATATAACGGTGTAATTGTACAGGCAGCTTTTGCCGATCAGCAATTCTTTTTTGGTAAAGGTGCCGGGGGCCATCCTACCGGCTCGGCAGTATTGTCAGACATCGCGGCTTTGCGATATGATTATCAATATGAGTATAAAAAAGCCCGAGAGAGCAAAGGATTAAACTTCACCAATAATGTAGAGCTTAACGTTTACCTGCGCTATACCGATGAAAGCCTGGTAGAAGCCCTTAACTTTATACATATACAGGAACGATATTATTCAGGCACCTCAAAGTTTGTTATAGGCCGGGTTAATTTGCAAAGCATTATCGCGCAGCAAGATAACATAAACAAACAAAAAGCCTTTATTGCTTTAACCGGGCAGTTGGCCGATGTTACGCTTAGTTAACCTAATTTGTTTGAACAGGATAATATTGTACTATCTTTTTTGTTAGTTT
>NZ_JBDTJZ010000203.1:0-4930 GCF_039935595.1 Mucilaginibacter sp. | reverse complement strand
GAGTTAAAGTTATCCTTGCAAATGCCTGCTATGGCTGCTATCGATTGCGGGACATCAAAAAAATTGGTGGTTAATAACTGGTTTAATACTTTGGTAGCACCCGGTTTTTTACGGCTTGATGAAAGGGCATTGTTATCATCATCACTATCTGCTCTTTTACGTCCCTTTTTGGTAAAAAGATCGGGCCCATTACCTTCAATCTCCCCTTTGTCCGACTCGGATAATGCTTCAAAAATTTTATCTATGATTTTTACCTGAACCGCTTCTGATTTAAATGAATTTACGATCTCTGAAATTTCCAGAAGTTGTTTTTTTAGTTTGTCAATATGTTTGCTCATGGTAACAATTGCTCCAGTTATAAAAAGACGCCTTATTGGGATAAGGCCCGTAATAAAATGTTAGATCAATTAGGAGAGAACGAGGCAAACATACGATTATCACATATATATATTAAAATACTTAAGTATTTAATAATAGTTGTAGCAATAATATTACAATTTTAATAATTATAGGTTTAGTGTTGTTTTATTGAAATAACAATTTGCTAATGTTTCAATAATTTTAGCTAAAAGTAAAGCTATTATTAACTGTTATTAACACCCCGAAATTTATCCTTCATCCCCAATAAGCCCCATATACCGCCGCTATGTATGGCTAAAATTTGGCTGCCCGGTTTAAAGTAGTTTTTTGCGGCCATATCATATACGGCATATAACATTTTACCGGTGTAAACGGGCTCAATTAATATGCCCGTGGTTGCAATAAATTGTTTTATAAATGCTATTAATGCGTCAGTGGTTTTTCCGTAACCGCCAAAATCATAACCGGTATGTAGTTGATAGTTTGCAGGGTGCTGCAACAGATTATTTATTTCATCAGCTATAAAGCCGCCATTTTTAAAAACAGGAATGGCGTTAAACTGTGTAGTTAACCCATGTTGTTGTAACCCGTTAATAATACCCGCAGCCGTAGTGCCTGTACCACACGCGCAAAAAATATGATCATAGGGTTGCTTTAATTCGTTTACCAGTTCGCTACAGCCCTTGGCACCTTCGGTACCTGCGCCGCCCTCATCTATAAAAAAAGCGTCCGGGTTATTGGCAAAGTATTTATTAAATAAAGCGGGTTTATCACGATAGCTTTCGCGGTCTGCAAACAAAAGGTTCATGCCATGCAGGCGGCATAAAAAAAGGGTATCATTATCAACGGGTTCGCCACGCACAATACCCGTGCATTTAAAGCCAAATTTTGCCGCCGCCGCCGCAGTTGCCAGTAAATGGTTGGAGTAAGCGCCGCCAAATGTTACCAAATGGTTCTTATTTTCGGCTGCTGCTTTTTTGAGTATATATTTTAGCTTTCGCCATTTATTGCCCGATATAATGGGGTGTATCAGGTCATCGCGTTTTATAAAAACTTTTAAGCCCTGCTCATCAAATAATTTATCATTAATTTGATGAACAGGGCTAAAAATTTCTAGATCTATATCCATTAAGCCAATTAGAAGCCTAAGCCAATACCCGCATTGGCCGAATTGTAACCACCGCCAACACTGTATGAAGCATAAATACGTAATAGTAATAAATTCATCTGGAAACCAACATCGCCACGTAGGCCACTTATGCTTGTGCCAGTGATATGAATAGGATCTTTATAGGTTGTATAGTATTGTGTTCCGGCAATTTTATCAGAAGTAATAGGGAAATTACCATAAACACCCAAATCCTGGTTAGCAGTTTGATAACCAACCGATGCAAAAGGAGTAAAGAATAATAATTTTTTGGAAATGATAGCCTGGAAGTTTAGCCCGCTAAAGGTAGCATTGATGTGCTGGTTACTAAAGTCGGTTGATTGTGATGGATTAGCTGGCTGCGCGCCGGCATCAGGCGTAACACTTAACGGTTTATTATAAGTAATACGATTGTAATTTACTGCTATAGCCAGGTCAAATGGTTTTGGTACACCTTTCTTAGCGAAATCTTGTACAATGTTATGTTTAAAACCAAAGCCAAACATGCCTATAGATCCGGCATCACTGCCCAGGTTAATAGTGGGTGTGGTACGTATGGTAACATCCGTATTTTTAATAAGGCCTACGGTTACCTGTACGTTAGGTGCGGGGATGTACTCAATTACACCTTTGGGCATATCAAAAGTGGTTACAATTTGGGTATGGGCATCGTTCCAGATATCCAGTTTAGGGGTAGGCGCGTTTTTATCGCCACCAAAGGTTTGGGCTATTTTTGTTGGTGATGAAGCGTCGGGTGTTACGTGGTTTGATAAGCCTATTTGGGTAACATCAAAGCTTTTATCTGATGTGGGCACCTGAGCTACATTAGCTGTTATGCGAATATCAAAATGTAAAAATTTCTTGGTTTGTGCGGTATTGTTCCATCCGCTGTTTAAACCTACACCAAAACCTTTAAATAAAGGGTTTGCAAACGCCTGGAAAAGTTTGGTAGCATCGCCGGGGGTTGATTTGATCAGTTGGTCAAAACCTGAATTATCGCTGCTACTACTACTGCTTTGAGCACTAACCTGGAGCGCCACAGTTAATAAAATTACTAAAGTAATTAGGGAGTAAAGTTTTTTCATGTTGTGAGTTTAGAGTTTAACAGCATAAAAGTACTATATATTAATTATATATCAATATTCAGGTATAATAACGCCAATATTATCAGCACAATAGCCTAAAAAACGATTACTTTTGCAATAATGACACAGGATGCCGAATTTTTTGAAGCCGACGAACAGGATCTATATGAACATTTACGTATAATAGTTGATAAGGGTCAGTCATTATTACGTATTGATAAGTTTTTAATGCATCGCGTTGAAAACGCATCGCGTAACCGCATACAAAACGCTATTGAGTTAGAGAATGTACTGGTAAATGATAAGGCGGTTAAATCAAGCTATAGGGTAAAACCGCTTGATGTTATCTCGGTTGTTTTGCCGCATCCGCCACGCGATACCGAAGTTTATCCCGAAAACCTGCCGATTGATATTGTTTATGAAGATGATGATGTGTTGGTGGTAAACAAAGCTGCCGGCATGGTGGTGCATCCGGGCTATAATAATTATACAGGTACGCTGGTTAACGCGCTGGTTTACCATTTTCAGCAACTACCCACATTGCCCGGGAATGACGGGCGCCCCGGGTTGGTGCATCGTATTGATAAGGATACGTCGGGCTTATTGCTAATAAGCAAGAACGAGCGATCTATGAGCTGGCTGGCTAAACAGTTTTTTGAACATACCATAACCCGTAAATATATTGCATTGGTTTGGGGCGATTTGGAGCAGGATGGTACCGTAACAGGTTATATAGGCCGCAGTGTTAACGACAGGCGTGTAATGGCTATATACGATGACCCCGAAAAAGGAAAATGGTCTGTAACGCATTACAAGGTTTTGGAGCGGCTGGGTTATGTTACGCTGATAGAGTGCCAGCTGGAAACAGGGCGCACCCACCAGATACGCGCGCACATGAAGCATATAGGTCATCCGCTATTTAGCGACGCCACTTATGGTGGTGATAAAATTTTAAAGGGTACGGTATTCAGCAAATATAAGCAGTTTATAGAGAACTGTTTTGAGATAATGCCCCGCCAGGCATTGCATGCCCAAACGCTGGGCTTTTTGCATCCAACCCTTAAAAAAAATATAGTGTTTGAAGCGCCTTTACCACAAGATTTTGCAACAGTTTTGCAAAAATGGCGCAAATATGTTGGTGCAACTGCCGGACAAAATGGTGAAATTAGCGTTTAATAAAACATGGCACTAAACTTCATAAATTTTAACGGACAAATACTACCTGCGGATAGTAAGCTGCTTACTATACAAAACCGCTCGTTCAGGTATGGCGATGGACTGTTTGAAAGTATGCGACTACTAAAAGGTAAACTCAAGTTTGCCGAACTGCATGCCGATAGGCTTCAACGCGGTATGAAGGCCCTTAAAATTGATGGTTACTCGCAAATGGATGCCTGGTTTTTGAAAGATATTACCGAGCAGTTGGCTATACGTAATAAAACTAAGCACGGGCGGTTGCGCCTAACTGTATACCGCGATGGCGAAGGTTTATACACGCCCAGCGCCAGCAAAATGGGCTATTGTTTAGAAATTATACCTGCTGATGAACCCCGTTACTTTTTAAACGAAAAAGGGTTGATAGTTGATATTTTTACCGACTTACCCAAAGCCTGTAACTTCTTATCAAATATAAAAACCTGTAACTCGCTTACGTATGTAATGGCAGGTTTATACAAACAGCAAAACAACCTGGATGAAGTATTTTTACTGAACCAAAACGGTTTTTTATGCGAAGCCGGCAGCGCTAACGTATTTGTGTATTATCAAAGCCATTTATACACCCCTGCATTAAGCGAAGGCTGCGTAGAAGGCGTAATGAGGCAGGTAGTGATGGATCTGGCTAAAAAAATAAATATACCCGTTATTGAAGCTCAGATAAACCCCGAGATATTATATGAGGCTGAAGAGGTTTTTATAACCAATGCCAGCCGTGGCATACAATGCGTAATGGGCTATGGCGTAAGGCGCTACTTTAATAAAATAAGTAAGCTGCTGATGGACGAGTTGAATAAGGAGTAGTTGATTGTTTTATCATTGTTGTTTTTTTGTAATACATTTGATATAACCATATTACATACCATAAACCTCAATATAAATCAACGATGAAATTAAAACTACTCTGTCTGGTTAGCACATTTCTGCTAATTAGTATTAATGTATTTTCACAGGAACTTACCAATAAATGGACCTCGTTATTAACCAAAGACGGGAGGTATTTTGAAACCTATATAGGCATCCCACATACCAGCCTTACCAGTTTGCCGGGTGTGGAGAAAGGTAATGGAACAGATAAAGGAACACCACTGGGTTTAAATAATGATCCTTTACATGTGTTTAC
>NZ_JBDTJZ010000202.1:0-26782 GCF_039935595.1 Mucilaginibacter sp. | reverse complement strand
GACCAGATGCCAGCATACGGATATCATTAGCAATTTTCATTAATGACACAGCAATTTGTTTTAGCGCACCGTGGCTCTCTACAATAGCATCATGCGCGGCTAATGCCTCAAACTTGTTTTCGGCTGTGCGGAAAGGCAGGCCGGTAAACTGTGCGATATATTCGGCTACCTTAACATCATAACCTTGTGGCGTGTTAATGCCCGTACCAACGGCGGTGCCGCCAAGGGCCAGCTCTGAAAGGTGGTCTAATGTATTTCTTAACGCCTTTAAACCATGGTTCAATTGCGATGCATAGCCAGAAAACTCTTGCCCCAAGGTAAGCGGGGTGGCATCCATCAGGTGGGTACGGCCAATTTTTACCACGTTTTTAAATTCTTCAGTTTTGGCTTGCAGGGTATCGCGCAGTTTTTCAATACCCGGGATGGTAACATCATTCAGCATTTTATAAGCAGCAATGTGCATTGCCGTTGGATAGGTATCGTTTGATGATTGCGATTTATTTACATCATCATTAGGGTGTATAAACGTTTTGCCCTCGCCCAGCATATTGCCCGCGGCAACGTGTGCGCGGTTAGCAATTACCTCGTTTACGTTCATATTTGATTGCGTACCCGAGCCTGTTTGCCAGATAACCAACGGAAATTCGCTATCCAAAGCTCCGGCCAAAATCTCATCACAAACGGCGGCTATCTGGTCGCGTTTTTCAGCGGTTAATACCCCCAGATCAGTATTAGTGTAGGCTGCGGCTTTTTTCAGGTAGGCAAAGGCCGCAATGATCTCTTTAGGCATGGATGCCTCCGGACCAATTTTAAAGTTATTGCGCGAGCGTTCGGTTTGTGCGCCCCAGTATTTATCGGCAGGTACCTGTACCTCGCCCATGGTATCGTGTTCAATTCTGAAACTCATGGTAATATGTGTTTTTTAATAGCGGCAAATTTAGGGTTTTATGTGGTTAATGCCAGTTAGCCCTACAATTATTAAGTAAATATTTTATGGGTAACCAATGCCGCTTGCTAATGCAATAATGCCGTTTACTATTTGCCGGTTGCCCGCCTTTAGTTTTCATCACATATTTGATTAAATTTAAAAGCACATGAAAAAGTATTTATTCATTATCATTTGTTTAACTGTATTAATTCCTGGCAATATTGTTTTTGCCCAGTTCAGTAAACATTTGCCAGATGTTCAAAATACCATGTTTAATATGGCCTCCGATAAATGGCTTTATACAAGTGGCCGTGAATACATCCCCAATTTTGATCCCGATTTTGATGTGTGGGTAAAAGTGCGGTCCGTAAATAAAAGAGACTATATTTTAAGACCCTCGTTTAGTCAAAAAGACACCGTAAACTACGATTTGTATAATGTTCAAGAAATACAATTAGCATCAACAGCTATAACGCGCCAAAACGCAAGTAATTTTAAATATAATGTAAGGACCGATACTGGCGAAGAACTGGTGCCCTGGTCAACACCCACAGTTTTTAAAGCTGATAATACGCCCTATGCCTATCTGGGTAAATTTAATTGCCGGCATAAAACAATAATATTGACCATTGAAGAAGTAAAAAATGGGAAAAAACGATGGGCCGTGTATTCTTACAATGACGATAATAAGCGTGCCGCACGGATAACAAGAGTTATGGTAGAGTACCTCCCTGACAGTGCGAGTGTACCAGATTGGAAAAAGGGTTTCACTATATGGCCGGGCAACAACCTTAAGGGCATAATAATAGGAATAGGCCAACTTGACCAAATAACCCTGTACCATGTTTCTATCATTAGAAAATTTGATGGAAAAGAAGAAACTACGGCTATTGGAAATGGTTGGGAACACCAACTGCTTGCAATGGATGGATATATAATGCACATTAACAGTGCTTTTTTTAGCAAACCGGGAGAGTATACCTTGGTTATAAAGCCGGAAACGAATTTTGATTGGCCCGATACCCGGCTGCTAACAACAATAGGTCGAACCGCTGAAGTTCATTTTACAGTACTGCCAGGCCCAACCACTATACCGCTTAACACGGCTATTTTTATTATAGTTGCTATTTTAGTCGCCGCTCTTCGTCTATATTTTTACCTCCGCCGTAAACAAAAAATAGCAACGCAAGGTAAACAAATTGCAATGCTGCAACTGCAATCAGTGCGCTCACAGCTTAACCCGCATTTTATTTTTAATGCCCTTGCGGGGATACAAAACCTGATGAATAAAAACGAGGTAGAAAATGCCAATAAATATCTTACCCGTTTTGCCCGTTTAACCCGCAATGTTTTAGATGATGGGCAGAAAGAATTGACCAGCATAGAACATGAGATAAGTTTACTGACCGACTACCTGGAAATGGAGCAAATGCGCTTTGGGTTTAAGTTTAAGATTGACGTAGTTGAAGGTGTTGACCAACAAATTGAGATACCTGCCATGCTGCTACAGCCCTTTGTAGAGAATGCGGTTAAACATGGCATATCTGCCTTAAAAGGTGAGGGGTTAATAACTGTTAATATTAACAAAACCGACAACGATATCCTATTAAAAGTGACCGACAATGGCCCCGGGTTTAGTAAAACCCCAACCACCGGAATGGGTATTAAATTATGCGAAGAACGAATTAAGCTGTTTAACAGCATCTACAAAAATACCACTATCTTGCTGCATATAAACTCAACCTCAATAGGTACAATTATCACTATCGAACTAAAAAACTGGCTGTAAATAATGAAAGCGCTGATTGTTGACGACGAAACATCGAACCAGGAAAACCTGCAGCAATTGCTAAAGGTTTATGCGGACGATGTACAGGTATGCGCCGTTGCCGAAAGTGTTGATGATGCGTTGGTTGCTATAAAACGGCATCAGCCGCAGTTAGTGTTTTTGGATATTCAGTTACATACGCAAACCGGGTTTGACCTGCTGCAGCAATTGGGGGAGATAACCTTTGAGATCATTTTTATTACCGCATATAATCAATATGCCATACAGGCTATTAAATTTTCGGCGTTAGATTATTTGCTGAAACCTATTGATATTGATGAGTTAGTTGCTGCTATTGATAAGGCGCGCAGGTCAATCAACCAAAAACAAAAAAATGAGCGCCTGGGCTACCTTTGGAATATTTAAAAGACGAGAACAAAGCCACGCCACGCATAGCCCTGCCTATGCTGGGCGAAACCCGATATGTAAACATTGCCGACATTATACGCTGCCAGGCGGATAATACTTATACCTTGTTTGTTTTGGTAGGTGGCGAGCAGATATTGGTTTCAAAAACACTAAAGGAGTATGCCGATATGCTTACAGCACACCGCTTTTTACGGACCCACCAAACGCACCTGGTAAACATGGCCTACATTAAAAGCTGGCTGCGTGAGGATGGGGGCAGCCTGCTATTAACTGATCAAACTAAAATACCGATTTCAAAATTGAATAGGGAAAAGGTGAAAGGTGCGTTGGCGGGGGATTTTAAGATATGATCAGGTAGTGGATTCCCTTACTTAATCTCATCTATTTTTTTTATGGTATAGGTAACATTAAACCTTTTAGCATTTTCTTCAACTGTTAAATCAAACCCGGCTTTTTTGCGGCGGTCATTTACGGTTTCAGGGTCTTTTATCGGCCATACAAACATTTCAAATTTGCCATTCTTCATTTTTTGCGCCTGTATTTGTGTGCCATAAATTTGCTCTTTGTCCTGTTGCAATAAATTACGATCGAGCATTATGGCATAAAGGCGAAAGGGGAGTTCTTTGTTTTCTGCTGCCTTTTTAATTAATGGCAAATACTCGGCGATTTTAGCAGAATGCTGAATTACGTTCCATGCCGCCTCGTTTGTTGGCTCGCCAACTAACGTTGTGCCGGGATAACCGTATTGGGCGAATACCTTTTCAATGAATATCAAATTTAGTGTGTCTATGTGGCTTTGAAGCTTTTGATAACCTTCGGAAGGGACGCCCATGACTTTAACTATAGAATCCTTTTTCGCCGGATTATTCAACAAAGTCATAGCTTCTCGATATTTTTGGTCGAGCACAAACACGCTATCCATCTGCTTTTTTAAAGGGGTATTTAATTTTATTTGCCCTATCGCTGTAGAAGCCATAGAAAGCAGAAATACGATAATAAGGTTTTTCATGATTGATAAGGTTTATCAAATAACGCTAAAAGTTTCTTTCTGTTGTTTTTACCCAGGCATTCAATTCTGTCATTTGTTGGGAATTTTCCTGCTGCCATTTTTGGCTTGCTTCCTTATCACCACTTACACCAACCAATTGTGCAAATACGTGCATATATTTACTTTGCGCCAGTTTATAAAAAAAGTCAGCGTAATAGGTATCAAAAAAATCTTTCGCCTGCTTTTTGGCGGACAGTTGCCCGGCCATTATAAAAATACTTTTTAACTGATATTCTAATAACTCAGCAGGTGGCAATTTTTTTGTTTTGCCTGCGGCCATGATGGCAGCCAGGCCATTATTTAATGCAATGGTATTTTTATCAGTAGCAGGTAAGCCTTCACCCGGTTTTAGCGCACCGCCCTTTAAAATACTTTGTATGTTGGTATAAGCTTCACTTGCACGGGGGGCGTTAGGGTCCATTAATAAAAAGCTGCAAAACGCCAGCAATGCGTTTACCCGTTTATCCTGATGAAAAGTTACCAACCCATACAACCGCAGGCTGTTGGCATGTTTCGGGTCGAGTTTTATAGCCTCAATGGCACTTAACTCGGCATCGGTATATTTTTTCATGCGGAAATAGGCCAGTCCTAAATTAAACCGTAGGTTTTGGTAGGCAGGATCAAGCTGTATGCCTGCTTTATACGCTTCAATGGCCTTATCGGGCTGTAGCAATTTATCGTAAATGTTGCCCAACAGGTCATATGCCGCAGGTTTTATAGTACTACTGTTTTTAAGTATATTTTCCAGGTAAGGTATACCATCAGCAGCAGCATCTGATTGATATAAGCTAAGTGCCTTTTGGTAATTGGCATTATTATCTGTGGGGTCAATAACCTGCGCCTGTACTATGCCGTGCCCGGTTACCCATAAAAAAGCTGTGAATATTACAACACACTTTAGTTTCATACGTTAAAACTACAAATGTTTTTTGTGGCTGTTGAAAAATATATGCTTAAAGTTAATTTTATCCCGAACTATAATCTCTATTTTTCGTTGTCGTTTACGTACTAACTATTTTCTGATGAGATTACTGTATAACAGCGCTCTAACATTCGCTGCATCTATTCTTTTATTAGCCTCCTGTTCATCAAAACCCAATACCGATGCTAAAACCGGTCCCGCTGTTTGGGGCGATAAGCCTTTTGACGGGCAACCCTTTTTAAAATACGACCCCAAAAACGGCGACAAACGTATCGACGCTTTCATTAAAAATCTGCATAAAACGCGCGGTTTTAACGGTAATATATTGGTAGCCAAACACGGTAAAATAATTTACGAAAACGCCATTGGGTGGGCCGATTACCTGCGCCGTGACAGTCTGAAGATAAACTCGAAGTTTGAGTTGGCATCCATCTCAAAAACCATGACGGGTACCGCCATCCTGCAGCTTTGGGAACGCGGCAAACTCAAACTGGACCAGGACGTGCGCGATTTTTTCCCTGATTTTCCATACGAGGGAGTTACTATACGCTTGTTGCTTACCCACCGCTCGGGCATGATGAATTATGTTTATTTTACTGACGATATTTACCGTAAACAACATTTAAACCAACGCAAAGGCATTACCAATGCCGAAGAAATGGCGCTGATTGCCAAGTACAAGCCCGCCCGTTTTAATAAGCCCAACGTTAGGTTTTTATACAACAACTCTAACTTTATGGTATTAGGCTCCATTATTGAAAAGATAACAGGCATGCCGTATGCCGAATATATGAAGCAAAATGTTTTTATACCTGCTGGGATGAAAAATACCGCCGTATATTCAAAAGCCGTATATGATAAAATTCCGGTTGATGTGGTGGGACATGACAGGGGCACCTGGAAATATAGTGTAGCGCAAAACTTTTTGGATGGCCCTGTGGGCGATAAAGGCATTTACAGCACTGTAGGCGACCTGTTGATTTTTGACCGGGCCCTGCGCGCGGGCCGGTTACTTAAACAAGCCACTATGGATTCGGCTTACGTGCCGCGTAATCCCGCTGTACACGGTCATTTTAGTTATGGCTATGGTTGGCGCACATTTAATGCGCCGGGGCAGCAGGTAATTTATCATACTGGCTGGTGGCATGGTTTCAGGCATATTTATTTGCGGGATATGAAAAACGATATCACTATTGTTTTGTTAAGTAATTTAGTAAACGGCAGCTTGCTAAAACTGGATGACCTGTTTAATATTGTTGGCATGCCGGTAGTGCGTAAAAGTGCTTATAAAGGCAATGGCGATACCAGTGACGATTAATTGGGGGTGAGTGGTTGATTGGGTTAGATTAAGTTAAGTAGTTCATAACCATTCACTCAATCAACATAATCAACCAATAAACATTAAAGTTATGTTCGACAAATTATTAGAGGCACAGCAAAAGGCTGGCGAAGTAAAGAAAAGATTAGATGCCATAACCGTATCAGGATCAGTTGAAGGCGGGCAGATATTGGTTACGGCCAACGGCAATAAAGTTATACAGTCTATAAATATACAGGCTTCTTTTTTAGACGAAGCAGATAAAGATGAACTGGAAGAACTGTTGGTAACAGCCATTAACAAAGCCCTTGAACAAGCCGATAACGTGAGCCAAAGTGAGATGGCTGCCATGACCAAGGATATGCTTGGCGGATTTGGCGGATTGTTTGAAAAATGATAATGAGGTTGTTACTTCATTATTCGGTTTTCAAAATTCATTATTCGATATTATAAAACGACCATTATGAAAGCTACCTATTACGGCCAATCGAGCCTGGGTTTAGAAACCGAAGATGGGAAAACCTTGTTATTTGACCCCTTTATAACGCCAAATTCCTTGGCGAAGAATATTGATATAAGTAGCTTAAAGCCCGACTATATCCTGTTATCGCACGGGCATGGCGACCACATGGCCGATTTGATCACGATACAGAAAAATAGCGGTGCTAAGGTGATCTGTATTTTTGAAATTGCCGAATGGCTGGGAAAACAAGGCATTAATAATGTTCATGCTATGAATATTGGCGGCAGCTTCAATTTTGAATTTGGCCGGGTAAAAATGGTAAATGCCATACACTCCAGTACTATACCCGATGGCGCGTCAGGTGGCAACCCTGCCGGGTTTGTTATTCATGTTAATAATGGTAAAAAAATATACTTTTCGGGTACCGCGCTTACCTATGATATGAAATTGCTGGAAGATGAAAACCTGGATTGGGCCATACTACCCATTGGCGACAACTTTACCATGGGTGTTGATGACGCCATTAAAGCCACCGGGTTTATTAACTGTAAAAATGTGATAGGTGTACATTATGATACCTTCCCGGTTATAAACATCAATATAGACGAGGTTATGGAGAAATTTATAAAAGCGGGTATTAACATTCAATTACCCGCAATAGGCTCAAGCATTAACTTATAGATACGAGCTAATGATCCCGCTTACTGTTTTTTTGCAACGTTCACAATAACGTCTTTCCTCGTAATGGATTCAATAGGGTCGCCTATAGCTCGTTTGGTATTGGCTTTAAAATCAAACCCCAGTAATTTGGCTATGGTTTGTGCTATTTGCTTTTGATAAATAGTGGTTGATGTTCCCATTTCCCCCTCAGCCGGTGTGTCTGGCCCTATTACAGCCATCCAGGTTTGGATGGAATTTTTAATCAGGATGCTATGTTCGGTCCATGCCCATGGCGATGCATCTCCCCGGCCATGATCGCAGGTTATAATTAATGTTGTTTTATTTCTATAGGTTGAATCAGTTTGAATATACAGCCACAACTCTTTTATAAATCCGTCCTGCTGTCTCAGTTTATTTAAGTACGATTGGTAATTCCCCCTGTGCCCCATTTCATCGGTTTCATCAAAAGCAAAATACATTATCCGCGGCTTATATTGTTTCAAGTATGCCTTGCCTAACTCGTATGTCATGGTGTCTACCCTTGTTTCGCCAATGGGGTGCGGTATTGTATGTTGTAATTCATTTAAATATTTTATATGCCCATTGGCGTCTGTCTCTGCAACGTCAGTATAACCGGCATTTACTTTTAATCCTGATTGCTTTACATTAAATATGTAGGGAAAAAGTTCCCATGAAGCAAAAACGACTACTTCATTTTCAAAACCGGGCTGTTTGTTGATATATTCTAATACGCTCTTGTTAGTGTTATTTATCGGTGCGTTTCCCATTATTTTCCAATCCGGTGCACCGGTAAATATTTCATTGTAGCCCGGATAGGATGAACCAGCTTTATTGGCTACCTCGCTTTTATTGCCTATATCCCGGTTGCCGTAAAGTTGCCCCCCGCGCACCATGGTCGACCACATAAAAGGCATTAATAATTTACGGCGTTCTTCTACTGTTTCGGCCCAAAAGTTTTCCCTCACCTCTTCTTTATCCTTGGTGTATTTTGAATTAATTAAAGATGAGTCGGCTCCCCGGTAAATCTCCTGCCAACGCGAACCATCGAGGGTTACTATTATCACATTTTGAGTTTCACGAAATTGTGCGCTTACGCTGCCCCCAATTATCAGTATTAGAAATAACAGTGTGGCCTTTTTCATAACCGGTAGTTTTATTTCAAAAATAAAGCCCCGGTATTAACACAATCTTTAATAAACGTTAAGTATTAAATACTTAACTGTTAACAAAAAAAACGCCCACGACATTCGGGGGCATTTTTACTGAAAGGGTTTTTAAATTAGATAACCGTACCGTCGGGGATAATAGCACGTTTTTTAACCACCACAATACCGTCTTTAACAGTATGTGTTGCATACTCGCCATCCGCCAGTTTATCGCCGCAATTAATCAGTACATCGTTGCCGATATAGGTGTTTTTATCAATAATAGCGTTATTTATTATACACCTGTCGCCAATACCCATAATAGGCGTATTGTTTTGGTGCGATTCTTCTATCTGCTCCAAAGTTTGGTAGTTATCACTACCCATTATATAACAATTCTCAATGGTGGTATCAAAACCAATACGGCTACGTATACCTACTATTGAGCGTGATATTTTACTGGCATTTATAATGCAACCATCGGCAACAATGGTTTTTTCCATGTGTGTACCTGATACTTTTGACGGCGGCAGCATACGTGCCCGGGTAAATATATAGTTCTTATCAAAAAGATTAAACTGTGGTATGTCATCTGTAAGCCCCAAATTAGCATCAAAAAACGATTTAATAGTACCAATATCTGTCCAATAGCCTTCATATTGATAACTTATTACTTTGTGCTCGCCGATGGATTGCGGGATGATCTCTTTGCCAAAATCAGTACGCTCATTGCCCTGCAACAATTCGAATAATAGTTTCCTGTTAAATAGGTAAATACCCATTGACGCCAGGTAAATGCGTCCCTGTGCTTTCATTTCATCGCTCACGTCGGACACCAGCGAGTCAAAATCAGTTTTAGGTTTTTCAACAAATTTTGTAATAACGTTTTCGCTATTGGTTTTTAATATACCAAACCCGGGAACATCATTAACATGAACAGGTATTGTGGCTATTGATATTTCGGCCTTGGTCTCGATATGTTTGTTTATCATATCATCAAAATCCATTTGGTATAACTGATCGCCTGATAATATTAGCACATGATCAAATTCATGTACGGCCAAATGGTGCAGGCTTTGCCTAACCGCATCGGCCGTTCCTTGAAACCAGCCGCCGCTGGTTGGGGTTTGTTCTGCAGCCAAAATATCAACAAAAGCCTCACTAAAGCTGCTAAAATGGTAGGTGTTTTTAATATGTTTATTTAATGAGGCCGAGTTAAACTGAGTTAACACATAAATACGATTGATACCCGAATGTAAACAATTGGATATAGGTATATCAACTAAACGGTATTTACCCGCAATTGGCACTGCCGGTTTTGAACGTGTTGCCGTAAGCGGATGTAAACGGCTCCCCTGGCCCCCGCCAAGTACAATGCAAATTACATTTGATGTCATATTGTTGTGGGTTTTATACTTTTATAAAGTTCAATGTATTTTTTAGCGGACGCATCCCATGAAAAATCAAGGCCCATCATGCGTTTACGCAGGGTTTGTAGGGTAGCCGGTTCATTATAAACTGCAATTGCCCGGTTAATGGCCTGGCAAATATCAATTACCGTGGTATTATCAAACCGGATACCATAGCCGCCTTTATCGCCAAAATCAATTACCGTATCTTTTAATCCACCAGTGCTGCGCACCATTGGCATAGTGCCATAGCGCAGGGAATATAATTGGTTTAACCCACATGGCTCCACCCGCGATGGCATCAGCAAAAAGTCTGATCCGGCATACACCAAGTGCGCCAGTTCTTCATTATAACCTATATACACATTACATTGATCCGGGTATAATTCCTTTAGTTCCTGTAGGCTTTTTTCAATCTCAGTATCACCCGCTCCTAATATCAGGAAATTAATCTTGTCTGGATTATCTGTAATGCTTTTTTCTATGGCTTCGGGTATAATGTCGGCACCTTTCTCCAACACCAATCTGCCTATAAAAGAAACCAATGGCAATTTAACATCTAAATTAAACCGTTTGCAAAGCGCTTCTTTGTTTTTTAGTTTTCCCGTTGATGCTTTTGCCGCAGTATAATTTTCGGCTATCATTGGATCGGTTTTGGGGTTCCACACCTCGGTATCAATGCCATTGATGATACCCACGCCCTTGCCGCTTTCCAAATAAAACAAATACTCCAACCCGTTTGAGCTAATGGTTAATTCATGCAAGTAGCTTGGTGATACTGTAGTATATCTGGCGGCACACTTTACCGCGGCGGCCAACGGGTTTATGCCCCCGTTCCAATCCAGCAAACCTGTTTTGGTCAGGTCAATTTCAGGCAGGTAGGATAATTTATCCCAGCCAAAAGCGCCGTGATACTGCCCGTTATGTATGGTAAATACTGTTGGCGTATTAGCCAGCCGGGTGTATAATTTGGAATGGTACAATAAAAATGGCACCAGTCCCGAATGGTGGTCATGACAATGAATAATATCCGGCGATTGCTGCGAATAGCTTATCCAATCTAAAAAAGCCAGTTGGTAGGCAATAAATTGTTCGCGCTCGTCAGGGTAGCTGTACACATTTTCGCGGTCAACAAGCCCCGGTATTTTTACCAGGTATAGTTCAAAACCAAGCTTATTGGTTTTTTCTTTTAATATCTCAAAAAACAACCGCCTTGTACCTAACAAAGTTGCGCTTTGAAAAACGGTTTCAAACTCGTTTTCGCGCACAAATTTTCTATCGTAATAGGGCAAAACAACTGCTGCCTGTAAGCCTGCCTGGCATTGGTATTTAGGTAGCGCGCCTACCACATCAGCCAGCCCGCCAACCTTGGCCACGGGGTAACATTCTGCACTTAGATGATATATTCTCATTGGCGTTATATAGCGTTGTTAAGGTACTAAACATTTATTTAAATGCACAAGTACATCATTTAAAAAATGTTTTTGGAAGCGCCGAATTGCTTTTGGATAGTTACTCCAGCGCCTTTTCTATTTTTTCTACCGAGAGGTCAATGCCGTTTATAATATGAGCGGCTTGCATATAAAATCCCTCACGCTCGGCCAGCTTTTCGGTTATAAAAGCTACTAACTCGTCGCCATGCTTGCCGCGAAGCACAGGACGTTCGGTTTTGGCATTTTCCAATCGTTCAGCCAATGTTTTGGGGCTTAGTTTAATATACAAAGTTTTACCGTTGGCGTTCATCCATTGCAGGTTATTAAAAAAACAAGGCAATCCGCCACCTGTTGATATGACGGTATTTTCCGGGTACTCCGTATCTTTTAAAATAGATGATTCCAGTTTACGGAAGGCCTCTTCACCGTGCGCTGCAAAATATTCGGCAATAGTCATACCTACCTTGTCCTGTAAAACGTGGTCAAGGTCAATAAAGTCATAACCAAGGTGCGCTGCCAATTTTTTGCTCCAGGTGGTTTTGCCACATCCCATAAAACCTATTAAAAATATTTTCATAACAACATTAGCTGAGTTTTACCCGTGGGTCGACCCAAACATAAATAACATCCGTTAAAATATTGATCACCACAAAAATAAAAGCGATAAATAAAATAGAACCCATAATTACCGGGAAGTCTGACATCTCCAGCGCATTTACCGTAGCCTTACCCAAGCCATTGTAGCCAAATACATATTCTACAAAAAATGATCCCGCCATTAACGATGCAAACCAATTGGCTATGGCCGTAATAACCGGGTTAAGCGCGTTTTTTAACGCGTGGCGATAAATGATAGCATTATTGCTCAACCCTTTTGCTTTAGCTGTGCGTATATAGTCCTGCCCCAAAACATCTAACATGGCATTACGGGTAAGTTGTACAATTATAGCCAGTGGCCGCAGGCCCAACGTTATCATGGGGAGTATTAAGTTTTTCCAGGTCATAACCTCGCCCTTAAAGGGATCGTAACTATATAAACTGCCAGACATGTTTAACCCGGTATAATCGCTCCATAAAAAGCCAAACAACCATGCTATAATAATGCCCGCAAAAAATGACGGGGCAGATATCCCTAATGTTGAAAAAGCTACAGCCGCCTTATCTATCCAGGTGTTTTGGTTAACGGCACTTATCACCCCTAAAAAAACGCCGATAATGATAGCGAATATCATAGCGGTTAAGGCAAGTATTAAGGTGTTGGGCACCACTTCCATCAGCATACTCCTAACATCTTTACTGGTTTGGTAGGAACGGCGCAGGTATGGCCATTTAAGTGCTATAACTTTTTGCTTTGAGATATTAAATAAACGTACGTAACCGTAACGCTCCTGTTCGGCAGCCGTGTTTAAATGTATACCAATTGGCGAAAGATCATTAATATAATAAGCAAACTGTACGGATACGGGTTTATCAAGACCAAACTCTTTGCGTACGGCTTGTAAGGATTGTACATCGGCGCGTTGGCCCTGTGTCATCCGGGCCGGATCTACGGGTAAAATGTTAAATAGAAAAAACACCACAACTACCACGCCCAGCATTACTGCAAGCCCGTAAAGTATTTTGCGCAGCAGGTAATTAATCATTGTTTCAGTAAATATTCTTTTTCCAACACATCATACTTGGGTATGGAATGGTAGTGCCATTTATTAATAATCGTGCCATTTTTCATAAGCAGTATCCCCGGGTTGGCCCTTACCATGCTTTTTAACGGCACACCATCGGCATAAAATATCTCGCTTATTAAATGATGCTCTTTGCTAAAGGCTTGCGCATCGGCAGGAGAGTTTGACGTTAAAAAAATGGTGCGAATATTATAGTTCTGCGTCATATTAGCCGCAATAGCATTTAATCGGTTAATGGCATCGCTATTGGTATTTTTTAAATTATAGGCTACTATTACCAGTTCATAGTATGGGTTTGATAAAAGCTCCTGTGTATAATTATTACCTTGCGCATCCTGTATATTCAGGTCGGTTATTTTGGGGGTAAAGCCCTTTTTTACCAGGCGGCTTTCCGGGTCGCCAATAATAGTCCAGTTATTATCTTTCCATATACCTGTTTTTAGGTACTCTTTATCGGTCATTACTTTGGTATCGCCCGTCTTTTTATTTTTTAGGTGATAGGTCAGTTCAAACTCGTCAGGTTGCGCGTCCGGTGGGGTTTTCATTTCTTCCAAGATATTTGCCCCTACTTTATACGGCAAAAAATCAATTACCGGCAAAAAATTATACGTGTAAAACCCGCAGGCAAAACCCACCACCACCGAAGCAATTAATAGCTTATCGCCTATTTTGGCATTAAATAATGGTTTTATGACATTTCGGTTAATAAACAACACTATTATTAACAGCAGCAATACCATGTCCTTACTAAAAGATTGCCATGGGGTTAGCGGAATAGCATCGCCAAAGCAGCCGCAAGATTGCACTACTTTAAAATACGCGGAGTAGAAGGTTAAAAACGTGAAAAATATAATCAGCAGCAACAAACCCATGCCTACCTGTTTAGTACGCACGCCAATCAAGAGGGCAAAACCTAAAATAATTTCGAGCGCGCAAAGTATGATGGCAATACTTACTGCAAAGCCGTTTAAAAATGTGATATGGAATACCTCAAAATACTCTTCCAGTTTATAGGAGAAGCCCAGCGGGTCATTAATTTTAATAAGCCCCGAAAATATAAACAGCAACCCCACAGCCAAACGGCAAAACCATATCAACCCGTTTTTCATTTAACCCCTAATTTAATTAA
Source organism: Mucilaginibacter sp. (assembly GCF_039935595.1). Lineage (GTDB taxonomy): Bacteria > Bacteroidota > Bacteroidia > Sphingobacteriales > Sphingobacteriaceae > Mucilaginibacter. The sequence continues at coordinate 12,427 of NZ_JBDTJZ010000202.1, read as the reverse complement.
CGCGAATACAGCATAGTTTAACATATCCTGGTAATTAGCTTTTATCCCTTCGGATGCCAGGGTTTGACCCTTGTTATCCTCAATTTGTTTTACCCTCAATATTTTCATCAATATCAGGTCAGTTAAAGAGCTAATGCGCATATCGCGCCAGGCCTCGCCATAGTCGTGATTTTTGGCAAACATCAGGTCCTTGGTTTCCGTAACCCTGTCGTCAAATAGTTTGCTTACATGATCGGGGGCAAGCTCAACGGGGGAACCGGGCTCGCAATCCAATTGCATCATGGCTATAACGCAGTAATTTACAATACCTATATATTCGCCGGTAATATCTTCGCCAACTTTCGATATCTTCTTTTCTTCTAACGTACGGATGCGCTGCGCTTTAATAAATAGCTGATCGGTTATTGATTCGGGGCGCAATATGCGCCAGGCTGTTCCATAATCGTAGGTCTTTTTCATGAAAAGACCCTTGCAAACATTAATTACCGCTTCGTATTCTGCTGATGTGTTGTTCAATATATTATAAAGTTGAAGATGTTGTAGTGGTTTTAAAAGTTGAAAATGTGTAGTGGTTGTAGTTGTTTTAAAAGTTGATTAGTTTTAACCTTTGCAACCCTTTTAACCTTTCATCAACCTTTACAACCTTTTTAACTCTTTCAACCCTTAAATAACCAATGGCTAAATATACAGTTTTTAATAAAAAGGTTACGCTCAATGCGGGTGGCAAATTGATAGATCTGTCTACCCCAAAAGTGATGGGGATAATTAATTTAACACCCGATTCTTTTTATGCAGACAGCCGCAAACCGTTGGTTGAGGGTGCCGTGCAGCAAGCGGGTAAAATGCTGGTGGAAGGCGCTGCGCTTTTGGACCTGGGCGCTTACTCATCGCGCCCGGGTGCGGATGATATTTCGGTACAGGAAGAGATGGACAGATTACTTCCTGTTGTAGAGGCTGTTATTGCCGCCTACCCAGATGCCATTTTATCTGTAGATACTTTTCGTGCCGCCGTTGCAGAAGCCGCTATTAAAACAGGTGCGCATTTTATTAATGATATATCAGGCGGGCAGTTGGATGCAGCTATGTTTGCTACCATTGCCCGGTTACAGGTGCCTTACATTTTAATGCACATGAAAGGCAACCCGCAAACCATGCAGCAACTGGCCACTTATGACGATATATTTAGCGAGGTTTATGATTATTTTACGGACAGGTATCATCAACTAAAACAACTGGGTGTTAATGATGTGATCATTGATCCCGGATTCGGTTTTGCCAAAAAGCCCGAACAGGGTTATAGGCTAATGAGCCGCCTGCAGGAATTTAACCAGCTGGCCCTGCCCATATTGGTAGGCATATCCCGCAAAAAAATGATACACGGATTATTAAATATTACTGCCGACGAAGCTTTAAACGGCACTACCGCATTAAATACTATTGCACTTACCAAAGGCGCCAATATATTACGGGTTCATGATGTTAAAGAAGCGGTTGAGGCGGTGAGGATATTTGAGGCCTGTCAGACATCTGTCTAACTTAAACCTGGGGTGTTCGGAGTGTTCCAAGCGTTCGGGGCGTTCGTCACTCGCTAAATGGAACACCTACATTAATTAAACAGGTTGGGTTATTAAACCCATCATCTTCAAAATACTATCCACATACTCGCGGTTATTGGCCAGGCGCGGTACTTTGTGCTGGCCACCAATTTTTCCCCTCTCTTTCATCCAGTTAAAAAAGGTGCCTTTGGGAGCTACCCTAATTTGAGGGCGGCGCAGGGCCATATCTTTAAAACGCTTGGCATCATAGTCGGAGTTTACACGGCGCAGGGTTTCATCCAACAAATCAACAAACCTGTCAAACTCAGCAGGTTTTTTTTCAAACTCAATTATCCATTCATGCGCGCCGCAGTCGTTACCTTTAAAGTATATTGGAGCGGCTGTGTAGTCGCGTATAATGGCTCCGGTTTGCTGGCAGGCTTCGTCCAATGCCCGCTCGGCATTGTCTATGATCAATTCCTCGCCAAAGGCGTTAATAAAATGCTTGGTGCGCCCCGTAATTTGAATACGATAAGGCGATAGCGAAGTAAAACGTACCGTATCGCCAATTAAATAGCGCCATAAACCTGCGTTGGTACTGATGATAAGTGCGTAATTTTTTTCCAGTTCTACCTGGTCCAGGTCCAACGTTTCAGGATTCTCATCATGCAAGTGCTCAAATGGTAAAAACTCATAAAACACCCCATAATCCAACATCAGCAGCATGTCACCCGAATCATCCAGGTCCTGTATCCCGAAAAACCCTTCGGATGCATTGTAGGTTTCCAGGTAGTACATGTTTTCATTGGGGATGAGCTTTTTAAATTGCTCGCGATAAGGTGTAAAGTTTACCGCACCATGAAAATAAAGTTCCAAATTGGGCCAAACTTCAAGCAGGTTATTTTTACCTGTTATTTCCAGTATCCGCTTAAATAACAGCAGGTTCCAGGTGGGCACACCGCTAAGGCTGGTTACATTAACATCCTTGGTGGCCATGGCCATTTTTTCTATCTTCTCTTCAAAATTCTCCAGCAGGGCAATATCCAGGTGCGGCGTTCGGTGAAACTCGGCCCATAATGGTAGGTTTTTCATCAATACCGCCGAGAGATCGCCGAAAGAAGTATCACCGCTTAATTGACTGATTTGCGCGCTGCCGCCCAGCGTTAATATTTTACCGGTAAACATGCGGGCATTAGGGCGGTTATTAAAATAGATGGTGAGTAGGTCCTTGCCGCCTTTAAAGTGGCATTCCTCTAAAGATTCTTCGCTAACCGGTATAAATTTGCTCCGGTCGCTTGTTGTACCCGACGATTTGGCAAACCATCGTATCTCTGACGGCCAGAGCACGTTTTTTTCACCCTTCAACATCCGCTCAATATAGGGTTTCAGCGTATCGTACGTTTGTATAGGCACCCGTTCCTTAAACTGTTGCGGGGTACTTATACTTTTATAATCATACTTGCGGCCCCATTCTGTTTCTTCGGCTGATGTTAATAGTTGCTCAAACCACTCGCGTTGTACCTCGTTGGGGTATTTCATAAAAAGCTCTATCTGGTGGATGCGCTTTTTCATGAACCAGGTAAAAACGGAGTTAAATATCGTCATGGGCGATAAGGTTTATTGAGCAAAGGTTTTTCTTTTTAAAACGAAGTTGGCACCCAGGTAAACCTTGCGCACCATTTCGTTTTCGGCCAATAATTCGGGCACGCCCGACTCTAATATCTTACCCTCAAAAAGCAGGTAGGCCCTGTCTGTAATTGATAGCGTTTCCTGCACATTATGGTCGGTGATCAGAATACCAATATTGCGATGTTTTAATTTGGCTACCATGGCCTGTATTTCCTCTACCGCAATAGGGTCAACCCCGGCAAAAGGTTCATCCAATAATATAAAATTAGGCTCGGCTGCAAGCGCTCTTGCTATTTCGGTACGCCTGCGCTCACCGCCAGATAGCAGATCGCCACGATTTCGGCGCACTTTGTGCAAGCTAAACTCATCAATTAACGATTCCAGCTTTTCTTCTTGTTGCTCTTTAGACATTTTGCCCATTTCCAGCACCGCCTTAATATTATCTTCGACAGATAACTTTCTGAAAACCGAAGCTTCCTGCGCCAAATAACCAATACCTTTTTGTGCACGGCGGTACATAGGGTCGCCGGTTATATTCTCATCCTCTAAAAATATAGTACCTTCATTGGGTTTTATCAGACCCACTATCATGTAAAATGAAGTAGTTTTACCCGCGCCATTTGGCCCTAAAAGCCCCACAATTTCGCCCTGCGACACGTTAAACGACACGTCGTTTACAACCGCGCGCTGCTTATATTTTTTTACTAAATTCTCTGCTCGTAGTATCATTTATAATTATTGAATTATTGAGTTAATGAATTATTGATTGGCCTAATCTCTAATTACCAACCATTAATCACTAAAACGAATTCCTTTTATATTTAATTGGATAGTTCTTCTCTCTTTCCAGATATTTTCTTCAATAGTATAACAAATATCAAAAGGCACATCCTTTTTTATTTGCTCCAGATAATCGCCGTGGTTAAATGCTATACAATCAAATGCCGGTGTGCCGGGTTGCATTACTGCCATTTTAAGATGCTTGCTTCCGGCTAACCCAGCGTTACCACTAACATACACATTTTTAGTGATGAAAACCGGCAACATATTTTCAGGCCCGAATGGTGCAAACTGGTTCAATATCCTAAAAAATTTCGGCTCTATCTGGTTTAACGAAATTTCGGCATCAATAGGTATCTGCTGTATCAACTGCTCATCAGTAATACTGGCGCTTACCACTTCTTCAAATTTATCAATAAAAGCCGGCACATTTTCCGGGTGCATAGTTAAGCCAGCGGCGTACTTATGCCCGCCAAACTGTATCAACAAGTCGCTACATCCGCATAAAGCTTCGTATAAATCATATCCTAAAACCGACCGTGCGCTACCTGCCACGTGCCCGTTTGAGCGGGTAAGTACAATTGTAGGACGGTAATATTTTTCGGTAAGGCGTGAAGCAACAATACCAATTACACCTTTATGCCAGTTTTCATTATATACCACAGTTGATTTTCGGTTCATCAATACCGAGTCGCCATCTATTATACTAAGCGCCTCATCGGTTATTTGCAGGTCATGGCCCTTGCGTTCGGTATTTTTTAAGTTGATAAGTTCGCCCTTTATGGTAGCGTCATCTTCTGTTTGGGCTATCAGCAACTCAACCGCGTGTTTGGCATCATCAATACGCCCTGCTGCATTAATGCGCGGGCCCAACAGAAACACAATATCAGATATGGTAAAATTACCTGACCGGCCGGCAACATCCATCAATTTCTTAATGCCAATGCAAGGGTTGGTATTAATTTTTTGCAGGCCGAAATACGCCAGTGTGCGGTTTTCGCCCGTAATAGGTACTATGTCGCAGGCTATACTTACAGCTACCAGATCAAAATAGCAGCTTACCTCTTCAAATGGGATCTCGTTTTTTTCGGCATAGGCCTGTACCAGTTTAAACCCAATACCACAACCCGACAACTCTTTATAAGGATAATCACAGTCTGCCCGTTTGGGGTCAAGTACAGCTATGGCGTTAGGGATTGAATCTCCGGGGGTATGGTGATCGCAAATAATAAAATCGATGTTTTTGGTATTGGCGTAAGCAATTTTATCAACTGATTTTATACCACAGTCTAAGGCTATTATTAAACCAAAACCATGTTGCGCGGCGTAGTCAATTCCCTGCGTGGATATGCCATAACCCTCGGTATATCTATCGGGTATATAATACTCAATATTTGTGCAATGGTTTTTAAAAAAGCTGTACACCAGGGCAACGGCGGTTGTACCATCTACATCATAATCGCCATATATTAATATTTTTTCGCCGCTATTTATAGCCTGTTCAATTCGCAATATGGCTTTTTCCATATCTTGCATTAAAAATGGATCGTGCAGGTGGCGGTGGTCGGGTCTAAAAAAATAGCGGGCCTCTTCGTAGGTGCTAATGCCCTGACGAACCAGCAATGTGCTTAAAACGGTGTCAATATTAAGTATGCCGGCTAAGTTATTTACCGTATTTGCATCCGGCATTTCCTTTATCGCCCACCGTTTATTCATATCTTTGTTGCTTAAAACAGTAAATATAATTATTGGGTTACTATAACAGCTACTTTTACTGTCAAAAAAACTAATATTATTCTGATGGAAATTTTTGCTTTGGGCGAGGGCTCTTATTCGGTTGACAGTTCAAAGAAATTCATCCCTTTTGACCCTCAAACAGATAATGCCAAGGACAGACCCGGCTCCTTATTTATCCATGTTAATCCGTTTTTAGTTAAAACGGTTACTGACCTTATTTTATTTGATACCGGGCTTGGTTATAAAGATACCCGCGATGAATTATACCTGCACCAGCATATACGCAATGCCGGTTTTGAGCCGGATGAGGTAACTTTAGTATTGATGTCGCACCTGCATTATGACCACTCGGCCGGGTTGGTGGTTGAACGTAATGGCAAACTTGAGCCGAGTTTTCCAAATGCCACACATGTAATACAGCAAAAAGAGTGGGAGTTTGCCCTTACCGGCAAATCATCATCCTATCATATTGAAATATTTGAAGCATTAAAAAACACGGTTAAGTTGGACCTGGTTGATGGATCGGGTACTTATAAGGAAGGAATAAAGTATGAATTATCGGGCGGTCACTGCCCGTATCATCAAGTTTTTTGGATAGAAGACGGGCTTGATAAATGCTTTTTTGGCGGCGATGAACTACCTGAGCCTGAACAACTGATACGTAAGTTTGTTGCTAAATATGATTATGATGGACGCCGGGCGATGCAATTGCGGGAAGAGTATGGAAAAAAAGCTGCGCACGAAGGCTGGACCATATTATTTTACCACGCCAAATCAATAATGGCAGGTAAAGTAACCTATGCGGATGAGCATTTTAGCGTTAGCCCTAATTAAAGCGTAGGGCCGGTGCCTTCCAGCATTTCCCTTATCTTTTCAACGCTTAGCGGTTTAGATATAAAGTTTTTAACCAGCGGGTAAGAGCGGGCCTTACTGATATCATTACTAAATACCGATGATGAGATAATAAATATTTTGCTTTTGCCCGATGGGTCAATATTTAAGTTTTTGTATTCTTCTAAAAACTCCCACCCATTCATAATGGGCATATTTATATCCAGCAAAATAAAATCAGGTAGTTTCTCCGGATTGCTTTTTTGTGTTTCGGTCAACTCTTCAATTGCAAGTTTGCCGTTTAAACAGGCTGATATTTCTGCGTCGGCAAGTGCCTTTTTAATTAACTTAATCGAAATAAAGTTATTTATCTCATCATCGTCAATTAATAAAATATGTACGGGGCGTGTTTCTGTATTCATATTTTGCTTTCTACGCAATTTGATGCTAAAGGTTACTTCTAAAAGTTGTAAACCATTAAGTGTTTAATGAATATAAATGTAACAAGTTTTTATTATAACTCATAATCATGCTCAATTTTACAAATTCTTACCTTGTATTTTGCATACCATTTTTCACGACCATACTTCTGCGCCAGCATGTGCTGTGTGTTTGCTTTCCAGTTTTTTATGGATTCCGGGCTTTGCCAGTACGATACTGTTATTCCAATTTTATTGCGTGCCGACTCTACTCCTAAAAAGCCTTCTTGAGTTGCTGCTAGTCTAAACATTTCCCCGGCCATGTCATCATAGTCGTCATTAACGCCCGTACGTATTGATGTAAAAATAACAGCATAATAGGGTGGTTGCGGGGTGTTAGCTATCATTGTTATATAAGGACAAACCTAAGTTATTCTCATCACAAGGGTTTTGCAATAATTGTATTCAGATTGTTACATAGTTATTGCCCGGTAGTTGCCAACTGCCTTAAATACATTTGTATCGTGTTTTCAAGACCATAATATAACGCGTCGCTTATTAACGCATGGCCAATACTTACTTCCTGCAAGCCGGGTACGTTTTCGGCAAAGTATTTAAGGTTGTGCAAATCAAGGTCATGCCCTGCATTTAAACCCAGGCCGGCGCTTTGGGCAACTTCGGCAGCTTGTATGTAAGGCGCAATAGCTAATTCTTTACCCTGGTGGTAATGATGTGCGTATGCTTCGGTATATAGTTCAACCCTGTCTGTTCCGGTAGTGGCTGCTGCTTCAACCATTTTTGGAATAGGGTCAACAAAAATTGATACCCGTATTCCGGCATTTTTAAATATAGCTATCATGTCTTTTAAATACGCCTGGTTGCTTATAGTATCCCAACCGTGGTTGGACGTAATTTGACCTAATACATCTGGTACCAGGGTTACTTGCGCGGGTTTGTTGGCTAATACAAGGTCAATAAATTTTTGCTCCTGGCAATTCCCCTCAATGTTAAACTCTGTGGTTATTGCTTTTTTTAAATCAAAAACATCATTATAGCGTATATGCCTTTCATCCGGGCGCGGGTGCACGGTAATACCCTGCGCGCCAAAACGCTCGCAGTCTAACGCTACTTGCACCAGGTTGGGGTTATTACCACCGCGCGAGTTACGCAAGGTGGCTATTTTATTGATGTTTACTGACAGGCGTACCATAGGTTAACGTTTAATGTATAGCAAAATTAAAAAACTAATACGGTAACAAGCAGATAATTGTAATTTGCAATAAATGCCCGATATACAATTCAATAAAACCCGCATAGCGCCAACGCCAAGTGGCTTTTTACATTTGGGCAATGCCTTATCATTTTTAATAACTGCAAGTCTTGCAAAAAAAACCGGGGCGCAGCTATTACTACGCATTGATGACATGGATAAGCAGCGGGTAAATGAAGCCTATTTACAGGACATTTTTGATACGCTCGCGTTTTTACAAATAAATTGGGATGAGGGGCCCCGAAATGTAAGTGATATAAAAACACAGTGGTCGCAATTACACAGGCTTGGTATTTACCATGGTATGCTGGAGGAACTCAAACAAAAAAATGCTGTTTATGCCTGTCAATGTTCGCGTACACAAATAATAAACTGTAAATGCGATAAGTTGGAACTGCCGCTTGATATACCAAATGTTAGCTGGCGATTGCGTACTAAAAATGAAAAGCCAATCCATATAAAAACCTTAGAAAATGGTATAATTAAAACCACCTTGCCTGAGGATATGAATGATTTTATAGTTCGGAAAAAAGATGGCTATCCGGCCTATCAATTAACCTCCGTTGCTGATGATATACATTTTGGGGTTGACCTGGTAGTGCGGGGCGAGGATTTGTGGCGCTCAACCATTGCACAACATTACCTGGCAGATGTATTGGAGAGCGAGGGGTTTAAAAATATCACCTTTCATTATCATGGGCTTATAATGGGCGGGGGTGAAAAAAAGCTTTCCAAATCGGCAGGGGATACTTCAATTAAATATTTGAGGGAGCAGGGCGGGACGCTTAGCGATGTTTTAAAAAATACTTCCATCGATGAATACCTCGTTTAAACACAAAAAGGGCCCGATATTTCTATCAGGTCCTTTTGAATTTTTAATTTTGACTTTTTACTTAGTAACGGTAATACTCCGGTTTAAACGGACCATCAACAGTTACACCAATGTATTCAGCCTGATCTTTATCAAGTACCTCAAGCTCCACACCAATTTTAGCCAGGTGCAAACGGGCAACTTTTTCGTCAAGATGTTTAGGCAGGGTGTAAACTTTGTTTTCGTATGCACCAGCATTTGTCCAAAGTTCTAACTGAGCCAAAGTTTGGTTAGTGAATGAGTTACTCATTACAAAACTTGGGTGGCCTGTAGCACAACCCAAATTAACCAAACGGCCTTCGGCTAAAACAATAACGTCTTTACCGTCAATGGTATATTTATCAACCTGTGGTTTAATTTCAACTTTGCTGCTGCCATAAGCACCGTTTAACCAGGCCATGTCAATCTCATTATCAAAGTGACCGATGTTACAAACAATAGCTTTGTCTTTTAATGCGCGGAAATGTTTTTCGCGTACTATGTTTTTATTGCCTGTAGCGGTAACCACTATATCAGCCTCGGCAATAGCGGTTGAAAGTTTTTTAACTTCAAAACCTTCCATTGCGGCTTGTAAAGCGCAAATAGGGTCAATTTCGGTTACTATAACACGTACGCCAGCATTACGCAATGAATCGGCAGAACCTTTACCTACGTCACCATAACCACAAACAACACCAACTTTACCGGCCATCATTACGTCTGTAGCACGACGAATAGCGTCAACCAATGATTCGCGGCAACCATATTTGTTATCAAATTTTGATTTGGTAACTGAGTCGTTAATGTTTATAGCAGGAATTGGCAGCGTGCCGGCTTTCATGCGTTCATATAAACGATGTACACCTGTGGTTGTTTCTTCTGATAAACCTTTAATGTTTGCAATTAATTCCGGGTATTTATCAAATACCATATTAGTTAAATCGCCGCCATCATCCAATATCATGTTTAACGGTTTGCGATCTTCGCCAAAAAATAAAGTTTGTTCAATGCACCAGTCAAAATCAACTTCATTTAAACCTTTCCAGGCATAAACAGATACACCGGCGGCAGCAATAGCAGCAGCGGCATGATCCTGAGTTGAAAATATATTACATGATGACCATGTAACCTCGGCCCCTAAATGAATCAATGTTTCAATTAAAACAGCGGTTTGGATGGTCATGTGCAGGCAGCCTGCAATGCGTGCGCCTTTTAATGGCTGCGACGGGCCATACTCGGCGCGTAAGGCCATTAATCCGGGCATTTCTGCTTCGGCCAATTCAATTTCTTTGCGACCCCATCCGGCCAGCGAAATATCTTTTACTTTGTACTTAATGTAAGCGGTCTCTACTGATGACATAGTGTTTGTTTTTTTTTGAAATGCAAATTTAACTTAAAACCTTGTCAAAATGAAATTATAGTTATGTAATGACAACAATAACTATTTATGTTCCTGATACATGGAGAGCGTACCGTTGTAAACAGCCCCGGTTTCAACTAATAAGGCAGCTGTTTTAATTTCGCCGTTAATTTGGCCTGTACTTTTAATTTCCAGTGATTGTACATTAATATTGCCGTTAACCTGGCCGTGTACCACCATATCTTTGGTAACTATATTTCCATTTATAATTCCCTTTTCGCCCAATATTAACCCTTCGGTAACTGATACGTCTCCGGTAATTTGTCCGTCTAAACGTGCAACTGCGGGAGCTTTTATATTACCTTCAATAACTGTTCCTTCGGCAATAAAGGTGGATATCGCTTGCATATCGAGTGAAACTTTTTGCTTTTTTGAAAACACACCCATAATTGATAAGGCTAGTTAACCTGTTAATTGTTAAGGGTTAAAAACTTGACCGGATTTACAGGCTTGCCATTTTTACGTACTTCGTAATGCAAATGGTTTCCTGTTGAGTGACCTGTTGAACCAACCTGGCCAATATTTTGGCCTACTGAAACCTCCTGGCCCACTTTGACGGAAATTTTTGACAAATGCCCGTACACGGTTTCGAAATCATTGGCATGTTTAATACGTATACAATTGCCATATCCGCCAGACCACCCCGCAAAAACAACTTTACCGTTTGCGGTACACTTAACAGCATCGCCACGTTGCCCCTGAAAATCAATGCCGGGATGGAATTCGGCCCGTTCTGATGCAAAAGGGTCGCTCCTATAGCCGAAGAACGAGGTTAATGAAGTTGTGCGAGGATAACCCATAGGAGTAAACGCTACTGTATTGACTAAGTGCGTTAAGTAATCGTCGTAGGCCATATAAACCTCCTTGTCTGAAAGTTTGGCTCCTTCGGCATCATTATCCCCTCCAACAGCTTTGGTAGAAAATCCTTTCAGACCGCGTTTTTTTAAATAATCGTTTATTTTTTTAAGCTTCGCTTCAATAGCTTGTATATAGCTTTGAGCCGATGGTTTGCCATTTGCATTTAATACGGCTGGCGGTATCTGGCCTTTTAGTTTAACTATTTGCGCTACCAGCTGCTGCTTTTCAACATCCTGTTGCTTATTCCTGTTTTGTAAAAGTGCTATAACCCCAGCTAATGACAATATAACTAATACAATACTAAAAACATAGTGTTTAAGCCTGCTTATATGTTTGGTTTTTATTTGTAATGTTTTTGTAGCCTGATTATTTTTACTTAAAATAACTATTGTACTAACATCTTTAAGTTTTGGCTTCATAAACAACGATAATTCCCTTGGGGTTTGCAATTTATAAACTCCTGTTTATAAAACCATATTAAATTTAAAAAAAGTTGCCTCACGCCAAACAATAACTTATCTGGTTTGTATCGTCAGCTAAATGTTATTATTCTGATTTATAACTAATAGCTCTTCTAGTTTTGTTATTTTTGTGAACGTTTTTAAAATAGATATACTATGTACCCTGAATATTTAGTTGCCCCCATGCGGGAAGAGTTGACCAAAGTTGGTTTTGAAGAGTTAAAGGATGCGGACGCCGTAAAAAGCGCTATTGAGAGCGAAGGCACCGTATTTGTTATGGTAAATTCTGTTTGCGGCTGCGCAGCAGCAAATGCGCGTCCGGCGGCACGAATGGCTGCCCAAAACCAAAAACACCCTGATAAAATGGTTACTGTTTTTGCGGGTATGGAAAAAGACGCGGTTGATAAAGCACGTAATTATATGCTGCCTTACCCCCCGTCGTCACCATCAATGGCATTATTTAAAGATGGCAAACTGGTTCATATTATTGAGCGCCACCAAATTGAAGGGCGGCCTGCACAGATGATTGCTGATAACCTGATCGGTGCTTTTGAGCAATATTGCTAAAGAATTTTTATACCTATAGTAAAAACCCGGCTTGTATTGCGAACCGGGTTTTCTGTTTTACAGAAAACCC
>NZ_JBDTJZ010000201.1:0-11563 GCF_039935595.1 Mucilaginibacter sp. | reverse complement strand
ATACGCTCACGGTCGCTGCCGTAAGTTTCAATCTCCGCTCGCGCCCTTAATACCACACGACCACGACCGGTTTCTAAAGCCTCGCGCGGACCTTCATAACCATAAATGATACCCCCTGTCGGGAAATCCGGTCCTTTAACGTACTTCATTAGCTCGGCAACCTCAATATCGCGGTTGTCTATCAATGCCATGGTAGCGTCAATTACTTCTGATAAGTTATGCGGTGCCATGTTGGTGGCCATACCTACTGCTATGCCCGATGCACCGTTAACCAATAAGTTAGGGAACTTGGCAGGCAACACGGTAGGCTCCTGTAACGAGTCGTCAAAATTGAGCTGGAAATCAATAGTATCTTTATTGATATCAGCCAACATCTCTTCGGCTATCTTTTCCAGCCGGGCCTCGGTATAACGCATAGCTGCCGGGTTATCGCCATCTATTGAGCCATAATTACCCTGACCTTCAACCAGTGGATAGCGTAAGCTCCACTCCTGCGCCATACGTACCATGGTATCGTACACAGACGAGTCGCCGTGCGGGTGATATTTACCCATTACCTCGCCCACAATACGGGCCGATTTTTTATAGGGCTTGTTATTGTTTAAACCCAAATCAAGCATACCAAATAATACACGGCGGTGTACGGGTTTTAAACCGTCGCGCACATCAGGTAATGCCCTTGATACGATAACCGACATTGAATAATCAATGTAAGCCGATCGCATCTCTTCATCAATATCTATGCTTATTATTTTGTCTTCGTTGTGTAAATTATCGTTCTCTGTATCTTCAGCCATATTATTTTTTTATGTGTGAGATTTACGCTCGTTAACTATCGTTTTTAATTGGTTTTTATACGACCTGCGAAGTTAATAAATAAGTTGGCTTTTTATAAGGATGTTGGTAATATTCGGGATGTGGAAAGCCTGTGTAAAGACGCTTTGCGTCTCGGACATATTGCCGTTATTGAGACACAAAGTATTGTGCCTCTAAGCCAACTTTTTCTATGCGTCAATGCAAAGAATTGGACTTCTATAAAGTTTGGCTAAAGCCACCCACATCTTTATCATTATCCCGCCCCATAAATGGGACGGCAATGAATTGAATTACAGCGTTAATAAAAAATACCAATTAAATAAAGGAAAATTAAAAACTCATTGCCGTTGGTTTTAACCAACGGAATATGGAAAAAGAAGTTTTCGGCTTTAGCCTAAATAACAAATCATGCTTTAAGCTATAAGCATCATAGGACGAAGTTTTAAAACTAAATATTGTAGGTGGTTCGGCTAAAGCCACCCACATCTTTATCATTATCCCGCCCCATAAATGGGACGGCAATGAATGGTTGAAGGGTTATTAAAAGTTAATATTTAAATGGGGCAAAACTAAAAATTCATTGCCGTTGGTTTTAACCAACGGAATACGTGGTTAAACAATATTGGCTTTAGCCTAAATAATTATGGTTATTAAGCTAAAAACTGTAAACTTTTTTCAGGACGAGACATTATTTGTAATTTATAGTAGTTCAGCAGCTTCCTTCACTAAATCCAAAAATATATTTAGTGGTAATTTCCTTTCTATTAGACTTTCAATTAGGTTCAACCCAGGAAATTCGATTTCAAGATTATCTAAGCCATTTTCTTGATTAATTAATGCTACGAATTTTCCATTCCAATATATTTCAACAAACACCTTTTCGTATTCGTGATTACTAGCGATAATGAAATCATACTCTTTGCTCATATTGTAAAATTACTTTACCCTCTTCCAATAATCTTCCTCCACAAAACCATTAGGCAATTTGGCTCTTAAAACCAGCGTATCATGGCGCATGATGTAAGCATAATGCACAGAAATGCCTTTTAATTTGGATGGCTGTGCGCTAAAGGTTTGGGTTTCCAGGCAGGTATCGGCAAGCAGTTTATAATTACCGGTCTCATATTTATAGGGCTTTTGTCCTTTTTCTAACATGTTAGCTTCGTAATTAATAGCGGTATATTTACGTTGCAGGGTATATTCTTTTGGTGCTGCATTACGTTTACCGTTAAAAAATCCACCGCAAAACTGCCAGGTGCCTTTTAGGGTATTTGCTTTTTGAAAGGATGCGCCTATCATCAATATAAAAACGGCAAAGCAAAGTCGTATAAATATTTTCATGTTTTAATATTATACATAGCGATAGGTTTAAAACCCATCGCTATTATGATACCCAATCAATCCCTTTTTTCAACAAACTTAAGGTCCTCTCCTCTTCGCTACCCGGTTGGGGCTGGTAATTGTACAGCCATTTAGCCGTTGGCGGCAGGCTCATCAATATCGATTCAATACGACCATTGGTTTCTAAGCCGAATTTGGTACCGGCATCATAAACCAGGTTAAACTCGGCATAACGGCTGCGGCGCTGGTATTGCCATTGCTGCTGATCGTCAGTAAAGGCTTTATTGCGGTTGCGGTTCACCAACTCGGTATAGGTTGGGATGAATGACCGCCCCAGAGCTTTACTGAACTCAAATATGGTTTCCCACGACAAGCCATCAGTAGCTACCAGTTTATCATAAAATATACCCCCTATCCCCCGGGTTTCCTCGCGGTGTTTGATAAAAAAGTAATCATCGGCCCATTGCTTAAAACGTGTATAAAAATCAGCATTAAATCGAGCGCATACGGCTTTTAACTGACTGTGAAAGTATTTGGCATCTTCATCAATTATATAATGTGGCGTTAGGTCTATCCCACCGCCAAACCAGCGTACAGGATCAGCGCCATCTACCGCAGGCATTTCAAAATACCGGATATTCATGTGGATGATCGGTACCAGCGGATGGTTGGGATGTATCACAATGGATACCCCGGTAGCAAAAAACTCATCCTTATCTACCTTTAGCGCCTTTTGCATAACCGCAGGCAATTGCCCATATACGGCCGAGAAGTTCACCCCGCCTTTCTCTAACACGTTTCCGTTTTGTATAACACGGGTACGGCCACCACCGCCGCCATCACGCTCCCATTTTTCTTCTTCAAATTGGGCTTTCCCATCAACAGCTTCTAAAGCACGGCATATCTCGTCCTGTATTAGCTGGTAGTCGGCTGCTATTTGTTCTTTGGTTATCATTGGGGCAAAGATAATAATTGTTTTAACTCACCCGGTCTTTGCTGCGCTCGACCACCCTCTCTATGCTAGAGAGGGATAGATTTGAGTTTTAATTTAATATTTCTTATTTTTTGTTATGCCAACTATCACTGAACTTTGCCGTAAATTAAGACAACTTGAAACTCCCGCTGAAAAAGTTTTATGGTATCATTTGAGAAATAGAAAATTTGGCGGGTATAAACTTTTCAGACAGTTTCCTGTTTGCGCGCAAATTACTTTAGGCAGAAATTACTATTATATACCTGATTTTTACTGCAGCGAAGCTAAATTGGTAATTGAGGCGGATGGCCCGGTTCATAATTACAAAAAAGAGTATGATAAAAACCGTGATGATGTATTACAAGCTTTAGGGCTTACGATACTGCGGTTTGATAATGATATGATATTAAAAGACACTCAAACAGTACTAAAAGCAATAAAACAAAATTTAATCTTATACCCAATATAAATCCCCTCTCTAGCATAGAGAGGGTGACGAGCGTAGCGAAGTCGGGTGAGTTAAATAGTCCGCAATTCAACTCGAAAGATTAGCCCCTTCATCCTCTATATAATCCAGGTCCTTATGAAAGGTTTCCTCTAACTGACTGGTGGCAAATAAGGATATACCTGTAAGTACTATCATAACAATATATCCGGCGTTTATGCGGCCAAAATGGGCCATCAGTACCGTAAAAGCAAAGTTGATAGGGATAAGCGACCCACGTACAAAGTTGGGTACAGTGGTGGTTACCGTTGAGCGTATATTGGTGCCAAACTGCTCGGAAGCTATGGTAACAAAGGTTGCCCAATACCCTACTCCGAAACCCATAAATAAGCAAAGCCATATAAACTGCCCGGGGGTAATACCCCTGGCGCTTAAATAAAACATTACGCTTATAAGTGATAGTAGTAAAAACACAAACATGGTATTTTTACGCGACCGTGTGTACTGCGCCAGCAAGCCTGCAAAAATACCACCTATTGATATACCTACATAGGTGTACATTATACCCGTGCCTGCACTTAATGGCTCGGTACTGCCTAAGGCTTTGCCAAACTCGGGGGCCTTGGTAATAAGCACACCAACCACATACCATAGCGGCGCGCCTATTAAAATGCAATACAGGTATTTTAAAAATCTTTTCCTATCGCTAAACAGCATTAATATTTTGCCTTTTGATACGTCCCTGTCGGATATATTTTTAAACATTCCCGACTCAAAAGTGCCCATGCGCATCAGCAGCAATAATATACCTAAAGTGCCGCCAATATAATAAGCCGTGCGCCAGTTGTATCCACCAACGTAGTTAGCGGCGACAGCGCCCAAAAGACCTATCACGGCTACTATGGTGGTGCCATAGCCACGGCGTTCTTTGCTCAATGTTTCGCTAACCAGGGTTATGCCTGCTCCCAGTTCGCCAGCCAAACCTATACCTGCAATTAAGCGGATAACGGCATAGCTGTTAACATCATGCACCATGCCGTTTACAAAGTTTGCTATCGAGTATAAAAATATCGACCCAAACAGCACTTTTATACGGCCCAACTTATCACCTACTATACCCCATATAATGCCGCCCAGCAGTAAGCCAAACATTTGCATATTGATAACATATACACCTTCGCTTTCAATTCTGTCGGCGGGTATGCCAATATCCTGCAGGCTTTTTACCCGCACTATGGAGAATATAACCAGGTCGTATATATCAACAAAATAGCCTAATGAAGCCACCAATACTAAAAAAATAACGTTCTTTTTGGCTGTAGCCAGATCATTATGGAGCATAATAAGTAATAATTAGTTGGCCTAAAGTAACAGAATTAATTAAATTTTTGGCAAAAAAAAGGCTCCCTGATAACATCAGGGAGCCTATAATTAGTATAGTATGTTAAACTTTTTTCACATTTACGGCTTGCAGTCCTTTTCTTCCGTCCTCTACTTCATATTCTACATTATCGTTGTCTTTAATGGCGTTAACACCACCTTGAACATCTTTAAAATGCACAAAAAGATCCTTACCATCGTCGGTAACAATAAATCCATAACCTTTTTGTGTATTAAACCATTTTACTTTTCCAGTTTTCATAATTAAAAATAATAGTATTAAAAAATCATGTTAAAAGATTAATAACTAAACCAAACTGAATTTATGGTATTAATAATCAGTATGAATAGAAAAACCTGCTATCCAAATATATAAAATTAATTAATTAACAAATAATTATTTATTTGGTTGTGGCGTTAAACGCAAGTATGGTTTTACTTCGGTAAAGCCTTTTGGAAATTTAGCCGGAATATCCTCTGTTTTAATAGAAGGTACTACTACTACATCTTCGCCTTCTTTCCAATCAGCCGGAGTAGCCACGCTGTAATTGGCAGTAAGCTGTAATGAATCAATAACCCTTAAAATTTCCTGGAAGTTTCTTCCTGTTGATGCCGGGTAGGTAATTATAAGCTTAACCGTTTTATCAGGCGCTATGATGAATAACGAACGTACGGTAGCATTAACTGATGCATTAGGGTGTATCATATCATAAGCTTCTGATATTTTACGGTCAGGGTCGGCAATTATAGGGAAGTTAACCTCCACGCCCTGAGTTTCGTTAATATCTTTTATCCAACCGGTATGCGATTCAACCGAATCAACACTTAGGGCCAGTACTTTAACATTGCGTTTTTCAAATTCGTCCTTCAAGGCTGCGGTACGGCCAAGCTCGGTAGTACAAACGGGGGTATAATCGCCAGGATGCGAAAACAGTACTCCCCAGCTATTGCCAAGATATTCGTAAAAATCAATATCACCCTGTGATGTTTTTGCTTTAAAATTTGGGGCGGTGTCGCCTAATCGTAATCCCATGATAGTAAGTATTTAATGTGTTGTATAAATCGGTTTATTATATGCTAAGTTACTTTGATTGTTTTAATAAATCCTAATTTCAGCAAAAAATAATCTACTATTTACATAGACATTACAAAAACACTCATCCTACCCCACAACAACAAAAAAGTCCCGGCTACAAATGTAACCGGGACCTCAACTTGTATAATTTAAATAGGGTTATTTAACTTGTTTGTAAAATGCTAAGCTTTCGCCTGGTGCTATTCTTAACACTACTTCGCTGGTTTCGCCTTTTTTAAGGTCGATAAAGTAAACTACCGGAGTAACGTCAGATTTTTGACCTTCATATTTAAATTTGATCACTTCGCTAACTGTGTAACCATCATATTTTTTAGCGATGGTTTCTTTAGCTTCAAATGGGATGATGGCATAATCAACGTCATTAGTTGTACCAATGTATTCGCCACTCAAATCATAATAAGCGTTAGTTTTAACACCGTTTAATAAAAAGGTTGCTTTTTGGGTAGTTGAAGACACAGTCCATACGGCGTCTTTAACTTCGCTAAAGTTTGCAGCGAAGCTGTTAAGTACTGTGGTAGATATACCGGCTTCACTTGTATTTTTTTTACCGCCATCTGCGGCAAATGCAGTAACACTAAACATTGTAGCTATTGCTGCTGTAATAAATAATTTTTTCATGTTCTTAAATTTTAAATCCATAACAAAAGTATGGTATTGTTATCAATAATTAAAATAAAATTGAATTTTTATGAATATTTCATAATCAATACGAATAACTGTTATAAAATTTTAATTATTTCAATTTACTTAGTGTTTAAATTACAATATCTTAAACTATTTAACAGATATTAACAAATAGTGTAAAACAAACACGAAGCTTCAAATAAACAGCTATATAAATGTTACAAAATGAGATAGTTATGTAACATAAACATATCATTTATAACGAGAAATAAATTACTTAATTATATGGTAACAGCTTGTTTACAATGCCTTAATGTAATCCAAAAACAGAAAAAGCGCCTGCTTTTTCTCATTGGTTAATGCAAAATCAATTTTATGCATCAGGTAATCCTGTACATCAAAATCATTACGGGTGGGTAGTTGGGTAAACAACTCTTTACGGTGGTCAAGGCCGTATTTGAGGGAAGCATTAAATTCAGTTATAAATTCGGCAGGGATGGATTTATTAGCTATCCATGCGGCAAATACAAAGGGCAGCCCGGTAAACTTTTGCCATTCTTCGGCAAGGTCATACACAAAAGCATAGCTTCCTTTTTTGCCAAAGGTACGGTCGCCTATTTGCACAAAGGCGGTATTTTTATCGGTTGACGCGCTGTAATCAGCAGCATGGGTAACCAATTGTGGTTTTATTTGCCAATGATTCTTCAATAAAACCAGCGCGAGGTTATTGGATGAGCGCGACTCGGGATCTAACTGAAGCGTGGTGACGTCCTGTATTGGGCAATTACTAAATATAAATACCGAATTAACAGCGCCCGTTGCTCCAATGCAATAGTCGGAGACTATTTGCCATTCGGTCATATTTAAAGTGGCTGCCACAGGTATAAGGCCTATATCAACCTCGTTATCTATCAATTTCCTCGCGCAGTCGGCAGGTATATCCAGGCTGAGGTCTATCTTATTTATAATATCCGTATGCTGCAGGCCGTATAAAAATGGTTTGGTGTTGGTGTAACTTACAGCGGATATCTTTATTTTATTCATCAGGTATAGTATACGTTAGGGACTTTGGGCTGTTTGTTGTAAGCGCGGTTATTCGTTGCTGGGTAAGCCTTTTAAATGCGCGGCGTTATTAAAATCTACGATCTCAAATTTTTCACCGTCAAAAATTACTTTATACAAAACCAGGTTTTGGTGCGGGTAGTTATCCATTTCGGTAAGGGGTTTTCCCGTTAAAATACACAGAAACAAGCGCATCGCCCTGCCGTGCATAGCTATCAATACCGTTTTTTCTTCCGGGTGCGACATGATCACCTCAAGTGCCTCCAATTGGCGCGCCTTTACCTCATTAGGGCTTTCGCCGTCCTCAAACTTGCTGTCCAGCTTACCTTCCATCCAATCGCGCATAATTTGTAAAAACGCACCTTTGGTTGCCGGTGTGCTGGGTTGCCCCTCGTATATACCCCAGGCCAGTTCGTCCAAACCAGGCAGTTTTTCATAAGGTATGCCTTTATCAATAAATGATTGCACGCTTTGCTGCGTACGCTTTAGCGCCGATATGTATATCTTATCAAACGGCACATCTTTGTAAGCTTCGTAAAATAAAGCGGCCTGTTTTTGGCCATGGCCGTTAAGTTCGGTATCCCTGCCCCGGCCCTGTACAATGCCCTGGCGGTTTAGTTCTGTTTGTCCGTGACGGACGATGTATAGTGTTTTTTTAGTCATTCTGTCATTGGGTCATTAAGTCATTGGTCATTCGTCACTTTAAATATTCAATGACTTAATGACCCAATGACTCAATGATTTAATTAATAACCGGCAATCTATAAAACTGCGGTTTTGCTTCCTCCGGAAACTCGTGATCGTTATAGTCAGTTATTACATTATATAAGGTATCGCGCTCAATGGGGTAACGGCCAACCTGTTTTATC
Source organism: Mucilaginibacter sp. (assembly GCF_039935595.1). GTDB lineage: Bacteria > Bacteroidota > Bacteroidia > Sphingobacteriales > Sphingobacteriaceae > Mucilaginibacter. Next base: position 2,957 of record NZ_JBDTJZ010000201.1, on the reverse strand, counting down.
AGCTCAACCAATTGTTTGGTGCTCATGCCGGGGTTTTGCTCTTCGGCACCAGCCATTGAGTATATTTTAGTGGTATCGTCAAGCGTCCCATCAATATCATCTACACCAAAATTTAATGATAATTGTGCCGTGGTACGACTTATCATGGCCCAATATGCTTTTATATGGTCAAAATTGTCTAAATATATACGTGATATGGCATAGTTACGCAGGTCTTCAACCACAGTTGATTCGGGTACATTTGACATTTGATTATCCTGGTTGCGGAACTTTAATGGTATAAAGGTTTGAAAACCACCGGTTTTATCCTGTAACTGGCGCAAACGCTCCATGTGGTCAACGCGGTGCCAATACTTTTCAATATGGCCGTACAGCATGGTAGCGTTTGACCGTGCGCCCAGCTTATGCCATTCCTCATGTATAGCCAACCATTGGTCGGCTGTACATTTATCTTTGGCAATCTGCTCACGTATCTCCGGGTGAAATATCTCGGCCCCGCCGCCTGGTATTGACTCCAATCCCGCTTCCAGCATCATTTTCATGCCGGTGGCATAATCAATTTTGGCTTTTTTAAATATATAATGGTATTCAACCGGGGTTAATGCTTTAACATGCAACTCTGGGCGGTGTGCTTTTATCTTACTAAACAACTCCGAATAAAAAGCAACATCATACTGCGGCAATACGCCGCCAACTATATGCACCTCGGTAACCGGCTCGTTATCGTATTTTTTTACGATGTCGAGCATCTCGTCCATAGTGTACTCCCACCCTTCTGATTTTTGTTTGATCAGTCGCGAATACGAGCAAAACTTACAATCGTACACACAAAGGTTGGTAGGTTCAATATGGAAATTACGGTTAAAGTAGGTTTTATCGCCGTGACGCTGCTCGCGTATATAATTGGCGAGTACGCCTAAATAGCCTAATTCGCCTTTTTCATATAACAGTACACCCTCATCAAAAGTAATACGCTCATGGTTAAGCACTTTTTGGGCGATGTGTTTTAAATCAGCTGATAAGCTGTTATCCTTTAATAATACCTGTAAATTATTTTCAGCTTGCATTAAAAATCTTTGTGCAAAAATAGGAAATGTTAATGTAATGGTGGTGTAATATCTGTAGAAGGATTGGTGTACAATTTAGGCTAAAGCCATTTTTTGTTATTTTTAAGCCCGTTGGTTAAAACCAACGGCAATGAATATTATTTAATAATTCATTGCCGTCCGTATTTTATGGGACTGATAATATTTAAATAAGAATAACTTTAGTCAAATTATGTTGGTAAAACCAACTGCAATGAAATAATTAATTGAAAATTCATTGCTGTCCCATTTATGGGACGGATAATAATATAAATAAGAATGGCTTTAGCCTAAAAATACCAAACACCATGAAAATCGAAACCATCGCCATACACGCAGGTAACCATACTGATAAATCAACAGGTGCTGTGGTGCAGCCCCTGGTGCAGTCGACCACCTTTGAGCGTAATAAAGATGGCGGTTTTACAAGCGGTTATAGCTATAGCCGTGCAGCAAACCCCAACCGTACCGCTTTGGAGACTGTTTTGGCTAAATTGGAGCAAGGTGTGGATGCCGCGGCATTTTCATCAGGTAACGCGGCGGGCATGGCCGTTTTCCAGTCGTTACAGCCGGGAACGCATATTATAGCACCTGATGATATGTACCACGGATTGCGCAACCAGTTAAAAACGTTGTTTGCAGGTATCCTGGAGTTTGACTTTATTGATATAAATAACCAGGAAGTTTTAAACGCGCATATAAAGCCAAATACCGGGTTAATGTGGATAGAAACCCCGTCAAACCCTTTATTAAAAGTTACTGATATTAAAAAGGTGGTAGGTATTGCTCACGCAAAAGGTATTAAAGTAGTTTGTGACAATACCTTTGCCACGCCCGTTTGCCAGTTGCCAATATTATTGGGCGCGGATATGGTAATGCACTCATCCACCAAATACTTTGGCGGCCATAGCGATTTAACAGGCGGCGTTTTAATTACTGCTGAAGATAACGACTGGTGGAGAAAAATACATACCATACAGGAAATGGGTGGTGCCATCCCCTCGCCTTTTGATTGCTATATGCTGGTGCGCAGCCTTAAAACCCTGCCTTACCGTATGCGCGGGCATATTAATAACGCGCAACTGTTAACCGAATTTTTATCTGTACACCCCAAAGTGGAGCAGGTTTTATACCCGGGATTACCGCTGCACCCGCAGTATGAAATAGCAAAGGATCAAATGCTGGCCTTTGGCGGCATGTTTTCTTTTTGCCTTAAAGGCGGCGAGGCCGAAGCCAAACGGGTAATCAACGCTTTAAAATTATTTACCCGGGCAACCAGTTTAGGTGGGGTGGAAAGTTTAATAGAGCACCGTGCCTCCGTTGAGGGACCCGATACCAAAACACCGTTTAATTTATTACGCGTTTCTGCCGGGTTGGAGCATATTGATGATTTGATTGATGATTTGCAGCAAGCGCTGGGGTAAGGTGAAAGGATAAAGGTGAAAGGATAAAGGCAGAAAGCTTTTTATCAATAGCAATGGGTTTAACTCATTGCTATTGATGATTTACTTGTTCTTTTTTAATAGATGCTCGTATCAAACTATTTAAAGTTAACCCCTGTACAATTACAGAGAATATCACCACAAAATAACTACCCGCCAGTATGATATGGCGATACGGACTGTAAGGAAGTGATAAAGCCAGCGCTATTGATATACCACCGCGTACCCCGGCCCAGGTAAGTATATTTATTTGGCTATAACTAATTTTAAGCCTTTGTTTTAAAAACGTAAGCGGTAATACAATGCTGAACCAACGTGCAATTAAAATAACAATAATGCCTATACCTCCTATTAGCCAGTAATTATTTAAAAACGGCAGGTTTACCATTTGCAGGCCTATCATAACAAACAAAATGGTGTTTAGCATTTC
>NZ_JBDTJZ010000200.1:0-20351 GCF_039935595.1 Mucilaginibacter sp. | reverse complement strand
GTGGTGTGGCGCTGTGGCGACTTGGGGTTGAAGACCCGCGGTTATGGACTTACTTCCAAAAAAACTTGTCTATTGACTCGCTGAAAAAAACCGGGATTGATGTAGAGAGGTTGAAAAATGTGGGTTTGAATAATAAAATTGACTATACCGGCGATGGCGAGGTGCTTGACCTGATAACTACCCCTACAAAAGGTGTTATATCGGTAAATATGGACCCAAAAAACTTTGTTATAACGGACCAACATTACATTAAACTGCCCACTAAATATGTTATCAGGAAATATGGGTACAAACCCAAAAAGGTTGTTTTAACTTTTGATGATGGTCCTGACCCGGTATATACTCCTAAAATACTTGACATTTTAAAACGGGAAAAAGTGCCCGCGGCATTTTTTGTTGTTGGATCAATGGCCGAAAAAAACATTGAAATATTGCGCCGCGAATATGATGAGGGTTATGAAATAGGGAATCACACTTTTTTCCATCCTGATGTTTCGGCAATCAGCCTGGAGCGTGTTGTTTTAGAACTGAATGCTACACGTAAGCTCATTGAATCTGTAACCGGCCGCAGCACCATACTATTCAGACCGCCATTTAATGCTGATGCCGAGCCCCAAACTTTGGCAGAGGTTATACCTGTTGCCGAAAGTCGCAGGCAAAGTTACATTACTATAGGCGAATCCATTGACTTATGGGATTGGCATCCAGGTGTAACTAAAGATAGCATACTTACCTGGCTTAAGCAGCGAAAAGACAATGGATCGATGATATTACTGCATGATGCCGGGGGCGACACGCGCCAGGCAACTGTAGATGCGCTTCCCGAAATTATACACTATCTTAAAGCACAAGGATTTCAATTTACTACCATTGCTGATATTTTAGATAAGCCCAAATCAGACCTGATGCCGCCCATTAAAGGCGAAGGCATTTTTAACTCTTTCTATGATATTTTTGTACAGGGTTATTTTTATGGCAACTGGGTAATGTTATATATATTTTTAACTGCAATTTTTCTGGCCATTGGCCGCATTATATTAATAGCCATATTAGCGTTAAGGCAGTATAGCGAAAATAAAAAACAAAGGTTATCCGCAATAACACCTGCTGAATTACCACCGGTAAGTATAATTGTGCCTGCTTATAATGAAGAGGTTACCGTACTCAAAACCATAGCCAGCCTGCTACAAACAAGTTACCCTAAGTTTGAGATCATTTTTGTTGACGACGGCTCAAAGGATAACACCTTTAATATTATTAATGACGCTTACGGTAAAAATCCGCTGGTAATGGTATTAACCAAATCAAACGGGGGCAAAGCATCGGCACTAAACTTTGGTATTGCACACGCCCAATATGATTTTGTGGTTTGCATAGATGCTGATACCCAGCTAAAAGAAGATGCCGTTTACCATTTAATGACCTATTTTACTGATGCGGAAATAGGCGCCGTGGCCGGCACAGTTAAGGTAGGTAATGAAAACAATATGATTACCCTTTGGCAATCTATTGAATACATTACTTCGCAAAATATGGACAGGCGCGCTTTTGATCTGATCAACAGCATAACCGTGGTTCCGGGTGCTATTGGGGCGTTCCGTAAGTCGGCGGTGTTTAGGGCAGGTGGGTTTACGTATGATACCCTGGCCGAAGATTGCGACTTAACCATGCGCATATTAAAACAAGGGTTTATAGTGCGCAACTGTTCGGAAGCTATAGCCTATACCGAAGCGCCCGAAACAATAGATGCCTTATTAAAGCAACGTTTCCGCTGGAGTTTTGGAATTATACAAAGCTTCTGGAAAAATCGCAACGTATTATTCAACAAAAAGTATAAGTATTTTGGTATGGTAGGGATGCCCAACATTCTTATTTTCCAGATTATTTTACCCCTGTTTTCGCCGCTTGCCGACCTAATGATGATAATGGGCCTGTTTGGTGATAAACCTTTTAAAATACTGGGGTATTATGCTGCTTTCGTGCTGGTAGATTTCCTGGTGGGAATATTGGCCTTCCGCATGGAAAAAGAAGATTATAAGAAATTGGTTTATATCATTCCGCAGCGTTTTGTATGGCGCCAGTTGATGTATTATATACTATTTAAAGCAATCCGCAAAGCGCTAAAAGGCGAGCTAAACTCCTGGGGAGCTATTGAGCGTACGGGTAATGTGAAAGTAGTAAGCAGTAAGCAGTAAACAGTTTGCAGTTTTCAGTAAGCAGTTTTCAGTTGATTTTAATATCGAATACTGAATGTTGAATATCGAACGCCGAAGTACTTCGACATTCATTGGATATTCGATATTTATTAAATTTTCAATAAGAATCTTAGTTACGCTCAATCAAACAAACAGCGTAAGCAGCTACACCTTCTTCACGGCCAATAAAACCCAGTTTTTCGTTGGTAGTGGCTTTAATAGCTATATCGTCCTCATCAATACCCGCAGCTATGGCAATATGCGTTTTCATTGCAGGAATATGTGGATTTATTTTAGGGGCTTCCAGGCAAACCATAGCATCAATATTGCCTATACTCCAGCCTTTATCTGTTAACAAAGCAACAACGTGCTGTAGCAGTATCAAGCTGCTAATACCCTTCCAACGTTCGTCGGTATTTGAAAAATGGAAACCTATATCGCGCAAATTGGCCGCGCCAAGCAAGGCATCGCAAATAGCATGCAGCAATACATCCGCGTCTGAATGGCCGTATGCGCCCGAATGATGTTGCAGATTAACCCCGCCCAATACAAATGGATGGCTGTCTTTTAGCTGGTGCACATCAAACCCAAAACCTATCCGTATCTTTCCCATTATTCTTGCGCTGGGGCTGCTGCTGTGGTGCTGCCAAAATTAATGGATAGTGAGAACCGGAGCGTATTTGCCAGCGGACTGTTTTTTTGCGCGGCAGCAAGGTATGAAAAATCAAACCCGTAATACAGGTATTTAAAACCAACTCCCATAGTAACGTATTGGCGGTTGCCTTTATTTGCGCTCTCGCCAAAATAACCTGCCCTTAAAAAAAGCTGCTTAGCGTATGAATATTCAACACCGGGCGAATAAGTAATTTCCTGCAACTCCTCTTTAAATCCGCCGGGAGCATCAGTAAATGAGCCAAAAATGCCTGCCGGTACTGATACATTATCATCTTTTCCTTGTATAATATTGCCGTTACTATCCCTTATTGGCGGGGTAGGCACCAGTAACTTATTGATGTCAAAGGTGAAGGTTATCTGGTTAAGGTTATCAAGCGTCCAGGTATTGGCCGCGCCAATTTTTAAATTGGCCGGCAAAAAATACTGCGGGCCATTATCTGTATAGCTAATTTTTGAACCGAGGTTTGAAATATGGGTACCAAAAGCAAACACTGCCGGTACTCCAAATTGCTGTACTTCTTTTTTATAGTATAAGGATATATCGGCAGCAAAAGCATTGCCGGCTTTGGTTGTTTGCGTTGAGCCGGTAGAAAATGACTGACTTGACAGATCTGAATGAATGTACCGGCCGGTTAAGCCCAATGAGAAATTATCGCCAAACTTACGCGAGAACGAAACATCAAAAGCTACCTCACTTGGTTTATAAGTACCCTGGTCAACCTGGTTGGCATCAATAAGTTGAATAGACCCCAGGTTAAAATAGCGTAAAGATGCGCCAATTGAATTACGGCTATCAAGTCTGTGGGCAAAACTCAGGTAACTTAAATTCATGTCCGACACGAAATTGCGCATCCACGGGCTGTATGATACATAAAACTCGTCGTTATTCTCATTAAACGTAAGTTTAGCCGGGTTCCAGAAATTAGCGTTGGCATCGGGCGATATGGCTACGCCTGCATCGCCCATAGCGCCCGAACGCGAGTCGGGCGAGATATTAAGAAAAGGCACCGCAGTAGGTATGGCATTAATGGTACTTCCATTAGCATTGGTTTGCGCAACCACCAGGCAAGGAACTCCTAAAAAAATAAAAACAATAATTACCGTTAAGCGGGATAGCCTCATTATTAATTTTGTTATTTGTGGATAAATATACCTTAATTTATAAACGTGAATTATAAACTTAAAGTTTTTTACACTTAATTATAAAATATTTGCAACTTGCTTAGGCTATTTTCGTTTAATAGGCAAAGGCTTTAAAGCTTTATAACTAAATAAACACTTAGTGTTTAAGAGATTTTTTTTTAAATTTACCCGTATAATATTTAAATGTAAAAATATGAAAATACTTTTTACTAGTACTGCTGTAGCGCTGTTATGTGTAGTAGCGTTGTTAAGCAGCTGTAGTAAACGTCAACAATCACAAAAAACCGGTATCCCTTATAATGATAAAAATAACGGCGGCTATGTGAAATTCAGACAAACTCACCCTGCACCCGGGCCTGGCCTTGTTGCTATTGAAGGTGGTACATTTGTGTTAGGCGGCAGCGCCGACCAGGATGTTACCTACGAATATAACAACGTGCGCTCACGTAAAACTATACCATCGTTTTATATGGACGAAACTGAGGTTTCAAACCAGGACTGGATAGATTATTTACACTGGATAAGCAGTACTTTCCCTCAGGACCGCGAATTATATTATAATGCGCTGCCTGATACCCTGGTATGGCGCAGCCCGTTATCATACAACGAGCCGTATGTTGACAACTATTTGCGTCACCCGGCTTTTCAGGATTATCCGGTAGTTGGTGTTAGCTGGGACCAGGCTCAAGATTATTGCCAATGGCGTACCGACCGCGTAAACGAACATATTTTACAGGATAAAGGTTTGTTACTTACGGGCAAGCAAAAAGCCAGTGGCCAAACAACCGCTGCTGCCGGTGCCGCGGGCGCAGGTACTACAGCCGCTAATACCCCTTTTAACACAGATATATATCTGAACGGACAGTATACAGGGGTCGGCATTGACGGTAAAAAAATGATAAAAGATATTAGTGCAAGGCCGGCAACAGGTGCTAATGCACCTGCTAATGGTAAAGCGGTTAGACCTGCCCGTATGGAAGATGGTATATTGAAACCTGCTTACCGCCTGCCGTCAGAAGCAGAGTGGGAGTATGCAGCTTTAGCATTAGCGGGCAATACTCAATATGAAAATATTAACGATGGCAAAGTGTACCCGTGGAACGGCCTGGGCGTACGCTCGGCTAAAAAGAAAACCCGCGGTTTGATGATGGCTAACTTTAAACGTGGCCTGGGCGATAACGCCGGTGTTGGTGGTTACCTGAATGATAAGGCTGATATTACCGCCCCGGTAAGATCATACCAACCTAATGATTTTGGGTTATATAATATGGCCGGTAACGTGAGCGAGTGGGTGCAGGATACTTATCGCCAGGGGTCGTCAGAAGAATCGGATGATTTTAACCCTTTCCGCGGTAACGAATTTACCAACAAAAGATTAGCTGATGCCACAAAAGGCCAGTATGCAAAGGATAAATATGGAAAACCAATAAAAGATCCTTCTAAATCCAATAAAAAAATGACGTATGCCGAATTAATTGCGTCACAACAACCAACACAGGGTCCTACCCCAAACAACGCTGCGCCACAAGCCGCTACTACTGCTGCTTTACCGGCTAAGAGTGCTTTGGCAGGTAAGGCTTATACACCTGATTACAGGGGCTTTGGTGACACGGTTAACACGTCGTTATATGGTACTACCACATTGGTAAGCGATCGTTCAAAAGTATACAAAGGCGGTTCATGGAATGATTTGGCTTACTGGCTAAATCCTGCAACGCGTCGTTTTATGAATGAAGATGATTCGCGTGCCGATGTGGGTTTCCGTTGCGCAATGACCTTGGTTGGCGCACCTGAAATATCGCCTTCCGGCAAATCACACTTTAGTGTTAAAAAGCCGAAGCCTTATAAAGGGAAATAGTATTAACTTTTATATACTACAACAAAAAAGCGACCCTGATATTAAGGGTCGCTTTTTTGTTGTATATTCAAATTATGATCATTGCTATAAATAATAATTTGTATTGCTTAACTAAAAATCACCCTATTTAATACGTAATAAATGGATGAAGTACTTGTAAAAAAAGCAATGTTCTCGCTAAAATGGGAAGCGGAATATAAAAAGCGGTTTGAACAAAAGGAGTATACCGCCTCTAAATTTTTGGCGGTAGAGGATTATTTGGATGCTGATTTTGCTCGTTTTTTTGACAATCCGAAGTTTATGGGTAGTACCATTCTTGATATCGGGACCGGTACCGGTGAGCAGGCAATATACCTGGCAAAAAAAGGCTTTAAGGTTACTGCAACAGACACTTCCGGTTTGGCTATTAATTATGCCAAACAACAAGCCTTGCAACAAAATGCACAGGTTAATTTTATACAGGACAATATATTATTAACCACATTAAACCAGCAATTTGATTTCGTTATAGATAGGGGATGTTTTATTTTGTTTGCAAAAGAACAGTGCTCAGAATATCTTTCAATCATCAAAAAGTTATTAAAACCTACAGGCTGGTTTTTGTTAAAAGCCGATAATGGCAAAAAGAAAAGGATAAAAATATTAGAAGATGATACCGAGCTGAATATAAAAACAACAGAGTTCTCGTCATATACCAGGTTAGATGGGAAAGATATACCTGCGCTATTTTTTTCTATAAAGCACGCATCAAATCAGTTGCCTTAAGCAATTGATACTAACTGAACTGTACGAGCACCTGCCCTTTTTCTACCTTATCGCCCGGCTTTATCTTAATTGATTTAACCACCACATCATCCGGCGATTTAATAATATTTTCCATTTTCATGGCTTCAAGTATAAACAGGTTGCCGCCTTTTGGTATCTTATCGCCTTCGGCAGCAAGAACCTTTAGCACCATGCCGGGCATTGGTGCCTTTACCTCACTTATTTTTGTATTGGCAATATTAGAAAGGCCCATTTTTTCCAGTAATAAATCATATTGATCTTTAGCGGTAACGTGGTACAGGTTATTATTTACTTTAATGGTAGCCGTTTTTAATACGCTATCAAAGCTTACAACTTCCGCGTTATAAGATTTTAGCTGATTAATTACATGCCAGTTATGTGCATTAACTTGTTTAATATCGGCATTAACAGCTTCATCATTTACCAACAGCTCATTATTGTGCTGCTTTACTGCGTAATCAAATTGGCCATTTACGTTAACCCGGTTCATACTATTGGGTTAAAACGTATTGTATTAAATTGGCGCCCATTTTTAATGCCTTGAGGCGGGTTTCCTGGGTATCGTTTACGTAGGTGCCAAAATCTTCCCAGCCATTGCCTAAATCACACTCGTAGGTGTAAAAGCATACCAAGCGGCCTTTATAAATTAAGCCAAACCCTTGCGGGCGCTTATCATCATGCTCATGTATTTTGGGCAGTCCGGTAGGGAAAGGGTATTTTTGATGGTAAATAGGATAGTTAACCGGAAGCTCCACAAAATCAAGTTCAGGGAAAACCTTTTTCATTTGCGGGCGGATAAATTTATCCAACCCATAGTTATCGTCAATATGCAAAAAGCCGCCACCTGTAAGGTATTTGCGCAGGTTATGCGCTTCCTGGTCTGAAAATATAACGTTACCATGCCCGGTCATAAAAACAAAGGGGTAATTAAATATTTCGGGGCTTCCCGGTTCAACAACTTCATCCTCTGCCTGAAAGTTGGTTTTTATGTTTTCATTACAAAATTTGATCAGATTGGGCAAGGCGGTCCTGTCGCCATACCAATCGCCGCCGCCACTATATTTAAGCTTGGCCATTTTATAGGTTGGCTCAATATTAAAGCTGCTTAATAAAAATAACGCAGCGGCCATGGCTATAAAAACTGATCTTTTCATCATTCCCGGTTTAAAAAATTCACTTCAAAACAGGCTTCTAATGCGGCTGTTTCTGTGCGTAACCTACTATTACCTAAAGTTATGGCTTTAAATCCATTTTGCAAGGCCATATCAATTTCGTTACGGGCAAAATCGCCTTCGGGGCCAATTAATATTAAATAGCGGCCCTGCTTTTCAAACACATCTGCTAAATGTACCTTTTCATCATCCTCGCAATGGGCTATAAATTTTTGTCCTTCAAATGGTTGTTTAAGCACCTCATTTAATGGTCTTGGCTCGTTTAATACCGGATGATAGGCTTTTATTGATTGTTTAATGGCTGCGGTAATGATCTTATTCAACCTATCGGCTTTAGCTTCTTTACGTTCTGACCGCTGGCAGATTATTAATGATATCTCATCAATGCCAATTTCGGTGGCTTTCTCTAAAAACCACTCCAGCCGATCTAAATTTTTTGTTGGGGCAATAGCTATATGTAAATAGTGGTTACGCTGTTGGTAGGCCCGGGTAACTTTATTTATTTGAAGGATGGTGCGCTTGGGGTGCGCGTCAATTATTTCGGCATCATAAAAACCGCCGCGCCCGTCAATTAGTTGCACGGGCGAGCCAACTTCCAGGCGCAAAACGCGTATGGCGTGTTTGCTCTCTTCTTCGGTTAAAAAGTATTGGGGATGTGCGGGGTCAATATCGGGTGTGTAAAAAAGATGCATGGCCGGGGCATTATCAGTGCAGATCCACTGTATCTTCTTCGTTTAACAATAACTCCAATTTAACCGACTCAATATTCTGATCGGCTTTTTTAAGTATGGTAATGTTATACCCGTTTGATTCTATTTGTTCGCCAACATCGGGTATTTTTCCAAAAACATCACCCAGCCAACCAGAAACGGTATCAAAGTCGCCATCTTCAGGCAGGTCATGCGGCAGGTGACTATTCACATCGTAGATAGGGGCAAGAGCATTTACAATAAACTCCTTGTCGTTAATTTCTTCCACAATTGGCTTTTCTTCATCATACTCATCCTGTATCTCGCCCACCAGTTCTTCAACAATATCCTCCAGGGTAACCATACCCGCTGTACCGCCAAACTCGTCAGATACGATGGCTATTTGTATGCGCTTTTGTTGCAGCTCGGCCATCAGGTCGTTTATCTTCTTGGTTTCGGGTACAAAATAGGGCTTGCGTATAATATCCTTTAAAACAATATCCTCGCCGTGTGCCAATAAGGGCAAAATATCTTTAGCGTGTACAATACCAACTATCTTATCTATCACATCGTCGAAAACCGGCATACGCGAGTAGCCTTCGGTTATCAGGATCTCCAGCAGTTCATCCCGTTCGGTATTAATATCAATGCCTGATATTTTGGTACGGGGTACCATAATATTTTTTACCACCCGCTCATTAAAATCAAAAACGTTTTGTATCAGCTCGTGCTCGTTAGAATCTAAAGCACCGGTTTCTTTACCCTGCTCCAGTAAATACTGTAACTCTTCGGAACTATGGTGCGCTTCGCCGCCTTCTAAGGTGGCAATACCTATTAGTCTTAAAATGAAATTAGCAAAACCATTTAACAACCAGATTAGCGGCCTGAAAACAACAAAGAAAAACCGCAACGGTACCGATACGGCCAAGGTGGTACGCACAGATTTTTGTATAGCTATTGATTTTGGTGCCAGTTCGCCAAATACAATATGCAAAATGGTGATAGACGAGAAGGCCAATATATGGCTGGCGGTAATAAAACCGTGAGTTAGTACTATACCGGCAGACAAAAAGCCGCGTATTACTATATTGGTAACCACCTCTTCGCCAACAACACCCAGGCCCAGCGATGCAATGGTGATGCCTAATTGCGTTGCTGCTAAATATCTGTCTAAATTATGTAATATGCCACGGGCCACCTTTGCTACCGAGCTACCCGTTTTAGCTTTAATTTCAATTTGCGAACCCCGCACCCTAACCATAGCAAACTCGGCGGCAACAAAAAAACCGTTAAGCAACACCAGGAATATGGTAGCGAAAATATAAAAGGTGCTTATTTCGTACTGTTCAGGGCCCATTAATTATTTATTGGTACACAGATGGGAACTCCGACTGGTATAAAGTCAGCGCCTCCGTTATTACCTTATAGGCATAGCGTTTGCCTAAAAGGTGTTCAATGGTAACATTTTTATCTTCAAGCTTTTTGTAGTCTTTAAAAAACCGCACAATTTCTGTCATAGCATGTGGTGGCAATTCGTTAAGGTCATTAATATAATTAACCGACATATCATTTTTTGCTACCGCGATTATTTTATCGTCCTGCTCGCCGTTATCAACCATGTGCATTACACCAATAACTTTAGCTTCTATGATAGACATCGGGAAAACATCAATTGAGCAAAGCACTAAAATATCCAACGGGTCCTTATCATCACAATAAGTTTGTGGTATAAAGCCGTAATTGGCCGGGTACATTACCGATGAAAATAATACGCGGTCAAGCTTTAACAGGCCGGATTCCTTATCTATCTCATACTTTGCTTTTGAGCCTTTTGGTATCTCAATTATAGCATTCACCGTTTCAGGAATATCGTCACCCGGAGAAACCTGGTGCCATGGATGTTGTGTACTCATTTATTATTAATAGCGTTATTTTTTAAATTTCTGTCTTAACCGTTTTCTTTTTAAAGAAAGCAATAACTAACGGAATTGTTGTAATTATTATCAGCCCAAACACCACATATTCCAGGTAATCTTTTATTTGAGGGTATCTTCGTCCTAAAAAATACCCACCTAACACAAAAGTACATACCCAGGTAATGCAGCCTGCCAGGTTATATAAAGTAAATTTTTTAAAATTAACCTTTACAACACCTGCAAAGATAGGAGCAAAAGTTCTGATTATTGGAAAAAACCTCCCTAAAACTAATGCCATACCCCCGTGTTTGGCATAAAACTCTTCGGCCAGTACAATATAACGCTTTTTAAAGAATAAGGAATCGTCCCGGCTAAACAATACGGGTCCCGTTCGGTAACCAAACCAGTAGCCGGCGTAGTTGCCTAAAACGCCCGCCACAATTACAGATATGATCAATGTAAATATAGATACATCGATCATCCCTTGCGAACACAATAAGCCTGCCATAAATAACAGGTAATCGCCCGGTAAAAAAAAACCAAAAAAGAGACCGGTTTCAGCAAAAATAACAACAAGCAAAAGGTAAAACCCTCCTTTGCTTAATATGGATTGAGCGTCAGTTAAATTTTGCAGGTGTTCCCAAAAATTATCCATTCACTATATCCGTAAAGCTACAAAATATAAAATCAATATATAGCTATTGCTTTTATATTAAATAAGGTTGGCTATAAGTGTTGGATAGATGCCGATAATAATGGTAGCTAAAGCAGATAAGCCTAAAACAAAGTTGTAGTAAATGGGCACCACAACCTCGGCACGCTCGGCGCTTCGAAAATACATGGCTATAATAACCCTGAAGTAATAAAATATACTGATTATAGCGTTTATAACCGCAATAATAACCAGCCAAAACTGATATTGCGACAGCGCACCACTAAACATATAAAATTTACCAATAAAACCGGCAGTAAGCGGTATACCTGCCAATGATAACATAGCCACGGTTAATACTAATGCCAGGAAAGGATTTTTTGCTGCCAGGCCATTAAAGCTTTCAAAATTACTGCTATTGGTACTCTGTTCAATCAAAATTAACGTACCAAACGCTATTATAGATGATATGGAATAAGCAGTAGCATATACCAATACTGAATTTGCCGAACCCGCGCCTAAGGCAATAATGGCAAATAGCAAATAACCCGCGTGCGATATACTGGAGAATGCCAGCATACGCTTAAAGCTCTGCTGATATAAAGCGGTTATATTGCCTATAAATAAAGTAATAATAGCTATAACCAATAATACCGGTACCCAAAACTCATGTACCGTACTAAAACATGCGGTAAACAAACGCAGGAATGCCGCAAACCCAGCGGTTTTTACTACGGTTGACATGAAGGTAGTTATTAGCGTTGGAGAGCCTTCGTACACATCAGGTGTCCAGAAATGGAATGGGGCGGCCCCTACTTTAAAGCATAAGCCTACAATAATGAGTATTATGCCGGTATAAAACAAAGGATCAATATGGCTGGCATTCATTACCACATAGTATCTGATAGTGTCAAGGTTAAATGAACCGGATGAACCGTATATAAGCGTTATGCCAAACAATAAAAATCCGGTAGAAAACGCACCCATTAAAAAATATTTTAAAGCGGCTTCATTTGATGCAAAATCATTCTTTTTAATACCCGCCAATATATACAGGCTCACTGACATGATCTCGATACCGATAAATAACATGGTTAAGTTATTGTACGATACCATAACCACTATGCCCACAAGGGCAAATAAAATAATGGCATAATATTCGGCTACGTGGCTGCTTATTTTTTCAAAATACTCTTTGGAGAGTAGTAATATTAATAGGGTTGAAATAATAGTAAGCGACGAAAACGCTACAGAAAAATTATCAAACAGCAACATGCCACTATAAATGGGTTGTGCACCGCTATTCCATTGTGCTATGGCTAAACCCAAAGCGCCCACCAAACCAATTATAGTAACCGGAAGCAGCGCGTTTTTAGCCTTATATAAACCCAGGTATAAAAGTACCAGGGGTATAACAGAAAGGAGTATAATGGTATTCATGTTGTTTTTTTAATTTCTTAAGATCTAAATTCCTTAAAACTTAAACGTCTTTATATCTATTGTGCCGAAGTAATTTGTTGGGTAACCGTTTGTACCAGGTTATTAACTGCCGCTTCGGATATATGTAATATTGGTTGCGGATATACCCCCATCACAATTATCAAAGCGCAAATTATACCCAGTACTATTTTTTCTGACCCATGTATATCGGCAAAAGCCATGGTTAAACTATTGGTTGTGCCCTGCATTACATTTTTATACATGCGCAGCATATAAACCGCGCCAAATATGATGGTTAAACCGGCAATAGCCGCCAAAACTATATTGGCCTGGTAAACGCCGTTTATCAATAAAAATTCGCCAATAAAACCATTGGTTAATGGCAGGGCTACCGTGCCCAGCGTAATAATTAAAAACGCGGTTGCAAAATGGGGCGCTACCTTGGCTATGCCTCCCATCTGTGTAATATCGCGGGTATTTAAGCGCCTGCTGATGATATCCCATATAAAAAACATACCAACCACGTTAATACCATGACTAAGCATTTGTATCATGGCACCCTGTACACCACGTACATTCCAGCTTAAAATTCCTGTCGCAATAAGGCCAACGTGTGCAATAGACGAATAAGCCACCAAACGTTTACCATCTGTTTGTTTAAATGCGATGATTGAAGCGTAAACAATGCCTATTATGGATAAATATATAGCTACTGACCGCCATTCTATAAACCCGAGCGGCGCGGCAGGTATTGCCCACCGTATTAAACCGTAAATACCCATTTTTAACATGATACCTGATAATAGCATGGTGCCTGCCGATGGTGATTCGGTATAGGTATCGGGCTGCCAGGTATGAAACGGGAATATCGGCATCTTGATAGCAAACGCTATAAAAAACGCCAAGAATACCCAACTTTGATGGCCGTAATTAACTGAATTGTATAATGAATGCAAATCGTAATTTTTATCGGGCGAGTTAAGGTATAAATAAATTAAACCTATCAGCATAAATAACGACCCGGCAAACGTGTAGATGAAAAACTTAATAGTTATGCGTATACGGTTCTCGCCGCCCCATAAAGCACAAATAAAGTAAATAGGTATTAGCGCAGCTTCCCATCCTACATAAAACAAAAATCCATCTAAAGCGGTAAATACCAATACCAAACCAGCCTGCATAAATAGTACCAGCGCGTAAAACGCGTTTGCATTTTTATATTGGTGCTGGTAGGTTGATAAAATAATTAGCGGCACTAAAACCGTGGTAAGCAATACCATTAGCATACTTATGCCATCAATACCGGCAGTAAAGTAAATGCCCAATTTTGGTATCCAGGGGCTATCAATCACAAACTGGGTAGAAGCATCAGGAACAAAGCGGCTTAAAAATACCAGCGCTACTACCAGTTCGACAACTGAAAAGAATAAGGCGGCGTGTTTTACTGTTTCGTTTTTAAACAACAAAACCGCTAATGCCGCAATTACCGGCAAAAAAATTAAAATACTAACCGTCATTTTATATTGTGAATACTAATAAAACTATATACCAACATGGTAATGATACCCACCACCATCATAAAAATGTAGAATCCAACGTTACCTGTTTGCAGTAAACGTAACCCTTTACTGGCTTCGACCGGTGTTTTGGCTATGCCGTTTACGAGGCCATCTATTCCCAGTTTTTCAACAATGTTATAAAAGAATACAGACAGTTTATCCAGTGGCTTACGGATGATTGCGTCATACAACTCATCTACATAAAATTTATGGTATGATAAGTTGGCCAATGCCCCACGCTCTTCGTTATCCTGAACAGGCACATGGCTATTTTTAACATATTTTATATAGGCATAACCCATAGCAAATAATGCCAGCACTACTGATGTTGCCATTAATGTCCATTCAATATTGCCGCCTAATTCAGGCTCGCCTAATATTTTTTGTGATTGTTCAAAAACCGGTGCCAGGTAAGCGCCCAGTTCATGATGCCCACCCATTACGGCCGGCACACCTATCATACCGCCAACGGCTGATAGTATGGCCAATACAATTAAAGGGATGGTCATGCTTAACGGCGACTCATGTACATGATGCTCCTGCTCATGTGTTCCGCGGAAACTACCCCAAAACGTAAGGTACATCATGCGGAACATGTAGAACGAGGTTAACATAGCGGTAAAAACACCTATCGCATAATAAAAAGGGTTATGCGCATAAGTCGCGGCTAAAATTTCGTCTTTTGAAAAGAAACCAGAGAATGGCGGGATACCTGATATAGCGATGGTACCTATGAGCATGGTAATAAAAGTGACCTTTATTTTACCTTTTAGGCCACCCATTTTACGCATATCCTGTTCGCCACCCATGGCATGTATTACCGAACCTGCACCCAGGAATAATAGAGCTTTAAAAAACGCATGGGTTAATACGTGGAAAAAAGCACCTGTATAGGCACCCACACCTAACCCTAAAAACATATACCCCAATTGCGATACCGTTGAATAGGCCAGTACCTTTTTAATATCGGTTTGTGTTAACGCAATTAACGCCGCAAATAAAGCGGTAGCTAAACCCACTATGGCAATAACCTCCATAGTTTGCGGTGCCATTGTAAATAAGATGTTTGAGCGTGCCACCATATAAATACCGGCTGTAACCATGGTTGCAGCGTGTATTAACGCCGACACTGGGGTAGGGCCTGCCATAGCATCAGGCAGCCAGGTAAATAATGGCAACTGTGCCGATTTACCTACCGCACCAACAAATAGTAATATAGTGATCAGCACAAAAGGCGCATCATGTTTGGTTAGCGCACCTTTAAAAACATCGGCGTAATCAATACTGCCGAAGGTTGCAAATATTAAAAATATAGCGATCAGGAAACCCAGATCGCCTATACGGTTCATGATGAACGCTTTTTTAGCAGCATCAGCATAATCAGGGTTGGTATACCAGAAACCAATTAACAGATATGAGCATAAACCTACGCCCTCCCAACCAATAAACATGATAAGGTAGTTTGAACCCATTACCAGTAGCAGCATAAAAAACACAAACAGATTAAGGTAAGCGAAAAACTTACCAAAACCGTCATCATCATGCATATAACCGGTAGAATACAGGTGAATCAAAAAGCCTACTCCTGTAATGATTAGCAGCATGATAGAACTTAGCTGGTCTATCAGAAAAGAGAATGATACTTTAAAATCAATTACACTAAACCAATCAAAAACAGTAACATTTATAGGTACGCCTGATGATTTGATCTGAAAGAATGTTGCTACACTTAAAATAAATGAAGCCAATACCAGTGTACTGCCAATAAAGCCAATAACCCCTTTTGATAGGGTATTGCGGCCAAGGCCATTAATTATAAAACCGGCTAACGGTAATAGTGGAATAAGCCAGATGTATTTATCCATTTTTGCCCCCTAACCCCCTAAAGGGGGAATAAGTATTTTATTTTTTTATTAATTTATATTTTGCCCTCACACTCCCCCTTTAGGGGGCCGGGGGGCTACCATTTTAACCTGTTCAGCACGTTAATATCTATCGAGTTGGTATTACGATAGATCATAACGATGATGGCTAACCCTACCGCAACTTCGGCAGCGGCCAGCGCCATAATAAAAAATACAAAAACCTGTCCCGACGCGTCACCTCTGTAAACAGAAAAGGCGGTAAGTAACAGGTTAACCGCATTAAGCATCAGCTCAACCGACATAAAGATCACAATAGCGTTACGGCGTATTAACACCCCAACAACACCTATTGAAAATATAATGGCGCTTAATAATATATAATGATTAAGTGGTACAGCTTGTATGGTTGTTGTTAAAGTTTCCATATTACGCAGTTGGTTTGTTAGATTCTTTTGTGGCTAATAAAACCGCGCCCACCATAGCTGATAACAGCAGGACGGACGATATTTCAAACGGCAATAAATACTCGCTGAATAACACTTTACCTAAATTTTTTACCAGGCCCAGGTTAGGGTTTTGTAAAACCACCGGTTGCGATGCACCCAAGGCTTTTAACGAAGCTACAATGGTTATTAAAAAGCAACCACCGCCTATTACAGCCGCAAATTTAACCAGGCTTGATTTTACCGGCTCGCTATCCTTATTCAGGTTGATGAGCATCAGCGTGTATAAAAACAATACCAGTATGGCCCCCATATACACAATAAAGTTTACTATGGCCAAAAACTGGGCGTTTAGTAAAATATAATGTATGGTGAAGGTAAAAAAGGTAAGCACCAGGTAAAGTATACTATGCACCGGATTTTTTGCAGAAATTACCAGTATTGCAAAGAATATGGATAAAAACTCGATGAAGTAAAATGTATTCATGTTTAATTATTAAAACACTTTGCCCGTTTAAAAAATGGGATGGGCAAAGGTATAAAACTTTGTTATTGATTTAACGGGGCCTCTACTAATTTGTCTTTACCATATATAAAATCTTTACGCAGGTAATCTGCCGGTACAATATCACCATCTAAATAAATGGCTTCTTTAGGGCAGGCTTCTTCGCATAAGCCGCAAAAAATGCAGCGCAACATATTTATTTCATAAACCGCAGCATATTTTTCTTCGCGGTATAAATTTTCTTCTCCGGGCTGACGCTCGGCGGCAGTCATGGTAATAGCTTCGGCAGGGCATGATAGCGCGCATAAGCCGCAAGCGGTGCAACGTTCTTTGCCATTTTCATCACGTTTAAGCGAATGCATACCGCGAAAGTTTTCAGAAAATTCACGTTTCTCTTCAGGATAGCTGATGGTAACGGGCTTTTTGAAAAAGTGCTTTATAGTAATTGCCAGGCCCGAAAATATAGCAGGCAGGTAAGCGCGCTCTAAAAAATTAAGCGGCTTTTGTTCAATTACTTTTCTTTTATTACTTAATGGTTCCATTCTCTTAGCCTCTAATAAAAGTTGTCCAAAGTCCTGTTATAATTATGTTGGCAATAGCCAGCGGTATCAATACTTTCCAGCCCAGATCCATCAACTGGTCATAACGGAAACGCGGTATGGTCCAGCGTATCCACATAAAAAAGAAGATGAACGCAAATATTTTTACGAACAGCACTACCACACCTATTATAGTTACCAGGTTTGCCGAATGGATAAGATCCATAAACGGAAAATTATATCCGCCAAAGAATAAGGTTGCCATTACTGCTGATGAGATGAACATGTTTATATATTCGGCAAACAGATAAAAGCCCAGTTTCATGGACGAATATTCCGTGTGATACCCACCTACTAACTCGGTCTCGCACTCCGGCAAATCAAATGGCGAGCGGTTAGTTTCGGCAAAAGCACATATCAGGAATAATAAAAAGCCTAAAGGCTGTTTAAAAGCGTTCCAGGCAAACCAGCCATTGGCCCAAAAGCCATGTTGTTGCTCGGCTATTTGGCGCAGGCTTAGTGTGCCTGTTACCATTAATAAAGCGATGATGGATAAACCCATCGCTATCTCATAGCTAATATTTTGCGATGCCGCGCGTATAGCGCCTAATAACGAGTATTTATTGTTTGATGCCCAGCCGCCTATCATAATACCATATACACCTAATGATACTACGCCGAATATGTATAATATACCTACGTTAATATCGGCTACCTGTAAGTCAATAACATATTTGCCTATGGTTAACTGCTGCCCCCACGGTATAACTGCCGAGCCTATACAAGCCGTCATGATAGCCAGCGAGGGGCCAACTATAAACAAAAACGTATTGGCATTGGTAGGGATGATCTCCTCCTTTAAAAACATTTTACCACCATCAGCCAGGGGTTGTAAAATACCCCAGGGGCCTGCGCGGTTAGGGCCTATCCTGTCCTGCAAAAATGCAGCTACCTTACGCTCAGCATAGGTAGAGTACATGGCTATAACCAGGCTTATCAAGAAAATGACAACAACTAATGCCAGCTTAAATATTAATTCCATTATAACCTTGTTTCGCGTTCAAATTGTGTTTTATTGGCCTCTTGTAATACCGGGTTGGTTTTAACAACCGGCAATGGCGTAAAATCGTAATGATTGGAGCTGATAACTGATTGATGCGATACTTTACGCGGACCTTCAATTACCCAATCATTGGTTTTCTTTTTATCAAAACGGCAGGTATTGCAAATAAACTCTTCTACCTCGCCATAAACATCTTTACGTGCGGTTACCCTTAATACATCGTCGCCTTTGTACCAAAGGGTTACTTTACCGTTGCATTTTTCGTGGTCGCAATCGCGATGCGCCTCAACGGGTTTGGTAAACCAAACACGGTTTTTAAAGCGAAAAGTTTTATCAGTTAACGCACCTACCGGGCAAACATCAATAACGTTTCCTGAAAAATCGTTATCAACAGCAGCCTGTATATAGGTTGATATTTCAGAATGATCGCCGCGATTTAATATACCATGTATGCGGTGATCGGTTATCTGATCGGCAACATATACACAGCGGTAGCATAAAATACAGCGCGTCATGTGCAGTTGTATCTTATCGCCAATATCAATACGGTTAAATGTACGGCGGTCAAACTCGTAACGGGTACTAACAGCGCCATGCTCAAAACCAAGATCCTGCAAATGGCACTCGCCTGCCTGATCGCATATAGGGCAATCCAACGGGTGGTTTATCAATAACATCTCTACCACACCTTTTCGTGCTTCAATAACCTCGGGCGAGGTAATGTTTTGCACCTCCATACCATCCATTGCAGTAGTACGGCAAGACGCTACCAGCTTAGGCATAGGGCGAGGATCTTTTTCAGACCCTTTAGTTACCTTTACCAAACAAGTACGGCATTTACCACCGCTGCCTTCCAGCTTTGAATAGTAGCACATAGCAGGCGGAACAATATCACCACCTATAACCCTTGCGGCGTTAAGGATGGATGTTCCGTCTGGTACTTCTACTGATATTCCGTCTATTGTAACTTTCATTGTTAAGTCAAAATTAAAAAGTCAAAAGCCTAGCTTACCACCGGCGCAGGTAACGGATCTGCATAATGCGCCAATCCATAATTCCTTACTACCGCTTCGCTGGCATTTGTTACATGCCATTCAAACTCGTCCCTAAAGTGGCGTATGGCACTGGCCACCGGCCATGCTGCCGCGTCACCTAACGGACAAATAGTATTACCTTCAATTTTTTTAGATACGTCAACCAGCAGGTCCATATCGCTTTTTTTACCGTGTCCGTTCTCTAAACGGTGCAGTACTTTTTCCATCCAACCGGTACCTTCACGGCAAGGCGAACATTGTCCGCAGCTTTCATGGTGATAAAAACGGGCAAAGTTCCAGGTATTACGAACAATACATTGATCTTCATCAAAAGCGATAAACCCGCCCGAACCCATCATACTCCCACTAACAAAACCACCATCTGATAATGATTCATAGCTCATTAAGCGGTTTTCGCCGTTTAATGTCTTTAAAAATAAGTTAGCCGGTAATATCGGCACGGACGAACCACCTGCAACTACTGCTTTTAGGCGTTTGCCGTTGGCAATGCCACCGCAATATTCATCGCTGTATAAAAACTCCTCGCATGATAAGCCCAGGTCAATTTCATAAACGCCCGGATTTTTAACATTGCCACCTGCTGATATCAATTTAGTACCTGTACTGCGACCTATGCCAATTTTAGCATACTCGTCGGCACCATCATTAATAATAGGCACTACCGCGGCAATTGATTCTACATTGTTTACTACAGTAGGGCAGCCATACAAACCCGCGATAGCCGGGAATGGCGGTTTAATACGCGGGTTACCGCGTTTGCCTTCTAATGATTCCAGCAGAGCGGTTTCTTCTCCGC
>NZ_JBDTJZ010000199.1:0-7797 GCF_039935595.1 Mucilaginibacter sp. | reverse complement strand
GTTGCGGGTGTTTAAGGATAATGGCGATAAATTTGATGTTATTGTATTAGATCCGCCTAAATACGCGCCATCACGGTCGGCTTTGGATAGGGCATCACGTGCCTATAAGGACCTTAACCGATTGGCTATGCTATTATTAAATGATGGCGGGCTACTGGCTACCTATTCCTGCTCGGGTGCTATGAACATGGAAACTTTTAAACAGGTTTTGGCCTGGGCCGCTTTAGACGCCGGTAAACAGGTGCAGTTTATTTACCAGTTTTGCCAGCCGGAAGATCACCCTGTACGCTCTTCATTCCCCGAAGGGGAGTATTTAAAAGGGCTGTTATGCCGGGTTTTTTAAAAAGAGGCGGTTACTTATTTACATACGGTGTATGGGTAAAGCTGCTGTGCTTCGCCCAAAAACAGTTGCGGGTTGTTTTTAAACCCGGGCGAGGTTATATCCATAGCCGGATACTGTTTGGGATAAGTTATACCCGCTATACTGGTAAGCGTATAAATAATATTTTGTGATGAGGTCGCAGAATCCTTATGCATCGACAGATTCAATATTTTTTCGGGATATTTTTGTTGCACCTGCGGCGAGTACCAAATAAACAACGGTACGTGTATAACATATTTTGACGGAGGCGAGGCATTTATATGATGGGTAAAATGTCTTTTATCATCCAGCAGATCCTCGCCATGGTCAGAGATATAAACAACCGACGAGAAGCTGTTTTGACTTTTTGCTATGCTGATAATGCTGTCTAAAACCGCATCGGTATAGCGTATGCTATTATCATAGCTATTAACCATCACATTACGAAACTTAAGGTCATTAACTTTTGAACGGATGGTTTTATTGCTTGGCTTAAAAAAGTCATAATTATCAGGATACCTGTCGCTATAATCAAAATGACTACCCATAGTATGCATAACAATAAACTTTTTATCGCCGGGCATATTTATTATTGCTTTAAATTGCTCCAGCATATCCATGTCCTTATCCCTGCTCTTGTCTTCCATAAAGTTAAACTGATGTTTAGCCTCAATAGCATGAACCGAAATGCTTCCGTTATCGCCGGGCTGATTGGATAACCAGAAAGTGTCAAATCCAGCCTCATTAAATGCACCTATTATTCCTTTCCTGTTGTAATGCGTCTCAAAATCAGGTGCGCCTACGCCCGTTAATATTAAAGGTACCGCGTTCTCTGTGGCGTATGCGCCACTTACCGTATTACTAAATGAAATTAAGTTTTCTCTTTTAGATAACTTTGGCGATGTATTTCGGCCATAGCCATTAATACCCCAGCTAAAATATCGGCTGCTTTCGCCCACAACCAGTATGATTATCTGTTTACCGCTTATACTGGTGTCTGCTTTTGCAAAATAATTAAATTCATCTCTGCTTTTTTGGGTACGGATTATGGTTCGCTTTTCCTCAATATACCTATTTATACCCTTAATCATACTGGTGGGGTATACATTAAAAAAGTTGGTTCGTGCGGTATCATAGTAATTTTTTTCGCCATATTTTACATCCAATAATGGCCCGGTTACAATAATGCCAAAAGCGATAAGCGAAATATATATTGCCGTTTTTGAAGGCAAAACGGAGGGTATGTTTCGAACCACAAAGTAGAGGGCTGCCGCGTAAATTAAATAAAGCGGAATTAAAACCGGGTAGTATTCATGAAATAACTCGCCTGTTTCATGACGGTTAGTGTTTAAAAACAACATCATCAGATCACTCGAAACATTATTGTCGAACGATAGGATATAAACAATGTTTAATGGTATGGTTATAAAAATTGGCGTTAACAGCAGCAGGTATAGTTTAATGCGGTTTTTAAACAGGTATACCGGTAGTAAAAAAACAGCGGTTATCCACGTTAAAATGATAATGGCCTGGTACACATCGGGCCGGGTTAATTGATAAATAAACTCGGATAGCCCGATAAACAACAAAAGTATTAATAACCAAATCCAGGAAAAACGAAATTGTTTGCGCGGTTCAAGCATCTATATGAAAAGCCGGTTAAGAGGTATCAACCGCTAAATTATAAATTAAATGCACTTTATAATGTAGCCAGCGCTTTTTTTGGTGATAAAAAAGTCCTTCGCTGCGCTCAGAACGGCAATTCTCTATTTAATTACTCAAATTTTACCACCGAATAATTGGAATTGATATTGATCATTCTCTCCAGATCACCCTTACCAACATGGCCCTTAAAGTTTTGGGTAGGGTTCCAGCGCTGATCTTCTGTTGATCGTTTTGAAATATTAACGGGCTTATTCCCGGTATTAAAGCTTCCGTAATGCAGGGTTACATCAAAATCGGCATTTTCATCATCGGCAATACCCAGTTTTACAGCCGAGTAATTGGAGTTAACTAATAAATTTTTCAGGTTTTTATCAATATCAGTAATTTGCACGCCACTGCCATACTTAACATTAATAATGCCCGAGGTTGATATTTTACCAATTTTTGCCGAGCTATAACTCATAGCAGCATTTAATTTATCGGCCCATCCCAGGGTAAGTGTTCCGGAGGTTATATCCAGATCGCTGGCCCTGAGGCTGGCTATACGGGCATCGCCATAACTAACTTTTATAATATTAGCCGGGTTGGTAAGCGATTTTGCTACGAGATCGCCAAAGGAGCAATTAATAACCACTTTGCCATTTAAGTCGGGTAGTTCAATATTGCCTAACTTGTTGGTTATGTTCAGCGCATTTTTTGCGGGCATATAAACCACATAATTTATTTCAACCTTTCTAAAATTGTTTCGGCCAACCGCTAAAATGGCGGCTTCTTTATCAATTATGGTTTTAAAAATTACGGTTTGGCCCTGCTTTTTATCCGTTATATTTATGCTGTTAAGCAGGTTGCTGGTTTCATCGGTTTTATCAGCCAATACTTTAATTTGTACATCAACCTTAAACTCGTTTTTAGCCCAGGTTTTTACACTCACCTTGCCGTACCGGTTATCAATATCTAACCGGGTGTTGGCATCGGCAACATAGGTTTTACTATAGTTTTTTATTTTTTGATCGGTTTCCGTATCAACATCAGCCTGCCCGTCCTGATCTTGCCCATCAGTAGGCGGGGTAACGGCATTTTCGGTTCCAACGGTACTATTATTTAATATTTCAATATCTCTTGCTTTTAAATGAACATGTTTGGTTGTTGCATCAATAAGTGTAAAACTACCACTGGCCGATTTTATAATATGCGCGTTCAAATCAGTAAGTGGGTCGGCCACGGTTGTATTTGTGGGGTCTAAAACAAATACCCCTGCTGCCCTGGCAAAGCATAATGAATGCGCTGCAAGCGTAATGGTTAGTACGGCCAATGCGGTATTAAATATTTTTGCTTTCATTTTGTCTTTTTGTTTGGTTGTACTGCTCAATGATGGTTAATTGCTGATTGAGTACCTCGGTTTGAATCTCTAAATTTTTGATCATGGCGCGCAATACCAGCTCCGGGTTTGGGCTGGTAGCCAAATCGCTGTTTAATTTGCGGTATATCGAATCCATTTTAGTGGTTTCGGCACTAAATTCTTTGTATAATTCGGGGTCGGCCTGTGCCAGTGATTGCAGTTCGGTACGTTTAGTAGCAATAAGTTTGGTGTATTGTACCCGCTGCTGGGCATATACCGGGTTTATGCTTGCGTAGTTAATTTTATTGGCGTTTTCATTGTGCAGGTAAAGCACAAAGCTAATAGCCATTACTATAATAACTGATGCTGCAATGCGTAATACAAACCCTAATGAAAAAGTTTTGATCTCATTTTTTTTTTGCTGCACCAATTGTACAGGCAGTTCCTTCTCTATACGGCTCCATAAATCAGCCGATGGCTCTATGTCATTAAATTCTTCCCGGTTTGCTTTTACAAACTCTTCTAATCGGTTATTCATTTTATTGTTTATTTATTAACAGCGCCTGCAATTTTCGTTTAGCGCGTAAAAATTGTGTTCGTGATGTGTTTTCGGCAATGTTTAATATTTGTCCTATTTCTTCGTGGTCGTATCCCTCAAACAGGTATAATGATAGTACTACACGGTATCCTTCGGGCAGTTTGGTCATGGCCGCTTTTATAAGCTTTACCTGGTACTGCAGGTCATCGTCGTTATCTATAACCTCGTCAGGTATATGTTCAAATTCGCTGCTTTCAAACTCAATCCATTCAACCTTGCGCTTTCTTAATAAATTTATTGACCGGTTAACCACTATTTGCTTAAGCCATAGGCCAAAAGTGGTTTCCTGCCTAAAATCTTTTAACTTACTAAAAGCATCTGAAAACGACTCCTGTAAAACATCTTCAGCATCGGCAAAATTGCCCACAATGCGAAAGGCGACGTTTAGCATCGCTTTCGAATACAATCGGTACAATTCATAACAGGCTTTTTTGTTTCCCTGTTTACATTCAACAACAAGGTTGTAATGTTTGTCAACAAATGCGGCGTCCAAATTTTTCAGCTTTCAAATTTATATGACGCACGAAAGCGCTTAACGTTGCACAAATAGGAAAATTATTTTGACTAAGATTTTTAAGATGGGAAGATTATAAGATTAAGGTTATCAAGGTAATCCTTTAATCCTAAAAATCATGGTTCAGACAAATATCAATAGCCATTACCGCTTTTTTATATCTATCCTGACCAGTACCGGAGATAACCGTATAGTTAGCATTTAAGGCTTTTAATTCTTTATGCCATACTTCCATAAAATGTTCACGCATATCGGGGAAATCACGTAAGGGGTCGTCTTGCCAGGGCAGGTCGATATCTAACAGTAAATAAAGGTCATAATGATAGTTGGGAAGCGCATCCAGTACCTGCTGTGGCGATTGGCCAAACATTTGGTCGCTCCAAATTTTTACAGTGATAAAGGTGGTATCGCAAATCAGTATTTTATTGGCTTTTGGCAGGTATTCTTTTTCGAGTGCTAACTGCCCCTCAAACATATTGATCTCGTCTTGCCAGGTAGGCGGGGCGGTTAGGTTTTCACAATACTCACGCGCATATTCAGGTACCCAAACCGTGTTGTAATGTTTGGCCAAATAGGCAGACATGGTTGATTTCCCGGTTGATTCAGGGCCCACAACCGCTATTTTTATGATTTTAGAAATATCCATTTATTATAAATCCGAAATCGAACATCCGAAATCCGAAATTAAGAATTTTGTTTTTGATAATCTTTTTTCCAATCCAAATACCCAATTAGGGCTATTGCCACATAAATGGCATACATTATAGCGGTTAAATGCAATCCCTTAAATATATAAACACCTACATATATAATATCTACAAAAACCCAAATCAGCCAGTTTTCAACTATTTTACGGGCCATAAAAAATTGGGCAACCAGGCTGCAGGCGGTGCAAAAGCTATCAATATAAGGGTAGGAGGCCGTAGTATATTTTAAAACCGAACCCAATATAATGGTGAATATAATTACAGCTACAGCCGATAATACCACTTGTTGTTTGGTAATTAAAACAACCGGCGTTTTTGGTTGCGAAGCGGGCTTTTGGCTCCAAAAATACCAGCCGTAAATATTTACAACCAGAAAATAGAATTGCAACCCTACATCAGCAAAAAGATGGCTGTTATAAAAAATAAATATATAAATGCACACGTTGATAATAGCAAACGGCCAGTTCCATATAATATTTTTTGCTGCCAGGTAAACACAAAGTAATCCGCTTACTACACCTGCAATTTCAAGCCATGACTGGCTTTGCCACCATGTTTGCAAAGTTTGTATACTGCTCATTTTCAAATATAGCCAGCCTATCAACAATAATAAATAGAAAAATAGCTATAAATGTTATAAGCTTAGTATCAGTATTTTACCTTGAGGGAAAATTTTACACGTAAAAAGAAATAAAATTTATGCTTTTGTAAATTAAAAACTCTAATTTTATAGCTAAGATTTAAACCATTCCTAACGCAATGCTTTTATATATGGAAGATACTGTGGGGAGGAATAAAATTTAATTGTTATTTTTTTGGAAAAAGCCGTTCCTTTTCATAGGGGAACGGCTTTTGTTTTTAATGTACATCTGTGGGTACCTTAACGTTCTTTTTAAACGGTTGCAAATAAAGCAACGGTATTGAAAACAACATCACCAGACCTGATATATAATAAGCATCGTCGTAAGTTAACAGCAATGATTGCCGGGTTACAGCGCCCTCAATAGCTGCGTAAGCCATGTGTAAAGCATCTGTAGCTGATTTTCCCTTAGCCATAAAAGCCTGGGTTAACATGTGCAGCCTATCATTAAAGGCATTATTATACGGATTGATGTTACTTAACAAATTGCTGCGATGGAAGCCGGTACGGATGTGAATAATTGTTGTAAGCACCGCAATACCGAATGATCCGCCCAGTTGCCGCATCATATTATTTAAACCTGTTCCCTGCCCAAGTTCCGGACCTTTCAGATCAGCAATAGCCAACGTGGTTAACGGTACAAATAATAGCGCCATACCAACACCTCTTATCAATAGGGGTATTAGTACGTCTTTTTGCCCGGTACCTAAGGTTGAGCTACTTAGCATGGTGGTAAATACAAAGAATAAGAACATGCCGGCAGTCGCCATAAATTGTGCCGGTATACCTCTGTTTAACATCTTACCAATAAATGGCATCATTACAATGGTACATAAACCGCCCGGAAACAATAGCTCGCCGGTTTGTTGTGCAGAAAAGCCCAATAAATTTTGACAAAATACCGGGAACACAAACACCGATCCATACAAACCAAATCCTAATATAAATGAAGTAAACATACCTACCGCGAAACTGCGGTGCCGCAATATGCCAAAGTTTACAATGGGGTGGTCAGTACTCATTTCGCGCCATATAAACAGGAAAATACCCAGTATAGCGGTAATAGTAAGAACCAGTATGTAAGTAGTGGCAAACCAATCTTCCGACTCGCCTTTTTCTAATATGGTTTGTAAACTGCCTACCGCAACGGCAAGCAGGGCAATGCCCCACCAGTCAATAGGTTTGCCCTTTGCCTCCTTGGGTGTTTCGTTAATAAAGGTGTATGCGCAAAATGCCGCCAATGCTCCAACAGGGATATTTACATAAAATATCCAGCGCCAGGTGGCGTGGTCGGTAATATAACCGCCAATGGTTGGGCCAACTGTTGGGCCAACTACAGCGCCTAAACCAAATAGTGCTGTAGCTGTACCAATTTGCTCGCGCGGCCAGGTCTCCACCAATATGGCTTGCGATGTAGATATCAAACCCCCTCCTGCAAGCCCCTGTAATATCCTGAAGATAACCAGCTCGTTTAAACCGGTAGCGTTACCGCATAAAAACGAGGCTATGGTAAATACTATGATAGAGGTGATAAAATATTGTTTACGGCCAAAGCGGCTGCCTAACCAGCCCGACATTGGCAAAATAATTACGTTTGCTACGGCATACCCGGTAACTACCCAGGCCACATCCTCTAAAGTTGCGCCGAGGTTACCCTGTATAACCGGTAAGGATACGTTAACTATCGTGGTATCTATCAGCTCCAGTAACGAAGCCACGATAACCGTGATGGTAATGATCCATTTTTTAAAGCCAGTTTCAGCCATTTTTGTTTAGTTCATAGTTGATGGTTAATAGTTCATAGCCATTGGGGATATAAAATACAAACCGAATTATTTGATAATGATAGCATAGTAGCTCACAGTCATCGACTATGAACTATGATCCATGAACTATCAACCTATTCTTTAGTAATAACAGATACATTTACGCTCATGCCCGGGCGCAGCTTATCCATTATCTCTTTTGATGCG
>NZ_JBDTJZ010000198.1:0-14519 GCF_039935595.1 Mucilaginibacter sp. | reverse complement strand
TGATGCGTAAATGCCATTTAAATACCTGCCCGGTAG
This sequence comes from Mucilaginibacter sp., assembly GCF_039935595.1. GTDB lineage: Bacteria > Bacteroidota > Bacteroidia > Sphingobacteriales > Sphingobacteriaceae > Mucilaginibacter. Next base: position 14,483 of record NZ_JBDTJZ010000198.1, on the reverse strand, counting down.
GCGTTGCTACACAAGATCCGGAATTAAGGAAACTGTTTTCGGGTAAACCCGAGCATATCGTAAACCTGTTCCGTTTTATGACCGAAGAGCTTAGAGAGATAATGGCCGAATTAGGTTTCCGTACCATTAATGAAATGGTTGGCCGTGTTCAATTCTTAAAAGTTAAGGAAAATTTAACAAACTGGAAAGCTAAGAAAGTTGATCTTTCAGGTATACTGCATCCGGTTAATAATGCTAAAGATCTGACGCTATATTGCAGTGAAGCACAAGATCATGGCATGGACGCTATAATTGACTGGAAACTGTGGGAAGATGCTAAACCTGCTTTAGCTGATAAAACACCTGTATTTGGCGCTTATGATGTGAAAAATACCGACCGTACCATAGGTACCTTATTGTCAAATGAGATATCAAAAATATACGGATCAGCCGGATTGCCGGATAATACTATCAATTACAAATTTAAAGGCTCGGCAGGGCAAAGCTTTGGCGCTTTTGCTACTAAAGGTATTTCGTTTGAATTGGAAGGCGAGGGTAATGACTATGTAGGTAAGGGGCTATCAGGTGCGCAATTAGCCATTTATCCGGCCGCTGACGCCACTTTTGTGCCTGAAGACAATATGATCATTGGTAACGTAGCTTTATATGGTGCAACAGCCGGCGAATTATTTATACGAGGTATGGCTGGCGAGCGTTTTGCAGTACGTAACTCGGGTGCTACTACAGTTGTTGAAGGTATAGGCGACCACGGTTGCGAATACATGACCGGCGGACGCGCGCTTATATTGGGTAAAACCGGACGTAATTTTGCCGCTGGCATGAGTGGTGGCATTGCATGGGTGTATAACCCGGATAATACTTTTGCCGAAAATTGTAATATGGAAATGGTTGATCTAGATCCTTTAAGCATAAAAGATGAAGAACAGATAACTAACCTGTTACGCAAACATGTAAGCCTTACAGGCAGCGAGGTTGCCAAAAAACTGTTAAATAACTGGAACAAGGTTTCTGCACAGTTTATTAAAGTATATCCTAAGGAATACAAAAAAGTTATTGAAAAATTAGAATATCAAACTATCAGCTAATAAAATAGATGGGAAAACCAACAGGATTTCAGGAATTTGACAGAGAATTACCTAAAAAACTACCACCTGAAGAGCGTGTAAAGAATTATAATGAATTTGAAAGTTTATATGGCGATGAGGAACTGAACCATCAATCTGCCCGTTGTATGAATTGCGGTATACCTTTTTGCCATTCGGGCTGTCCGCTGGGTAATATTATACCTGAATTTAACGATGCCGTATACAATAAGAAGTGGGAGGATGCCTACCAGATATTAGCATCAACCAATAACTTTCCTGAATTTACCGGCCGTATATGCCCGGCTCCATGCGAGTCGGCTTGTGTATTGGGTATTAACAAACCACCGGTAGCTATTGAAGAGATAGAAAAGCATATTATTGAAATAGCTTATTCAAAAAATTTGGTTCATGCCGTTGCGCCGTTGGTTAAAACAGGTAAAAATGTTGCCGTTGTTGGTTCTGGTCCGGCTGGTTTAGCCGCAGCTGCCCAACTAAGCAAAGCCGGCCACCAGGTAACTGTATATGAGCGCGACGATAAAATTGGCGGCTTATTACGCTATGGAATTCCGGATTTTAAATTAGAGAAATGGGTTATTGACCGCCGTTTAGAGGTAATGGAGAAAGACGGTGTAGTATTTAAAACCAATGTTGAAGTTGGTAAGGATATTGCTGCTGACGAGTTGGTGCGTAATAATGACGCGGTAGTTTTAACAGGTGGCTCAACCATACCACGTAATTTGAATATACCGGGCCGTGAGTTTAAGGGCGTTCATTTTGCTATGGACTTCTTAAAACAACAAAACAAACGCGTCGGTAACTCCAAATTTGAAGTCGAAGATATTTTGGCTACAGGTAAAGATGTGGTGGTTATTGGCGGCGGTGACACCGGATCTGACTGTGTGGGTACTTCAAATCGCCAGGGTGCTAAATCAGTTAAACAATTTGAAGTGATGATGCAGCCACCTTCGCAGCGTACACAACACATGCCTTGGCCTACGTACCCAATGGTGTTAAAAACCACTACTTCGCACGAAGAGGGGGTTGACCGTTTTTGGGGTATTAATACCAAAGAATTTTTAGGCGACGAAAACGGCAATTTAAGGGCTTTAAAGGTAACAGAAGTAAGCTGGGAATTAGATGTTATGGGTAGGCCTATTAAGTTTACTGAGGTGGCGGGTTCTGAACGTGAGATTCCTTGCCAGCGTGTATTTTTGGCTATGGGTTTTTTAAACCCTCAATTTGATGGCATGTTGGATAATTTAGGTGTTGAACTTGATGACCGTAAAAATGTAAAAGCCAAAGAAGGCATTTACCGTACCAATGTAAGCAAAGTATTTGCAGCAGGCGATATGCGTCGCGGCCAGTCGTTAGTGGTTTGGGCTATATCCGAGGGTCGTGAGTGTGCGCGCAAGGTTGACGAGTTTTTAATGGGCTACTCAACTTTAGAAAGCAAAGATTCGGTAAATCAATTTGAACAGGTGTTTAACCACTAATAATCAAATAGTTATAACTAAAAAAGTCGGAGTTATTAACTCCGACTTTTTTGTTTTAAAACTTTTTGAAGTATTACTATAATTTGTATAGTAATACTTCAAAATAATAATAATAATAATTTGTTTAAAAAAAATAGTGTTATTATAGATGAACCGATTAATAATATTATTCCTAATACATTCAAGTTATTATAATGATCAAACATTTAATGATAATATGTTGCTTAATGTTTACTTTATTATCAGCTGCTTTTTCGCAACAAATATTTTCTGAAAACCCCTTTAAAAATGTTAAGTTTTTAAAAGCTCAAACAGATACAGCTACGCTTGTTGCCATATATAACCGTGTTATAGATAGTGTGGATTTAAAAAGTCAATCCCTTGCAACTTCTATAAAAAGACAAACTGGGAAATCAATAAAAGGTCTTAAATATGCAATAGAGCTTACCTTGCCAGGTTATTCAAAATTAATAGCTCCATGTACGGATATTGGTATGTTTAATACATTAAAGGGGATACCGCCAAACACACCTATAAGTATAAAATGCGTAGTGTTCCGTTTTTATTTTTTTGACGGTCTATGCAATTTTTTTTATGTTGATAAGTTACATATAAATAAAAGAGACTGAACTTAGATTTGCAGGTAGTTTAAAAGTGAAGTGTTAACCGATTTGTTATGCTTTAAGATTCAACTTCGCAAAAAAATCCCACAACACAATACCTGCCGATACTACAATATTAAAAGAATGTTTGGTGCCAAACTGAGGTATTTCAATACAGGTGTCAACCTTTTCCATAATCTCATCAGCTACGCCATTTACTTCATTGCCAAAAATCAATGCGTACCTTTCAGTAGCATCTGGGATAAATTGGTTTAGCATAGTGCTGTTTTCTGCCTGCTCAATAGCTATTATATGATACCCTCTGTCTTTTAATTCGGTAAGTGCTTCAAGTGTATTTGTGAAATATTTCCAGTTAACTGATTGTGTGGCACCTAATGCGGTTTTCTCTATCTCACGATGAGGGGGATGAGCCGTAATCCCACATAAATATATCTGTTCAACAGCAAAGCCATCGCCCGTACGAAATATGGAGCCAATATTATGCATGCTGCGAACATTATCCAGCACTACTACCATGGGCAGTTTTTGTTGGGTCTTAAATTCAGTTATAGATACCCGGTTTAACTCGTATAATTTTAACTTACGCATAGTATTCAAATAATACCAACACCATTGCTAATAACAGCATTATACACCGATGGTGCATAGCCTATATGGTTAGTATAATATTCTATAACTCCAGTGCTAAAAGCCTCAAATTTGCCCTTTTTTACCAATGCGATGGCACAGCCGCCAAATCCGGCGCCTGTCATACGCGCACCCGCTACATTTTTATCAGATTCGCAATATTCAACAATACTGTCTAGCTCCTTACCGCTTACCTCATACTTATCCTTTAACGAATAATGCGAAGCATACATTAACTCTCCAAACCGACTGATGTCGCCGCTATTAAGAGCTATGGTGGCTATTTTTACCCGGTCGTTTTCTTCAATTACATGTTGTGCTCTTTTGGCTGCGTTTTCGTCAGTAATTAAATGTTTATAAGCATTAAATTTATTGGTGTCAATGTCGCAAAGATAGTTGATATCCAACTCCTTTTTAAGCATAGTTAATGCATTTTGGCAATCTTGCGCACGATCATTATAACTTGATTCGGCCAGCTTACGTGGTTTGTTAGTATTTATGATAACCAGTTCGTATTCTTTAAGATCGCAGTTTACAGCCTCGTAAGTAAGCTTGTTGCAATCAATAAGCACCGCTTTGCCCTTTTGTCCAAATGCTACTGCAAATTGATCCATTATGCCACTGTTTAAACCTATAAACTCATTCTCAACCCTCTTGCACATTTTAACCAGATCAAGTTTTGAGTAACCGGCATTAAAAATATCATTCAAGGCAAATGCCGTTACAATTTCGATAGAAGCGGAAGATGATAAGCCTGAACCTATCGGAATATCACCATAATAAAGAAAATCTATCCCGCCTATTTGATGGCCGTCTTTTAAAAATAAATTAACAACCCCTAAAGGATAGTTAAACCATTTATTACCTGTTTTTTGATACTGGTCTATTAACGGTGTGTCTAAAGTTTCATCAAAATTTAAACTTCTTAACCTTAAAACATTATCATTATTAAACGAAATTAACAGGTAGGTGCCCATGTTTATGGCACAGGGCATTACCAAACCTCCGTTAAAGTCAATATGTTCGCCAATTAAGTTTACCCGTCCGGGTGAGAAGTAAAATTTCTCAGCAGGTTTATGATATATATTGTTGAATTGCTGTTGAAGTTGCGTTTTCATTATAGATGCGTGTTTGAGGCAAAGATGTAAATATTTGTATAATTACTTATTACTTTGCCTAACTTTAAACTGTTAAATAAATAAACATTATTTGCAATATGCTTGTTTAAAATATTAAATTAAAACCGATGAACCAATACTTAGTTACAGGATACGATTATACTGACGAAGGTGCTCTTGAGCGCCGCATGGCCGTACGCCCGCACCACCTTGATAATGCAAAATTATATAAACAAAAAGGTAATTATATTACCGGAGGTGCCATATTGGATGATAGTGGTAAAATGATAGGATCAGCTATGGTGCTGCAATTTGAAAATGAAGACGAACTGGAAGCCTGGAAAAAAGGCGAACCTTACATCAGCCAAAAAATTTGGGAAACTGTAGATGTTAAACCATTTAAGCTGGCTACAATTTCAACAGAATAATTATTTTTTGCTGATCTCGCCGGTTATTAAATCTATTATATAATCAATACCATTAAGGCTTAACGAAGCAGAAAATGCATTGTTAAAGTTTAACGTGCCATTGTAGGTAAAGGCTGATTTTTTGGTTGACGTCCCGGTTATTATAACTGTTGCTGTACCCCCTGTAATAGTTTGGGTTGCTTTTGATATAGTTAAATTTTTAACAATTAACATTAAACTTACGTTGCCCCTGTTGGTGGTGTCTGACTTGAATTTAAAACTCCCTGAAGCTCTATAGTCGCCATTAAATACGTGTACAGTAGCAGTTGGGGTTAAACCGGCGATTTTATAATTAGTAGTTCCTGAATTAGTAAAAGTTAGTCTGGGCCCATTGAAATTTCCCTTATAACTAAGAGTGTTGGTTAAATTGTCTGGTTGGCTACTGGTATTGCAAGTTAACAGATCAGTATACTTTAATTTATAATAATATGAAGCTAATGCGCCGGGTGAGCTTTTGCGAATAATAGAATCGGTAACTGATTGACCACAGGCGAGATTTTTAGTCATTAATGCTATTTCATTTGCACTAATATCCGTTGATAAAACATTCATGCCATAATTGTTTGCGGCCAACGTATTCCCCACTATTATAGCAGCGTCATCATTTGAAGCAACTACAGACGCAAGCTGCGCTTTTTTACACGATGTGATTGCTGTTATGAAGCCTATTAAAATAAGGAAATTTGCGAATTTCATATTTTTAACTATTAATTTCGGACTTAATTAATCGAAATATAAAACAAATAAATGTAATTTTTACGATAATGTTAAAAAAACTGAAAAAGTTAAATCCGAAATTTTCTTTAAAATTTTATTTTTATTAAAAGTTAATTATTTGTGATTTATGATGCAATAATTTATTGAACCTTATACCTGTAAACGTATCTGCCTATATTACCATCACTATCAATACCTTCAATAATAGCCCGGTACGTGCCCTTGCCGTCGGCGTTAAAAAATTGAAAAGTGGCGGCACCTGTTTTGTCGGTAATTACATTTGGGTTCCATAAAATGGTAGTCCTTAAATCACCCCCAATTGCCGATACTTTTGTTACTTCATATTTAGGCGCATAAAATGCCCTTGATTCTGAGTAGCCACGTGGGAAAATACTAATTTCGTTATTTTTGGGCATCAGCAATGCCATGATCTCCGCTTTACTATATTTTATTTTAGGAATAATTTTTGTGTTTATCACTAAAACGCCATTTGTCCCAGTCATCCTGTTAATATTGCTTAAGCCATCATTAAAAAATACCTCTACACTTTCAACATCACTGGTATTAACCGATTGCAAAGCATTTATATCAACATTTAACCCGTCAAGATAAATTTGCATAGGTCTTTTATCGCCCTGGGTATAACTTCGATTGACGTATATATTATTATTATCAAAAGTTATGCCTGCAGCAGTGGTTTGTAAACACTGGTATAAATAGGGGCATGACGTTAATTGTGCGGCAGTAATAACATGGTCAGCTATGGTGCTTAAACCACTTAGTGCAGGATGATCTATGTGGGTTTGTTTTTTAACAACAGGTGCCGCATTAATCACTACTTCTTTCAATACCCTTGAACCGGCAAAACGTTGCTTTGCGTTATTTAAATATGGATTTAAAGTGCTATCAATATTTACTATCCCATCAGGCGCATTAATATTTGCCGTAACCGGCTGAAATATTTCGCCATCTGGCATTATCATAAAACCATAGCCGCTTGGATTATTTTTTGCACTAATAATAACTTTGGTTGAATCCGGAATTACCAGGTTTGAAAATTTGAATTCGCCGGCAACATTGGCAACAGTATTTAGTGATATTTTACGATCAGGTATTTGTAGCGTAAGGTTGCCTTTTGAAATAGGAAGCCCTGTACTGTTTCTTAATGTACCTGATACGGTTATTCCTGATTCGGGCTGAAATTTGACCTGAGGATAAATATTGGCTAAAATATCTTTGTAATTAAACCTGCGGTAACCCTGTGTAAGCATTAAAACATCAGCATCAGCTATTGTTTTTTCATTAACATTGGTAAAATAATAATTTGGTTTTTCGATGTATCCTTTAATTTCGGAGGTTAAAAGCAAATTGGTTAAAATAGTAGTTTCAGCTATTTCATCATACGGCACCTTGGTTTCATCAACAACAGTTACTGACATATTGGCCTCAACCGGCTTTTGATCTTTGTTTGCAGTAACATTCATTACCACTTTATCACGTGCTGTATAAACCGGCTGGGTTGATTTCATGGTAATGTTTAAAAGATCATTGCGCTGTATTAATACAATACGTTCTGCCAACGCCTCACCTCTGTCAGTAAAAAGTGTAAGTTTTAAAACACCCGAAGGGAATTTGGTTTTAGGTATAGGGGATGAGTAAGCACCAGCGCTAAGTGCAGTTTGTGCTGCAAAACAAATAGTTTCTCCATTTTGTGCAACTATATAAAATAATTTGCCGTTGTTTTTTGCAAGAAATCCACTATTAGCTGATATTTTAACAATCAGGTTGTTGGCATTAGAATTATCAGCGCTTAAGGTAATGCCTTCTTCGCGTGCTTTTGGTAAAGGGTAGGAATTTTGCGATCCATCAGCAAATGTAATATTGGCCTTATAAGTTTTGCCACTTTCGGGTGTGATTGAAAATACACCCATCCCCAAATGCTGTGAGGTTAAATTGGCTACTGTAACTCCTGTATTGTCTGTAACGGTACCCTTAGCCCCAACACCCAAACCATTGGGGCCAACGGCCTTAAAAGCTACTTTTGATGTTATACTATTTATTAAATCGCCACCTTCCGGAAACAGTTGGAAATCAATAGGAGCCACTGCGTGTTTTAAAGAGAATGTACTGCCTATTTTCTTTTCATCGCTTACCTCAATTTCGGTTACTAAAACACTGGTATTTATCTGTTCAGTTTTATTGGTGGTAAAAGTTACGTCTATTATACCATTGGCATTGGTAGTGCCTTTACCTTTGCTTATATTATCATCGTCATTTACTACTTTCCAGGTTACCCTTTTATTGGCAAAGGGCCTGCCTGTAGGGTCCTTATAGCTTATTATTGCCGAAACTTTTGAATTGTTATTTTGTGTAGTACCTGCAATTGAAATAGTAGTGTTTATTGTTTTGTTAAAATCTCCTACAGGAATTGTTTTATTAAAAAAATAGGCCGCGTCAAAATTTCGCATATAATTGGTATAAGCACGTACACGGTAATTACCTTGCTTATAATTAGCATCAGATAAAATAAAATCTCCTAAAGCTATACCACCGGTAACTTGAAATTTTAATGTTTGTACAATTGAATCTTTACTGCTTATTACATCAACATATACAACCTTACTTAAAGCGGATGGCTGATGTGTATCAATAGTTACATAAGTTTTAAACCAAACGGTATCGCCAATGGCATAATAAGGCTTATCAAAATGAAGATAAACTTTTTCAAAAGGGCGTTCATTACTAAGTTTAACTGTTTTTTTTATGATGGTATTTAAGCTAACAGTATCTGTTTGCGCGAAAACCGCGGAACTTAATGCGGCAAGAAACAACAGAGTAAATGATAATTTTTTAAGACTCATGATTGGTTGCAATAACTGGAGTTGTAAATATATTTATTTATCGTATACAATAAGGGAGGGGCCCCCAATTTTAACACTTTTTTACAAAAAAAACGAGTAGTGACTCAAAAAAGCAAAGCAGGAATATTAACTGAGCAGGTATTAAACAAAAGAAGCAGGATAATTTTATCCTGCTTCTTTTGTTGATTGTTGGTTGGTATTATTTACCAGCCAGAACCTTTTTTTGCATTGCCATTTTTTACGTGCTCTTCGGCAGTAGCTTTGCCCATAATTGCGGCCATTTTGTTGCCTTGCGCATCTTTACCTGTTGCAATGTATCTTCCTGATTTGATGTCAATAACAGGATCGATCATTGGTACGTTTTTAGTTTTTGTTTTTACTGAATAAGCAGTAATTCCAGATGTTGCCATGATAAGTTTTTAATTGTTTTTAAAATTAACCCTTAACGGGAGTGATTTGTTTCACAAACATAGTTTATTGTTGCTAACAAGCGAATACTTGTGAAGAAAAATTATCACCAAAAAAGGCCGTTTTTAAGCCAATTTAAGCATATTTGTTAATATGTGGATAACTTATAGCCTAAAATGGTTTATGGAAACTTGCAAAAAATAACTATCAGAGCTATTTGGAATATAATATGATAGTTGAAACAGGTAATTGCACGCTATTATAATATGTATTATTTTTAACGAAGAATACACACACCAGCTAAAAAACAGTATGAGAAAACGCGATTCGAGTATATTATATCTTTTATTAGGCCTATATGCTTTAATGATAAACTGGTATTACAACCACTCTATTATATTGCTTATTCTCTGTTATATTTTTTGGCCGTTATATCTTATATACGCGCTATTAACCGGCAACCTGGCCCATGGTATGTGGAAGCAAATACCGTTGTCATACTTTAAGTAATTTTAAGCTTTTTCAACTACAACAGCTGTGCCGTAAGCAAGTACTTCGGTAATGCCCTGCATAATTTCATTAGCGTCATAGCGCATGTTTATTATTGCATTGGCACCCAGTGCCTGGGCATGCTGAATTAATAAGCGATAAGCTTCTTCTCGTGAGTTTTCGCAAAGCTCAACATAAATAGATAAGCGGCCTCCAAAAAGTGATTGGAAGCCGCCTGCTATATTGCCTAATGCACTTCGGCTACGTACCGTAATACCCCTAACAACACCCAAATGTTTGGTAATGCGATAGCCTTCTAAACTGGTACTGGTTGTTATAAGCGAAGTGTCCATAGTTTTTAGTTTTAATTTACATATTTTACTTTTATAACTACCTTTTTTACTCTATCGGTTGATGCCGGGTCAACCTTTAAATGCGGGCGGTGCGCTTCGCCGGGAAAATAGATAAAGAAATTCTCCGGAGTGGCTATTGAATAATCGTTAAAAGCGTCATATTTATAATAGCCGATGTCCGAGTTATCATTAAAAGGGGTAACAACAGCGTCCTGAACCTTAGCAAAAGGTATACCTGCAATTTTTTCTTTGCCTTCAATAACATAGTGCACATCAATATATTTTTTATGTACTTCCCAGTTTGATTGTGAAAAATCTTTTGGTATATCATTTAAAAATATAGCGTATGCATTCTCACCATTTTCGCCGTCAATATTTACGTGGCCGCCCCGCATATTAGCCAGATCGGGGTTTTGTAAAAACGCGAATACCTTATCCCAAACCGCTTTGTTGGCATTATATTGTTTGGCAAATTCCACACTGTTTACAGATACGTCAACGCTTCTGTTTAAATTTGGGGCATAGGCTTTGCTTTTAACCCACTTGTCGGCGTCTTTTTTGCTCATTGTAGCAGTAGTTTGTGCCATAATTACACTGCTGGCAAATAAAAACGTTACTGCTAAGGCAATGCCCTTGCGGGCTAATAAATGTTTCATAAAAATTTATAGGTTATAATTAAATCTCAATATAGAGAGGTTTTATTGAAAACGAAAAAAATCGTAAAAAAATATAGCTGTGTAACCAAAATAATATTAAAAAAATCAATTGCAGGGGTTTTAATTTATTTATACTTTTAAAAAATTAAACCTATTGAAATTAAAATAACCCCGCCGGGCAAGTGTATATAATACACAATTTTAATTATCTGAAAATCAGTACCAATTAAATACCATATAAACCAATTAAGTTAAACACTAAGCACCATCAAATGAAAAAGTTTTTTAGTAACAAACTCAATCTGTTGTTCTTGCTGGTTTTTGTCATACCTACCGTAGCGTTGGTAAAAAGAGACAAGTACCAATACAAGTTCCAGGATCCAACATTATCTATTGACCAACGGGTGAATGACCTTGTTGCGCAAATGACGCTGGACGAAAAGATTAACCAGATGATAAACCAGGCGCCGGCAATTGAGCGTTTAGGGGTGCCGGCTTATAACTGGTGGAACGAAGCCTTACACGGTGTAGCGCGTGCTCAGGGTTTTAAAACAACCGTATATCCGCAGGCTATAGCCATGTCTGCAACATTTGATAAGGCATCCTTACACCAAATGGCTGATTATACAGCCGAAGAAGGACGTGCCATTAATAACCAAAGCATTCGTGATAAAAAAACAGGCCCGCGGTATGTAAATTTAACTTATTGGACGCCGAATATTAACATATTCCGCGACCCGCGTTGGGGACGTGGACAGGAGACATATGGCGAGGACCCATTTTTAACAGCATCAATGGGATATAGCTTTGTAACCGGTTTACAGGGTAATGATCCTAAATATTTAAAAGCCGCCGCATGTGCCAAGCACTACGCTGTACACAGTGGACCGGAATCAACCCGCCATAAATTTAATACTGATGTAAGCGACTATGACCTTTGGGATACCTATTTACCAGCTTTTAAAAAATTAGTAGTGAACGCTAAGGTAGAGGGTGTAATGTGTGCTTATAACTCATTAAAAGGACAGCCATGCTGCGGTAGCGACTTGTTACTAACCAATATATTGCGTAACCAATGGAAATTTAAAGGTTATGTGACTTCTGATTGCGGTGGTATTGATGATTTTTACAAGAGTGCCGCACACCAGGCTTTTCCTGATGCTGCAAGTTCGGCTGCTGATGCTGTATTGCATGGTACCGATGTGGAATGTATTGTGGGTCCGCTACCTCAAGCTGCTTATAAAGCATTGACCAAGGCAGTTGCTGACGGAAAAATAACTGAAAAGGATATTGATGTTTCAGTAAAAAGGCTATTCACAACGCGTTTCCGCTTAGGCCTGTTTGACCCGCCCGAACTGAATAAGTTTGCCCAAATACCAATGAGCGTTTTGGAGAGCCCTGCCCACCAGGCACATGCTTTAAAAATGGCCCGGCAATCAATAGTATTATTAAAAAATCAGGGTAATTTATTACCATTAAGTAAAAACCTTAAAAAGATAGCTATCATTGGTCCAAATGCTGATAATTTGCGCAGCATACGCGGTAACTATTATGGTACTGCTTCACATTCGGTTACACCGTTAGAGGGAATTAAGGCTAAGTTAGGTCCGGCTACCGAGATTGTTTATCACCAGGGTACTGATTATGTGGTGAACGGCGGCGTTAAGGTTGACCATAGTAAACTGGTTGATAGCGTTAAAGATGCAGATGTTATTTTATTTATTGGTGGTATTACTCCCGACCTTGAAGGTGAGGAGATGAACACCAATAAAGATGGCTTTAGAGGGGGAGACCGTACTTCAATCATGCTGCCTAAGGCCCAAACAGATTTGTTAAAAGATTTGAAAGCTACCGGCAAGCCTATTGTATTTGTGTTGATGACCGGATCGGCAATTGCTATGCCGTGGGAAGCTCAAAACATACCGGCTATTGTAAACGCATGGTACGGTGGCCAGGCAGCGGGCACAGCGCTTGCTGATGTTTTATTTGGCGATTATAACCCGGGTGGCCGTTTACCGGTAACTTTTTATGCGAGCGACAAGGATCTTCCGGCTTCTATAAGTGATTATTCAATGAATAACCGCACCTATCGTTATTTTAAAGGCAAACCATTATATAGCTTTGGTTACGGCTTAAGCTACACCAACTTTAAATATGATGATTTGAAAGTGCCAGCCACTATACAAGGCAGCAAGCCTGTTACTGTTAGCGTTAAAGTTACCAATACCGGCAAAACCGATGGCGAAGAAGTTACTGAGCTTTACCTGTCGCACTTGGGCTTAGCTGTTAAAACGCCAATACGCGCGTTAAAAGGCTTTGAACGTACTTTTATTAAAGCAGGCGAAAGCAAGGTTATCAAATTTCAGTTAACACCTGAGGACCTTGCATTGGTCAACTACGACGGGACCTCGAAAATTTTTAAAGGTAAATTAGCCGTTAGCGTTGGGGGCAGCCAACCTGACTCGCAAAGCACTGCCAGCAAAAAAACAATTACTAAGCAGGTATCGCTGATTTAACAAATATTGGATATCATATATTAAAAGGTCGGAACGAAAAAGTCCGACCTTTTTTTGTAGGGAGATTTTACTGTTTTGGTAAAACTTAATAATTATCAATCATTTCTGTAAATTAGGGTATGGAAATAAAGGAATTTATTAATAGTGCCCCTGTAGAAAGACGGACTATCCTAAGCGCCATCCATGAGGTGATCGTGGCAAACGATCCGACCATACTGCCGGCAATTAAACCTATGATGGGCAAGGAAATGATACTTTATTTAGATCGCGGCTACATGAAATATGGATTGGCCAGCACTCAAAAATATATGTCGCTGCATTGTTTGCCTATGTATATGAACCCGGTACTGTATGAGGAATTTCAAAACCTGTTACCGGATGCTAAGTTTCAAAAAGGCTGTATCAACTTTAATGATGCCGCCACTATGCCTGTAAAGGCATTGGCACAGGTTATTACAACCTGTTCGGCCATTAGTATAGCCGATATGCTCGAAAAACGTAAGAAAAAATGATTTATGAGCTGGACCTGCCCAAAATGTGAGCGGGAATTGCCTAAACCCGGGCAGCGGCATTATTGCGCCCGCGTAGGTCTGGATAGTTTGTTTGCAGGCCGCCCACCCGAATTAGTACTTGTGTTTGATAAAATACTGGCTGAAGTGGCCGATTGGGAAGGTGTATTGGTGGGCATAACTCCAAACTGTATAGTTTTTACCCGCAGGTTCACTTTCCTGGTCATCAGGCCTATGAGAAAGGAACTTGACATTAAATTTTATTCTAAAATAGCACACCCCGAAAAACCCGTGCTTAAAAGTACCGCCTTAGGTACTAAGTTTGAAAACCATATCCGTGTGGCAGTTTTAGATGACCTGCAACCCACGTTGTTTGCTTACCTGCGAGAATCTTACCGGTTATTATAACCGTTTATTTTCTTGATTTTTCACCCCCGATTTCTATGATCTATGCAACTAATTTGCAATAATTTTTTTCGTATTTCCTATTTTGGTTGACGCAAGCAAAAACGCGCAGGATGAGTTTGTTTCTGACTGCGTTGATTACGCTCATTTTGTTCT
>NZ_JBDTJZ010000197.1:0-14021 GCF_039935595.1 Mucilaginibacter sp. | reverse complement strand
TCTAAGGTTTGGTTAGCTATATCAATTTGTTGCTGCGCAGCTATTACCAGATCCTGATTAGTTAATATCTGCAAATAATCAACAACAACGTTTAGCACAAGGTCGTTTTTAGCTTTATCGGTACTTTTTTTACTTACGTCAAGCAATAGCTTGTTTTGCAGCACCTGATTATGTAATTGCCCGCCCTGAAAAAGAGTTATCTGCACGTTAGCAGACCCGTTTACATAAAATGATGATTTATTAGCGTAAGTGTACTGACCCGGCACCGGGCTACGGCCAAAGTTATACCCCGACTGCGGACCGGCGCTTAAGCTGGGCAGTTGGTTATTTTTTGATTGTGTATAATCTTCGGCAGCTGATAACTCGCTAATTACCGATTGCTTAATGGTAAGGTTGTTGGCCAAAGCTCTGTCAACCGCCATTTGCAGTGTTATTTTCTCCTGCGCTACGGCAGTAAAGCTGGCAAATAATAACAGCATTCCAATAATTCCGGCCTGCTTAAATTTTAATATAAATTGCTCCATAAGGTGGTTCCTGCACAATTAATTTGCTAATTTGAGATTTGAGATGTTAGATTTGAGCAAATAAATTGACTTAATTTATACTAATTAAGCCAATTTATTGCAAATCCGGTGTGTAAAATCTAAAATCGTTATTATGTATCTGGTAAAAACTCCACTATTGCTTAAAAAGCTATATCCCCAACTGATTTGGGATATGCCCAAAGGCAACCGTTGTATTTACCTCACTTTTGACGATGGCCCTATACCTATTGTTACACCCTTTGTATTAAATATTTTACAGCAATACAATGCCAAAGCTACTTTTTTCTGCATTGGCGATAATGTAAAAAAGCATCCTGATGTTTTTGAGCAGGTAAAAAACGCCGGCCACGCTATGGGCAACCATACCTATAATCATTTAAAAGGATGGGATATGGGTGATATGTTTTACCTGGAAAATTTTTTAAGAGCCGATAAGTTATTAAACACCGATTTGTTCAGACCGCCGTATGGGCGTATCAAAAAATCGCAGATAAAACTGTTAAAGCAGCGTAAACCAGAGTTAAAGATCATCATGTGGAACGTATTAAGCGGCGACTTTGATATTGACCTCTCGCCCGAAAAATGTCTGACCAATGTTTTAAAAAATACCAGGAGCGGCGATATCGTACTGTTTCATGATAGCCTTAAAGCGTTTGACAGGCTGGAGTATGTGTTGCCAAAGGCGATGGCGTATTGGAGTAAGGAGGGGTATCGGTTTTGCCCCCTAACCCCCTAAAGGGGGAACAATAGTATGCCCATAATAAGCTAATTTTCGCTATTCATATTTAAGTTGTAAATTTAGATTTTAAGGAAATTATGACAACGATAACTGTAGACATATTGGATGATAGGGCTTATACCTTATTAAAAGATATGGAAACGTACAATCTAATTAGGCTCCATCCTAAGAAAAATATTTCTTTGTCTGAAGATTCAATAAAAAAATATAGTGGTGCGATTACTAAACAACCCATTGACGAAATAGATAAGAAATTAAACGAGCTCCGTCACGAATGGAGCAGAAATTTTTAAGAATAATCAACCTTCTTTCTTGCCACATCTATAGTTAAACCCTCCGCCCCTATTTAGAATACATCCAAATAACATTTGCCTAAATGGGCTTTACCTTATTACCCTTAAATTTTGTAAATTCGCCCCACCAGTATAATTGCGATATTAAACCGCGATTTTTTTTATCCTTTTACCCATAAAATCAATACAATGGCTTTTGATTTAGAGATGATCAAAAAAGTTTACGCCCGCTACAGCAACCGTGTGGATGCTGCCCGTAAAGCGACCGGTAAACCTCTTACTTTAACCGAAAAAATATTATACGCTCACCTTTCTGAAGGCGATGCTAAACAAGCGTTTGGCCGTGGGGTTGACTATGTTGACTTTGCACCAGACCGTGTTGCCATGCAGGATGCTACGGCCCAGATGGCGCTGTTGCAATTTATGCAAGCGGGCCGCCCGCAGGTGGCTGTACCCTCAACCGTGCATTGCGACCACCTGATACAAGCTAAAATTGGCGCTGTTGAAGATCTAAATACAGCCAAGGATATAAACAAAGAAGTTTATGATTTCCTGGCTTCGGTATCTGATAAATATGGTATTGGTTTCTGGAAAGCCGGTGCGGGTATCATCCACCAGGTAGTGTTAGAGAACTATGCTTTCCCCGGTGGCATGATGATAGGTACTGACTCGCATACACCAAACGCGGGTGGCTTAGGTATGATCGCTATTGGTGTGGGCGGTGCCGATGCCTGCGATGTTATGGCGGGTTTACCCTGGGAGCTTAAATTCCCTAAACTGATTGGTGTTAAACTAACCGGAAAATTATCCGGCTGGACATCTGCTAAAGACGTTATTTTGAAAGTTGCCGGTATATTAACCGTAAAAGGCGGTACAGGCGCTATAGTTGAATATTTTGGCGAAGGCGCACAATCGCTTTCGGCAACAGGTAAGGGTACCATCTGTAATATGGGTGCCGAAATTGGCGCTACTACCTCTATCTTCGGATATGATGAGAAGCAAGAGACTTACCTGCGCGGTACCAAACGCGCTGAAATTGCCGACGCTGCCAATGCCGTTAAAGAACACCTGACTGGCGATGCCGAAGTGTATGCTAACCCGCAACAATACTTTGACCAGGTTATTGAAATAAACCTGAGCGAACTGGAGCCGCATGTTAACGGTCCGTTTACGCCTGATCTGGCATGGCCTATCTCTAAATTTGCTACAGCGGTTAAAGAGAACAACTGGCCCGCCGTATTAGAAGTTGGTTTGATAGGTTCATGTACCAACTCATCATACGAAGACATTACCCGTTCGGCATCTATCGCCAAACAGGCTATTGATAAAAACCTGAAATCAAAAGCTGAATTTACCATAACCCCGGGTTCAGAAATGGTGCGCTACACGGTTGACCGTGATGGCTATCTGGATACATTTGGACAAATGGGAGGTGTGGTATTGGCTAACGCCTGTGGTCCTTGTATTGGGCAGTGGGCACGTCACACTGACGACCCTACCCGTAAAAACTCTATCATCACATCGTTTAACCGCAATTTTGCTAAACGCCAGGATGGTAACCCTAATACCCACGCGTTTGTAGCATCACCGGAAATTGTTACCGCGTTTGCTATTGCGGGTGACCTTACCTTTAACCCGTTAACTGATTACCTGACCAACGAAAACGGCGAGCAGGTAAAATTTGACGAACCACAAGGTATTGAAATGCCGGTTAAAGGTTATGCGGTTGAAGATGCCGGATATCAGGCACCTGCCGAGGACGGCAGTCAGGTAAGCGTAAAGGTTGACCCAAAATCGGCACGTTTGCAATTATTGGAACCGTTTAGCCCCTGGGAAGGTACAGATATTAAAGGCCTGCTCCTGTTGATAAAAGCTAAAGGCAAATGTACTACCGACCATATCTCAATGGCCGGACCATGGCTCAAGTTTCGCGGGCATTTGGATAACATATCCAACAATATGCTTATTGGCGCTATAAACTATTATAACAACACTGCCGATAGCGTTAAAAACGGTATCACCGGCGAATACGGCCCGGTACCTGCTACCCAGCGCGATTATAAAGCGCATGGCATAGGCAGCATTGTGGTTGGCGACGAGAACTATGGCGAAGGCTCATCACGTGAGCATGCGGCTATGGAACCACGTCACTTAGGTGTACGTGCCATATTGATAAAATCATTTGCCCGTATACACGAAACCAATTTGAAAAAACAAGGTATGCTGGCCATAACTTTTGCCGATAGCAACGATTATGATAAGATACAGGAAGATGATAAGATAGACATTATTGGTTTAACTGAATTTGCCCCGGGCAAACAGCTTACGGTTGTATTGCATCACCAGGATGGTACGGTTGACAGCTTTGCCGTTAACCATACTTATAATGCACAGCAGATTGAATGGTTTAAAGCTGGTGGCGCGTTAAACATCATCCGCAGGCAAATGGCTAAATAAGCCGATAGATAAAAGAATAAAGCTAAAAGCTCTTCCTGTTTGGAAGGGCTTTTTTTATGATATTAATTCAATATATTTGGATAACTGATTTTATTATGATGCTTAAAAAACTACTTTTCGCGGTGGCATTGCTGCCCCTGAGCGCTTATGCGCAAAAAACAACAACCAACCCTTTGCTGGTTCACACCAATGAGCCTATCCGTTTTGAAAAATTTACCGCGGCAGCGCTGACTGAGGCTGTTGACCAGGTAATTATTAAATGTAACAGCCAGATAAAAGCCATTATTGCTATCCCGGCAGGTAAAAAAAACATTGCCAACACCTTAATGGCATTTGATGAAATAGGCTATAACCTTAGCGACCTGGGCGGAAAGGTATATATACCGTCAGCTACGTTTGTTGATGATAAAACACGCGAAGAAGCCAACAAACAACTGGAAAGGTTATCATCATACGGTACAGACCTGTACCTGAATGTCGACCTGTATAACGCGCTTAAGGTTTTTGCTAAATCGCCGGTAGCTAAAACCCTTAACGCTTCGCAAAAAAAGTTTTTAAGTGAAACGTTGGTTTCATTTGAAATAAACGGCACCAAACTGGATGATGCCGGCCGGAAAGCTTTAAAAGCCACCAATGATAAGGTGATACTTTATGCTACCCAGTTTGATAAAAACTTAGCCGAATCAAAGGACAGCATACGCTTTACGACTAAAGACCTACAGGGCGTGCCCGAAACCGTGACCCGCCCCTGGAAACGGGCAGAAAACCTGTACATGGCTACCATTAACGGGCCTAACTATATCAACATCATGAAATATGCTGACGATGAGAATACACGTCATGCGATGTTGTTAAAGTACATGAACAGGGCTTATCCTGCCAACGTAAAAACCCTGGATAGCTTGCTTTATTATCGCAATAAACTGGCCGGACAGTTAGGCTTTAAAACTTATGCCGAATATGCCCTGGTGCAAAAAATGGCCGCCAAACCATCAAAAGTATGGGGCTTTTTAGATGACCTGCGCGACAAGCTTACACCCTACCTGCCCGTTTATACCAACGAGGAACGCGAGGTAAAACATAAAATGCACCCCGAACTGGCCGATACCATTTATAACTGGGACATATCCTACTACAACAAAAAATTATTGGATACCAAATACCAACTGAATACCGACGAGATCAAGCAATATTTTGAAATGAATAATACCATAAAGGGTATGTTTACGGTTTACCAAAAATTATTTAACATCAGTATTCGCGAGGTTAAAGGCTTACCGGTATGGTACTCAAAAGTGCGCAGTTTTGAACTCTATAAAGAAGGCAAAAAAGTGGGCACATTTTTCCTTGACCTGTACCCGAGGCCCAATAAATATAATCACTTTGAAACGGCCAATATTTCGCTATATCACCTGGCCAATGGCAAAGAAATATTGCCTGTAGGTACCCTAATATGTAATTTCCCCGAAGGCACCACTGCAGAACCCTCATTACTTACCCATAGCGATGTAATTACTATGTTCCATGAGTTTGGGCATTTAATTAATTTCCTGCTATGCCATCCTGTTATAGCTTCGCAAAACGCGTTTGCCGTAAAGGGCGATTTTGTAGAGGCCCCGTCGCAATTTTTAGAGAATTTTTGCTGGAACTATAACGTGTTGAAGATCTTCGCCAAAAATTATAAAACAGGCCAGGTATTGCCTTTATCATTATTCAATAAAATGGATAAAGTGCGCCTGTTGGGGGTAAGCAATGCCAATATACAGCAGGTATATTATGCCATGATAGATTTTACTTATGAGGACCGTTACAATCTGGTAAAAGAAAAAGGCGCGGTACAGGTGTCAAAAGACCTGTATAAAATAACCCAGGCACCTTTTGCCGAAGGTACGCACTTTATTTACTCGTTTAATCACTTGAGCAGCTATGGCGCTAATTATTACGGCTACTTATGGTCCAAAGTATACGCGCAGGATATATTTTCGGTATTCGAAAAACACGGCGTACTTGACCAGGCCACCGGAATAAAGTATCGTAAAACCATAATGGAAAAAGGCGCTACAGAAGAAGAAAGCGATGTACTTAAAAACTTTTTAGGACGTAAACCTAATTCGGCGGCGTTTTTACGATCAATGGGATTAAAATAAAATAGCACTATTAAAATATACGCATTAAGGTGCAACAACGTTGATACGTATATTTTTAAATCATATTATTACATTTACAACTTAATTTATACCCACGTATATTAATGAGATTAATTTTATTTATTTGTTTCTGTACCTTAACCTTTTCTGCTTCGGCTCAATTCTGGAAAAAAAAACAGGTTCGTTATCCACAATTACAGGAAGCCAGTTATATATCGGCCACTACTATTAGCCCTGCAACTGTAACACTTACACATAATGTACGTCTGTTAGCAATAAAACATCCTGATCATAGTTTAGATATAGCAGAAGAAATTATATTGAAAGAAGTAAAGCATAATATGCGTTACCGGGTATATGACGAAGCCAGCTATAGTTTTACCGAATTGGCCCATTTATATGTTTTGGAACACCGTTTTTCGGAAGCAAAATGGTTTTTATTACAAAGCAACAATTTGGCAAAACAACAAAATAATGATAAGCTAACCATAGCCAATTTATTGGACCTGGCGGCTATTAAAGCTTCAATAGGTGAACTGGCTTTGGCACGCACTGACCTGAAAGAAGCACATGACCTGGCTGCATTAAAAGGGCTGAAAGAAAGCTTAAATGATGTAGAGCAAACAACTAAAGATATAGAGTTAAAAAATACAACCGGTTTTATCAGAGCCGGTTTACGTTATGCCGCAGCTGTTGAGGCAAATAAAAATGATTAATAATAATGCCTTGTTTTACCAACAAACTCTACATAATTTAAAACTGTACAATATTATTGTAATATTCTTATTTCTAAATAATAAGGCAGGATTTTTGCGAGTTTGTTTATTACATTAGCAAACTATTGTACACTATAATTGATGTTATATTCTATTCCTGATTTAAATAAAGTTAAAGATATGTTGAAGCGATTTTATACCGTGTTGGTGCTGGGCGCAGCGCTTGCATGTAATGCATCCCCCGCAAAGCCCATAAAGGTAGACGGCTCGACCAACCTACAGCCTACTGAACAACAAGGTACCGTATGCCGTACTGTTGCACAGATCATTTCGTCCTCAAATTATAAAAGGGTGCCACTAAATGATTCACTTTCTGCTGTGATATTTGATCGTTACCTTAAAAGTCTTGATGAAACGCATATCTACTTTACAGCAAATGATATTGCCAACTTTAGCAAATATAAACTTACACTGGATGATGATATTAAGGCAGGTAACCTGAACAATATATTTTACATATTCAATGTTTTTCAAAAAAGGCAGATAGACCACTACAATTTTCAGTTGGCGCAGTTAAATAAAACATTTGATTTTACACAGAATGATTCATTTATTGCTGATCGTGAAAAGCTACCATGGGGTACAGAAGCCGAACTGGATAACTACTGGGCCAAGCGTACAAAATATGATATGCTCAACTTAAACCTGGCCAAAAGTGATATAGCCAAAAATAAAGAAACGTTGACCAAGCGTTATCAAAACCTTTTATCGCAGGTAAACAAATTATCAAACGATGATGTGTTTCAAATTTTCATGACGGAGTTTACCGGGGCTATTGACCCGCATACCGCTTACCTTAACCCATCAAACGCGGCGCAGTTTAATATTGAGATGTCGCGTTCATTAGAAGGCATCGGTGCAACTTTGACCACCAAAAACGAGTATATTACTATTCAGTCGCTTGTACCCGGCGGACCTGCTGATAAAACGCACCTGGTAAATGCAGGCGATCGTATTATTGGCGTGGCACAAGGAGCGGATGGTGAATTTGTAGACATTATAGGCTGGCGCACTGATAACGCCATTAAATTGATACGTGGCGCTAAAGGAACTACAGTAAAATTAAAATTGTTACCACAAGGTAAAACGGGCGCAGATAAACCTAATATAGTTGACATTGTACGTGAGAAAATTGTTTTACAGGACCAACTGGTTAAAAAAGAAACGCGTACCTATAACAGCAATGGCAAAACCTATAAAGTAGGCATAATTAACGTACCTGCTTTTTATAACGATGCACGCTCAGGCGAGACCAATTACCATAGCACTACCCGTGATATGAAACTGGTATTAGACTCGTTAAAACGCGAAAATGTAGACGGCATAGTTGTTGACCTGCGCGAGAACGGCGGCGGCTCATTAGCCGAGGCTATTTCACTTACCGGCTTGTTTATTAAAACCGGACCGGTGGTACAGGTACGCGAACCAAATGGCATTGAGGTTGATACAGACGACGATCCGTCTATCGCCTACACTGGTCCAATGGCGGTATTGGTCGACCGTTTCAGCGCTTCGGCATCCGAAATATTTTCGGGCGCTATACAGGATTATGGCCGAGGCCTTATCATAGGCACGCAAACCTATGGCAAAGGCTCGGTACAAAGCCCGATAGACCTGGATAGAGTAATCACCTCATTTGGCGACAGGGTTGCCAATGTGGTAAGAGGCAATCGCACTCGTGCAGGCAACGGCGAAAACACTTACGGCCAGCTTAATCTTACCATAGCTAAATTTTACCGTATAAGCGGTGGATCAACACAACATAGAGGCGTTATACCCGATATTCAGTTTCCGTCTGTTATCCCGTTAGATAAATATGGTGAGGATACCGAACCATCGGCCATGCCTTATGACGTGATACCAAGAAGTGATTATGTTAAGGTTGGTGATCTTACTCCTATAATTCCGCAACTAACAAAAATGCATGAGCAACGCATGAACAGCAATCCCAACTATAAATATTTACTGCAAGATATTGCTGATTATAAAAAAAGCGAGGAAGAAAAATCAGTACCGTTAAATGAGCAGCAGTTAAAAAAACAACGCGATGCTGATGAACAGAAAACCTTTGAACGCGATAATTTGCGCAGGGTAGCTTTAGGTTTACCGGCGCTTAAAAAAGGTGCGCCAAAACCTAAAAAAGAAGACCTTGACTTTTTAAAATTTGAAGCCGGCCAGATCGTGATTGACTACATGAACATGGGCGATAAATATACCCGTGTAAATAATATGGGTACTTTTAAACAGTAAACATATTATATATATAAAATACAAAATCCCGGTTATACCGGGATTTTGTATTTTAAAACCATTTGGTTTTACTAAACAATGGTGGCAGATAAATCAAAACAGGAAGCATATACGCTGTATAATTTGAAGCTTTGTTGGACATTGACGCTACCAACCCCCAATTGTCATTCTGACAAGTTTTTGATAAAAATTAACACAAAAACCGCTAAGTTCGCAGTCTCTTACTTGTATAATTGAATTATAACTACCATGGCAACTAAAAAAGGCTTTACTACTACCCTGCTGCATTCTGATCGATTACAAAAACCGGAGCATGGCGCTTTACATAAACCCATACATACATCGGTTACTTATGGTTATGATGATGTGCAGGATTTGGTAGACGTTTTTCAAAACAAGGTAAGCGGTTATGCCTACTCACGCCAGGGTAACCCTACCGTGTCTGCTTTAGAGCATAAGGTAACCCAAATGGAAAACGGCTTTGGCACTATTGCCTTTGCCACCGGTATGGGTGCTATATCATCAACTATATTGGCATTGATAAAACATGGCGACCATGTGGTTGCCAGCTCATTTTTGTTTGGCAATTCGCGCAGTATTTTTCAAACCTATATTGATATGGGGTTGGATATTACTTTTGTTGATGCTACTTCAGTTGCCAACATACAAAACGAATTAAGGCCCAACACTAAACTGGTATTTGTAGAAACCATTGCCAACCCGGCTACCCAAGTGGCCGATCTGGAAGCTATTGGTACTCTATGCCAGGAAAAGGGTTTAATATATGTGGTAGATAATACCATGACCACCCCCTATTTATTTAACCCCATTGCTGTTAAAGCAAGTTTGGTTATCAACTCGCTTACCAAAAACATTGGCGGCCATGGCAATGCCTTAGGTGGTAGCGTTACCGATACCGGTTTATTTAACTGGAGTACTTTTGCCAATATTAACGAAGTATACAAAAAACAGGTCGACCCTAAAAAACTGGGCCTTACCCAAATACGCAAAAAGGGTTTAAGGGATGCCGGCGCAACATTAGCGCCTGAAGCTGCCCACTCTATTTCGGTTGGTTCAGAAACATTGGCCTTGCGGATGGATAGGTCGTGCGGTAATGCGTTGGCTTTGGCCGAGTTTTTTGAGGCGCATCCTCATATTAAAAAAGTATTTTACCCGGGTTTGCCTAATCATCCACAGCATGACCTGGCTAAAAAGCTGTTCAGCAAATTTGGCAGTTTAATGAGTATTGAGCTGGACGAAAAACTAGATTGTTTTACCTTTTTAAACAAACTGCAACTGGTAGTAAAATCAAGTAACCTGGGCGATACCCGCACATTAGCCATCCCCGTTGCCCATACCATATTTAACGAGTTAGGCAAAGAGAAACGCGCCGAAATGGGTATATCTGATAACATGATACGCCTGTCAATAGGTATTGAGGACAGGGAGGATCTGATCGCTGATTTTAAAAACGCATTGGGATAGATAAGTCAAAATTAAAATCGGATGTGTACCGCTCGTGCGCTTGTCTGTGACGAATGCCAGAATGAGAGGGGTTAACATAACTTAACACATTTTCGTTAAAAAATTAGGTTAATTATTTGACTATCAAATAGTTGAACTAATTAAAGAGCCAAAATGTGTTAACCATGAATTCAGTGGCTTTATTGGTCGCTTTCAAGCAACCTTGCGGGGATAAATTTAAATGCTAAATACAGGGTAGCCCCTACGGGGCAAATAGCACTTTTCTTTCTGGGCTACAAACAGGTAGCCCCTAACGGGGCATAGATAGTCAAAAGATATGGATACACGGTAAGTTGCAGACGAGCACAAGAATAGTGAATACGTTACTTTGAATTTAACCTTCGATTTTCTAAAATTATCTGCATATCCTGCTTGTATATAGATAGTTCTATTCCAATGCTAAGTTCTGCACATATTTTAACTAACTCCGGTGGAAAGAAAAATCCTTGTATAAGGTGATCTTCGTCTATGATAGAATCTACGCCAAAATCTATATACGCATATTCTATATCAGGTGTGGAATTGATATGAATCAGGTTTTCTTTATACTTAATTAAAAAATCTATTGTTTCTGTTATTTGAAGTTTTACATTATCAAAATCCGCCTCACTCGCACCAATTGATACGCCTGAATCAGTGTGTTTTTTAGAGTTTATTCTATTATCGCCTTTATGCCATACTCTATACCACTGCATTTTTGTTTTGTTTACAAAAGCATCAACATCTAAATTTTCACCAATAATTCGTAATTCACAACTCATAATTACATTAAATATAATGGATTTTATCCAAACAAAAAAAGCCCCTAAATTTCGTTAAAGTGTTTGTGATATCCCAACACGACGCAAGATCCTTTTCGAGAAAACCTGCGGGGACAGGAATAATAAAATTTGTATTTACGAAATATTCGTAATAGATTTGATTATGAAAAATTCAATAACTGTATTGTTGATCAGCTTAATTGCATTCGTGGTAATTGTCCCCCAAATGGCCGATGCACAAAAATTACCGGGAATACAAACGTCAAGTGTCAGAGCACCTACCGATATAAAAATAGACGGAAAACCAACAGAGTGGCCACATTTTGAAGCTTATAACAATGCCAATGAATTTTATTACACCATTAGTAATGATAATAATAACCTGTACCTGGTGGTACAGGCAACTTATCATGGTACTATAGCTAAAATTGTTTATGGCGGTATTACATTTACCATTAAAAATAATGATAAGAACAGTCAAATAATTCCTGTTGCCATTACCTATCCGTATATGTTGAATAGTCCGGGTAATGTTTCTTATGTTCTTCGTACAAATAAAACCCTTTCGGAAGAGCAACTTTCTGCTTTAAACTCAGAGATATCAGGCCCTATAAAGGAAATTCCTTTAACAGGTGCAAAAGGTATTCAGGGGGAAAGCATATCTATTTATAATGATTTGGGTATTAAAGCTAATGGAATTGTGGATCATCAAAAAGCATATACCATTGAATTAGCCGTCCCACTTAAATATATTGAACAGGTTATTGATGCTAACGGCAACTTTAGCTACAGGCTGCAGGTTAATGGCCTGGATACAAGCGGAAAAAATGGCATTATTGTAGTAGGCGGTCGAGGTTCTGAGCCATCAGCCGTACCGGTAAGCGATAGTAACGCAAACTTTTTGGTGTCGCCAACTTATTTAGATGGCTCATATACTTTGGCTAAATAAAAAAGCCCCCAACTTTCGTTGAAGGGCCTCTATCAATCAATTTGGAAAAATCTCTAACACTGGTCTAAGTTTAGCGCAGCTAACTTAGTCCCATAATGTATTAAGCTCTCAGCTTAATAAGTCAAGCAGAATGCTTACAGCATTTTAGGACGAAGTTGAAAACTTCGACCAGTGAGGGGGGAACCGCACATGCACTTTAATATCTATTTTAAAGTTGTTCTACGCGTTTCTAAAATCACTTGCATATCCGGTTTGTAAATGGACAGTTCTATTCCAATTCCTAGTTCCGAACATATTTTAATCAATTCCGGTGGAAAAAAAAATCCTTGGGTTAGGTGATCCTCATCTATAACGGAATCCACACCAAAATTAATAGTAACGTATTGTATTCCCGGCGTGGTGGCAATATGGATTAGGTTTTCTTTACGCTTAATTAAAAAATCTATTGTTTCAGTTATTTGTGTTTTTACATCATCGAAATCAGCCTCACTTGTGGCTATAGATACGCCTGAATGCTTTTTTTTCTTGGGGTTTACCCGATTAATCACATCGCCTTTATACCACACGCTATCCCATTTCATTTTTGTTTTGCTTACAAAAGCATCAACATTTAAATCTTCGCCAATTATTGATAATACACAACTCATAATTAAATTAAATATAATGGATTTGATCCAAACAAAAAAAAGCCCCCAACTTTCGTTAAGGGCCTCTATCAATCAATCTGGAAAAATCTTTATTCCGGGAACTCGATCCCTTCAAACATTTTATAATTATCAATATTGGTGGCGGGAGCAAAAAAGCAGATCACCTTCATCTCTACGTCGCCGGTGTTTTTGAGCATGTGTACCTTGCCCTGCTCAAATAATATGGCCGAGCCTGCTTTTACTTCGCCTACCTCGCCTTCTATCATTACTTTTCCGCTGCCGGTTATAATATAGATCAGCTCCTCGCTATTGGGGTGCGAATGTGCGGGTCTTACCGCTTCGCCCGGTAAAACCCGGATAACGCAAACCGACAGGTTTTTAGCCTGCAATGAATCTTCATTAGCCAGCCAGCGCATAAACCTGCCCGGGTGTTCTACTTCGGGTACGTCGGATTCGTGTATAATGGTCATCATAATTTTTTCAAAGTTTTTAAAATGGTTGCATTTAAATGCGCGGCATCTAACCCATAATGAGCGGCCAGCTCTGCATAGGTACCCGAATGGATATAATGTAATCCACCCTGGGTAGTGGTATTAATCGCTACCAGGTTTTTGGTGTTGATACTGGCTTCGCGCTCAAACAATACTTTCCTGAAATGCGACCATAAATACCCGTTATTCTGCTCCGCGATAAATACGGGTTTACCGGTACGGTATAGCTCAACAATAGCAGCTTCATCAATAGTAGGCATATCAATTACGTTAATGGCTACGCCTTGTTCTTCTAATTTTTTAGCGGCATCCAATGCCTCATAAACACCACGCCCCGAGCTAACAATGGTAGCCGCCGCGTTTGCCGATTGTTTTAAAGTATAGGCTTTGCCAAATTCAAATTTAAAATCAGCATTATATATCGCGTTAGATGGTGCTCTTA
>NZ_JBDTJZ010000196.1:0-10191 GCF_039935595.1 Mucilaginibacter sp. | reverse complement strand
AACCTTTTTAGGGTCGCCGCCAAAAGCAGCTATGTTTTTTTGTATCCATTTAAGCCCTGCTATCATATCCAGCAAGCCATAATTGCCCGAAACATGGTGCGAATCTTCGGCACTTAATTCAGGATGGGCCAAAAAACCCAACTGCCCAACACGGTAAGCTACCGAAACCAACACTACACCTTTTTTAGCTAACACCGCGCCATTATAATTACTTTCAGAAGTGGCACCGGCACTAAAGCCGCCACCATATATCCAAACCAATACGGGCACCTTTTCGTTAGCTGTTTTGGCGGGTGTCCAAACATTCAGGTATAAACAATCCTCGCTTTTTCCGGAAGGAGGGTTGCCACCCTGAATAGGGCCCGGGGCAAATTTGTCGGCGATACGTACGCCGGTCCATTTTGTGGCAGGTTGCGGAGCTTTCCAGCGTAGCTGGCCCACAGGAGGGGCTGCAAAAGGTATGCCTTTGTAAATGGTTAATCCGTTTTCGGTTGTACCCTGTAATAGGCCTTCATCTACCTTAATGGGGGCAGGCTGGGCGATAACGGTTGCTTTGATAAGTACACAAGCAAGTAATAATAAAATAGGTTTCATAATGGTTATAGTTGGTATATCAAAGCTACTATTTTCAGTTTGATATAAAAATAAAACCGGCTACCAATAAACCGATCAATAGCGAGGAACCAATTAAGCCTCCGGTGCGGTGATAATACCGCCCAGAGGCTGGAAATGGACTTTGTACCGGGGGGTTAACCCTGTCTTAATTTGATCAGCATGTAGATCCTTTAGAGATTTTCATTAAGAAACGGATCTGTTATTTTAAAGCAGTTGATCGCGAGCTTGCTGGCATTGGGTTTTGCAGTATTACCCTAACCAGCCCACCTCTGCCCGAACGTTGTACATTGCATATTGCCTGTTTTTGTACGGGGCCTTTGGGTAGCGATGGACAAGGTGCATTGGCTGTGCCGGTGCAAGTAGTACAATTTACAGGGTATACACCCGGTAGGCCGGCATTTTGTTGTAAGTCTTTATTATATACTGTATCAATGGGTGTATTATTTGGGCCGTATACCCAACCGGCTGTGGACGCAGTAATTACCTTAATGAAACTGTTAACCCCGTTAACGCAGCTTATATCAAAGGTTTCCTGACAGGTTTTACTGGGGTTTAAAGTAAACTCCGCAATGCTCGTTCCATTTTTCCCGTGATTAAAATCGGCGCCCTTTACTGGACACTGTGGTGCTATATAAAAGCAAATATTCCCGCTGAAACATTTACCCTTCGCATCAAAAACCTGGCTGGATTTTGGCCCAAGTTTAAATTTACCCATCAGGGGGGCTACTGTTTTTAAGAATTTAAAATCTGCCAAACCTGCCGGAGTAGCGCAGCATTGGTTCTTCTTATTTTGAGCGGCAAATGTTATATAAACTTCTACCCAGGTGTTTTTATCGTTCGTTACCAACAGCTTGGTATTGTTAGCGATTACTGTTTGTCCAAAAATTGCGGTTGCTTGTGACCAAACAAGAATAAATAGTAATATTTTAGTTTTCATGATGTCGTTTTTTTTTATTTTCTTATTTTATTGACTTTTCTGACCTCCGTTTCAGTGACAAAGCCATATTTGCCGGCCGTATTATTTTTTTGAGTTAATGCATGCTTTTTTAATTAAAAAATTTTAATCTAAAATGAAGGTCTAACAAACCATACGATAGCCATGCAAAACCGCTACCGTATGGTGTAATTAATGATATTACGTTTAGGTTGTAATATTTATAAAAGGATCCCAGGAGTAATATCCAACGGTTGAGCCACTTACGCAATCAATTACCTGAAATGACCACGAATACTGTACCGTACCAATTTCTAAAATAGAAGCTGTCCATGCAGAGCACATGTAGGCTGCGGCACTTGGCTGGTTATCAGAGCTGTTGTAATACATTACAGCAGGCTGTGTTACCAAAATGGGTTGGGTAATTTGGCCGGTACCCGGGCCTGCACTTGCAAAGTTATAAAGTATACAGCTGTATGAATGAGCTGTTTGATCGGTAAGTAAGCCTGTTGACGGGTCGGTAATCGTCCATCTGACGGTGTCGCCTACTGAAGCGTTTATTATAAGTTCTGACTTACCCTGATCGGTATTGGCATATTGCCCGTCGCAGATCATAAAAACAAAGGTGTCTGAATTACTGTAAGATCCAAGCGATGTTGGCGCCTGCAGCGTTCCGGGGTTCAAGTTTTGTTGCATTAAACCATTTGTGTCAATTACACATAGAATGTCAATTGTTGCCATTATTTTATTGTTTTTTCCTACTCGTTTGGCTTTTCGGATATCCGCCTCCGCATTAACCTGTACGGCCAGGTCGTTTTTTATGGTGGGTTCTGCTCCACTTTACAAAAAGCTTTTTGATGATGTAAAGATGGAGCCTAATTAAATAGCACGTAAGCGTATAAGTATCTGATATATTAAACCAATAGTTATAACTGTTTATGTTAAAAAGCATAGGTATAATTACCTGTTTGTGGTGTAAATAGCTTTATAATAGCTACATAGAACGATTTTTTAAAGTATTATTGTAAAAAAATAACTTAACCTTTAAGACATGAAGAAATCATCAAAATGGCTAACGCTTCTTTTGGCAACTATAGTAGTTGCCTTGTGTATTGTAATAATATTTAAAGTAAACTGTCGCTGGAACCTTGCCCCGAAGCCGATCCCTTCAGAAATAATTGCCAAAGAATTGGTGCCACTTGATACTGCAAAATATCATCAGGCGGTATTTGATGTGATTTGTGATTCGATATTCAAGCCATATATTAAAAACAAAGATAAGGTACCCTATGGCGGGGGCATATTAAGAAACACTGACGTATTGCTGTCGCTGGGTTTAAACAATGCCGAACTTTATGATTACGTGCAATGCGAACATTTGAGACTTAAAACAATGCTGGGATATGATTATGCTAAAAACACCATAAAAATGTATGCACACCCTGTTGAAATTCAGACAAACGGGACAGATACTGTGGTTGTAGACCTGGTATTTGACAAAAGTGGTAACCTCTATTACGCTAAAAATGGAATGCCGTGGCAAAACCCTTGTAACAAGTGTTTGTTTTGTGGCGCGCTATCAACCAACAAATCAACGAAACCCGAACAAGATATTAAATTGAATCTTAATAAAGACGGGATGTATGTGATAGACCTAAACAATCCCTGCCCACCTTGTGATTAATAACAACATGATATAAGTAAAAATATGCAAATGTCATTAGTTCGCCTGATTATGGATGCGTCAAATATCCCGCCTTTACTGGCGGGTACGTTGGCTTTGGTGTATTTTAAAAGATTTGACCCCAAATTATTTTCGTTTAAATTATTCTTATTATTTAACGCTGTAATTCAAATTAGCCAACTTACACTCTCTGTTTTAAAACTTCACAACTTATTTTTATTGCATATAGATGTACCGATAGAATTCACATTATTGACGCATTTCTATTATTCATTTCTGAAACCGTATCTGGATAAAAAGATATTCTTTACACTAATATTTGTCTTCGTCGTATTCTCTGTTGGCAACAGTATATTTATACAGCATATTGACTCGTTCAATTCATACGCGCAGATTACCGAGTCTATTATCTTAATTATGTTATCAATATTTGCTTTCATTGTTTTGTTAGATCCCCGGTCCGGAATGAATAAAGCATCCATAGGTAAAACTGTCACCCTCATAAATTCGGGTATTTTTGTTAATCTTCTCACAACTATACTGATCTATTATTTTTCAAATTTTCTGATCAGTAACTCTAACAAAACAACTGTAAATTATATCTGGATATACAATGACCTGGCGTCAGTAGTGATGTGCACCTGTTTTATAATTGCCATTTGGAAACATATTAAACGCAAGTGAGCTTAGTTGATATCATAGTACCCTTTACGGTTGCCCTTTTTATTATAGCGGTAGGAGTGGTAGTGTTGTACCAGAATTTCCAGAAAAACCTGATGGAACTTGAGCTTGAAAAAGCCGAAATTGAAGCAAAACAGCGGGACGAACTTTTGCAAAACAGTATTATGGTGCAAGAGGAGGAGCGGAAGCGCATTGCCCAGGATATGCATGATGAATTGGGAGCGATAATATCAATTATTAAAATGAACCTGATGCTGATGCAACAAAAAGATATACAAACAGACAATCAAAATAAAAGTATTCAAAACCTGATCAGTTTATCCGAAACGGCAATTTCAAGCGTAAGGAGCATTAGCCACCAACTGATGCCGCCACATTTAGAAATGTTTGGACTGGTAACAACGATAAAATCTGTTATCGACCATATTCATCGCTCGGGTGAGATAACCGTCAATTTTTTAGTTAAATGCGATTGGCCTATACTTAATTGGCCGGCCACGCTGGGTATTTACAGGATTGTGATGGAGATGATAAACAATACCATTAAACATGCACAAGCGAGCAATATTTTTTTAGAATTTGATTGTTTAAACGGCAGTTTGATCATTAATTTTGAAGATGATGGGCTTGGGTTTCCGGATGTTGCCAAAACCCAAAGTGGATTGGGGTTTATTAGTATGGAAGCCCGGGCCAGGGCCATGACCGGTTGGTTTGAATACCAAAATGGCGACGAAAAAGGTGTTAAAATAACCATTACCATACCTCATAGCTAAACCGCATTAATATGGAAGACATCATTAAAATAGGTATTGTTGAAGATCAGTTATTGTTTAGAGAAGGCATTAAGGCAATACTGAACAATTGGCCTAATTTTGAAGTGATCTTTGAAAGCCCCGATGGGTTTTCGGTTATTGAAAAATTGCGAAATGCCATCGTTTTGCCCGATGTGATGTTAATAGACTTATCATTACCACCGCAAGAAAAAAAGGAGTATAGCGGCTTACACCTAACCTTGGCATTGGCCGAAGAATTCCCCCATATAAAGGTGCTTATCCTTTCTATACACGACGATGAAAATTTTATGGCCGAACTTATAAAGCATGGCGCGCATGGCTATCTGGTTAAAGATTGTGCCCTGTTAGAAGTGCAACAGGCTATTGTTTCTGTATACGAAAAAGGGAGCTATATTAACACCCGCACATTAAAGGCTATTCAAGGCAGTATGGCCAAAACAATAAGGCCGACTAAAAAACTCCTAACCAATATTTCACCACGAGAGGAAGAGGTGCTTAAATTAACCTGCCAACAATTCACGGCAGAAGAAATTGCCGAAAAACTATTTATCAGCGTTAAAACTGTTAATGGGCACCGCAACAATTTATTGGTAAAAACAGGGTCGCGTAACGTTACCGGGTTAGTAACATTTGCTATAAGGAATAATATTGTGCAGCTATAAAAGCTTACGGTGTTTAATACCATCGCGTTCCGCCAAAACCACCCTCTGTAAGCTTAATTAACATTCCCTCTTTCTTTTTAACTTCGTTTTTATAGATTTACATTATAGTAAACTGAATTTCAAAACAATAACCTTACTAACCAAACCTTTATGAACAGAAAACACAGTTCCCTGCTGCCGGTTATGGCATTTGTAGTTTTATTTGGATTACAAGCGGGTGCCATTAACGCTTTTGCGCAGGGGCCGGGTGCAGGTGGCCCGGGACGAAGATCGAACATGCCGCCCATACCGCTGGCAGGCGATACCACACATACCTTAACCAACAGCTTTACGCCCGCCACTAACGTAAAAAAAGCACCCGATGCCAATGGATTTATTCAGCGTTGGCTGGTGTTGGAACCGATTAAGAACAATCGCAGCAATAGTACAATGACGGTAAGCTATTTGAATACAACCTTAGCTACCGATAATTTTTCACCCGATTATAATGCCATCCCCAAAAATGGCGAAACGGTAAAAGTAGCAGGGCAGGACCTGAAATGGTACGCGTTAGACAGCAAGTATTTCAACTTTAATTTATACCATTTTAGCTACGCAACCAACACCATACGCAACGGCGTACTGTTTTGGCTGGTTACCGTCATCAATTGCACCGAAGACATTAAAAACGTGCGGCTATCTACAGGCCCCAATTCGGCAGGTGCATTTTGGCTAAATGGCAAGCAAGTATTGGTAGTTCCCGGCGATAAGGATGTTATAGCGGATCTGGCTACCTCGCCGCTTTTAACCCTTAAAAAGGGCAGGAACATTGTTCGCGCGGCGGTTTTAAACGGGCAGGGTATGGCTAACTTTTGCGTTCGTATTTTAGATGAGAACGGATCGCCGGTAAAAAACTTCACCCTTAGTTATCAATAAAATTCACTGTATTTAAACTATACATTATTCTGATATATAAGTTATTATGAAAAGAATGAAATTAATCGGCCTTACTGCGTTTTTAGTAGCATCGATAATACAAACCACCATAGCACAAATAGGAAGGCCATTTATCCATGATCCGTCAACCGTTGTTGAAGATAACGGAAAGTATTACAGCTTTGGCACAGGTGGCGGCGGCATAGTATCTGACGATGGATGGAAATGGCATAGCGGCGGCGTAAGGCCCGGCAATGGTGCAGCGCCTGATGCCATGAAAATTGGCAACCGCTTTTTGGTGGTATATGGCGCAACCGGTGGCGGCGGCAACCACAAAGGCGCCATTTTAAGTATGTGGAACAAAACATTGGACCCAAAATCGCCCGACTTTAAATATTCTGACCCGGTAGTGGTTGCTACATCTGATGGCTACGAAGACAACGATGCTATTGATCCCGGTTTAATGCTTGATCCAACTACCGGGCGCCTATGGTTATCTTATGGCACCTATTTTGGATTTATCCGCGTTGTTGAGCTTGACCCTAAAACAGGCAAACGGGTAGTGGGTAATAAGCCTGTTAACGTGGCCATTGTTTGCGAAGCTTCGGATATGATATATCACGACGGCTGGTATTACCTGTTGGGTACTCATGCCACCTGCTGCGCGGGTCCTAACTCTACCTACAATATTTTGGTTGGTCGTTCAAAAAGCGTAACCGGCCCTTATGTAGATAATGTAGGCCGCCCTATGTTGCAAGGCGGTGGCAAAATGGTTGCTACCACTCGGGGAACTTTAATAGGCCCCGGCCATTTTGGGCGCATGATCATTGAACCAGGCATTGAAAAAATGTCTTTCCACTGGGAAGCAGATCTGGATCAGGGGGGACGCAGCGTATTAGGTATAATGCCGATAGTTTGGAAAAATGGGTGGCCTATTATGGGTAATAACATTAAAGCCGGAACTTATGAGATACAATCAGAAAGAAGGGGCTTTGGGTTAGAGCTGGCTGTTGACTTGATCAGTATGCCGGGTGGCAGAGGCGGCTTTGGTGGCGGGGGCGACAACACACCGATAAAACCGGTTCCGCTGCAGCAATTAACTGATGTAATAAAAACCTGGCCAACCGGCGATATTACTACCCGGTTAAATGAATATATGTCTCGCCCGCATCAAAAATGGAGCATTACGCCGGCTCCTGATTCAAGCGGATATATAGGCGGCCCGTATTATAAAATTACAATAGCAGGGACAGAAAGGGCGTTAGCAGCAACCGCGGATGCCGAAGTGATAACCGTGCCAGCATTTACCGGCGCACCCGAACAATTATGGCGGATTGATCAGTTAACCGATGGTACCTACCGTATTATGCCTAAGATAGTTCCCAATTCAAAAGAGCAATTAGCGCTGGTATCCTCCGGCGACAGCACACCGGCATTGGCCAAATTTAATGTGACCAGCGATAATAGTAAATGGAATTTTGTGGCGCAATAAAATATGCTGAAAATAGTAAGGGTTGCTTTTGCGAGCAACCCTTACTATTTTAGCATGGAGTTATTGAAATGGCATAAAGGTCCTGACTACTTCATACATTCCAGAATCAAACGTGGCTATTTGAAGAGCTTGTTCCAAATAAGGCGATGCGGTAGGATTATTACGCATGTTTTGATAATCTGCTAAACTTCGCCACTGCGCATACATCGTAACTTTAGTGCCATCCAGGCTTTTGTGTAAGCTTGAAGAAATAAAACCAGCAATTTTGTTGACATTACCTTCTGTGGCGGCAATCAACAGATCAACCAGTTGTTGTTGGTTTGCGGGATCCACCGTAAAAATATTAATAAGTGTAAGGAAATTGTTTTCGGTCGAAATTTCAGTTTTGCTCATCATAAATAGTTTATTAAAATTTAGCCTGCGGTCGGTGTTATCACCGCACCGCTTTGTACACACTGGTGCGGTGAAACACCGACCAGGGGATTAATTTCACATTGTCGGATTTATTTTGATGCTTCCAAAATCTGCCTTTCCCTTCGGCAATCCATTCCAAAGCTTCATTGATCCTTTTTTCCCTTGTCTCTGACGTTTTTGCATCGGTGATCCAAATGATATAATCTTTTCGGAACGAGTTGGATTTACTTTCAAAAACTTCCTTAGCCTTAGGATTGGCCGCTAAGGCTTCGGTTAGATAATCAGGTGTTTCCAGTATCTTTGGTTTTTCCGAGGCCGTTTTCTCCCTTTTAACTTTTATACCGTTTATATTTAAGGTGACCGCCTCTTTCAGCATCGCAATAAATTCTTCATCCGGTGGTAGTTGTTCGATTTTGGTGATTTTCCCTAAAAATCGTTGGATAGGTTTTAGATCCTTATTGGCTTTAAGGCGAGCATCGCTCATTAGCCCGGCTTTTAAAAAGGAGAAAGAACAATGGCTTTTGTAGGCCGCCATCATACACATATGATCGCCTTTGTAATCAAAATGCGGAAAACTCCATTTTACCGCTTCGTCTACATCAGGGCAATTTTCTTGAATAAGCTTTCTCCAGTGCTTAAGGATCGGTTTGGCAAAATCTGCTGCATTGGAGATATAGGTGTCTATAGCGGGATCGTGTTTC
Source organism: Mucilaginibacter sp. (assembly GCF_039935595.1). Taxonomy (GTDB): domain Bacteria; phylum Bacteroidota; class Bacteroidia; order Sphingobacteriales; family Sphingobacteriaceae; genus Mucilaginibacter. The sequence goes on along the minus strand of NZ_JBDTJZ010000196.1, from coordinate 1,299 downwards.
ATATTAAGTTTGTAAGCACAAAGATTCTTATACTAATCTAATTAAATCGGTGAAAAAATTGGAAAAACTGGTCTATTTAATCATTGCCGTTGTTTCCTGAAATCCGAAGGCGAAACGCCGGTATGCTTTTTGAAAAATTTGCCAAAATTTGCAGGATCGGAGAAATTAAGCTGGTAAGCAATCTCGGCAACCTTAAAATCCGTGTATTGTATGAGCGACCTGGCCTCTTTGACAATGCGTTCCGCAATAAAAGTCAGCGCATTTTTACCGGATTCCTGTTTAACGGATTGTGAAAGATAATTGGAAGAAATAGATAAAATGGCTGCGTATTCACTAACCGTTTGTTTAACAATGTAATGCTGGTCAATTAACTGGATAAATTTGCGTAATAAAATTTGCTGGCTAGTAGCCGGGGAAACCTCTTTTTGATTTTCCAATGCAAAGGCATGCATATAATAGAGCAAGCCTAACAATTTTACTCGGGCTTCCATGTGTTGCGCATTACTTGAAAGTTCATAAGCGGTGAAAACAGCTTCAAAATGCGGTGCTAATTTTTCAAAGACACTATGGTCAAACTTGAACAGGTTGGTATTGACCACATCGAACAAAGGGAATTGCTTGTGAAAATTGGGCTTAAAAAAGGAAAAGCATTCCGGCTTAAAATATATGATATATCCTTCCAGTGAATTGTTATGCGCAAAGCTGTAGACCAAATTCGGAGAATGAAAGACGAGATAAGAGTCCGGGTCCTGGATATTCTGCTCACCGTACTTCACTTCTATCTTACCTGAGTTAAATAACAGCGCAAAAAAGTAAAAAGATCGTATAAATGGTGGCTTATAAACCTGCCTGCCCGGGTCAAGGCGTTTTAAGCGTAAGCAGTAAAAATCAGGATTCTCTGTTCTACCCGGCCAAGGTATGGAGGCCAAAAAATCGTTGATATCGGTGTAGTAAGGAAGCTTAGATTTTATTTTAGTCACAGCTTAAAAATTTACGCATCAATTGCTGTTTTTGATTTGACACGTACCACATCGCCAACTAAAAATATATACGAGCAGGCACCCAAAAAACCTATCAAAGCAATAAAGAACAGAGCCGGTGCAAAGTTGCCGCCACGGGCTAAAAAGCCTATCACAACAGGTACCACCACACCGGATAGCTGGCCTATAAAATTGAATACGCCGCCGGTAATGTCAATCAAGCCTTTGGGGGCAAGTGTAGATATAAAAACCCATGTGATGGAAGCACAACCTACGCCAAAAAGCGATAACGACATGAAAAAAATGATGAGGTGCGTTG
>NZ_JBDTJZ010000195.1:0-19245 GCF_039935595.1 Mucilaginibacter sp. | reverse complement strand
AAATTAAAAGGAGCAAGCAGACCAACGACCACTAATAAAATAATCGTATAGAGCCAGGGATTCTTACTTTCGGTAAGTATAGATGTACCGACAGCCAGTGTTACGAGTTCGGCAACTACAAAAGCATAGCTCACATACATGGCGCCATAGAAATACCCCGGCTCCCGTTCGTACTTCATGCCACAATGCGGGCAGTTGGTGTGCATTTTTTGCCCGCCCAGGCTATACATCGGAGTTATGTAAATATCGCCAACCCGGCATTTAGGGCATTTAGCGTGAACAATAGCGGGCCACATGGCCAAAACTTTTTCTTTCTTTTTTTCCATTTTTTGGATGATTATGTTTTAAGTATTAAAACAAAGGTCCCTGCAATCAGCTTCCGCAACGGTTACAAATGTCACATTCAATCTTTCACGCCAATGGCCTTCAGGATCAATTCCAGCGGACAAAACCTGGTAAACGCAGATTGCAGTAAGTTAACACCTACAAATACACCCAGCCAAAGCCAGTTGATATTTACCGTATAAGCCAGCGTTACACTGGCTAACACCATGATGCCGGCAACGGCACGTACTATTCTTTCTTTCATTATCGTCTTTTAAAATTGTTAAACAGACTTTTCCACGGGCATCACAAATGCCCTGACCGGGAAATTTTCTTTAAGGTTTTCGTTATAAGCTTTAATCAGCGACATGCCGTGTTCAGCATTTGCTGCTGGGGTAAAGGTGAATATCATCATCGAATCAACCTCTTCACCACCGCTGGCAAACCAATCCTCTAAAAGGTTTGAGGGCGCGCCATTCCGGTGCCCTACGATTTCACTCGTGCTGAACACATCAATATTTGCTTGTTTAAATATCCGGGAAACATCCCCCAGGTATTCTTTTAGACAGGTTACTACCAATAGTTTCATGACTTGGATTTTTTAGGGTTAAGTTTTGTTTTGCGCATCATTTTGAAGTAGAGCAAAGGCACTACAATCAGCGTAAGGAAGGTGGAGGTAATAGTACCGCCCATGAGGGAGATTGCCAAACCCTGGAATATTGGATCGAACAAAATAATAATGGCTCCTAAGGCTACCGCGCCTGCTGTTAATAGTATAGGTGTAGTTCTAACAGCCCCGGCTTCAATAATGGCTTGTTTTAACGGTATACCCTCATCGAGCCTGATATTAATAAAATCAATGAGTAATATGGAGTTGCGGACCATCACCCCGGCCAGGGCAATAAACCCAATCATGGAGGTTGCTGTAAAATAGGCGTGCAGCATCCAGTGGCCTAAAACGATACCTATCAGAGATAATGGTATGGCGGCCAACATCACCAACGGAACGGTAAAATTCTGAAACCAGCCCACTATCAGGATATAGATCATGATGATCACAACTGCAAAAGCGATACCCAGGTCGCGGAATACTTCGAAGGTGATTTGCCATTCGCCATCCCATTTCAGGCTGTAATTATCTTCCAGTTCCGGCTGATGAGTATATTCTTCTTTCAGCGAAAACCCTTTGGGTACTTTTACGGTATTCAGGTGATCTGAAACATCAGAGATAGCATATGATGGGCTTTCCAGATTACCGGCCATGTCGCCGAGCACGTATACCACTTCCTTTTGGTTTTTGCGGTAAATGCTTTTCGGCTTGATCTGCCTGGTTACTGTAACCAAGTCCTTTACTGGTACCGCGTTCCCCTGCATCCCAATCACTTTCAAATTCAGCACATCATCTACGCTGGCCTTATCGGCATCGCTCAATTGCAGCTTGATAGCGGTTTGGTTATAAGCAGCGGGCTGGGCAATATTGCCAACCGGCATACCAGAAAGTCCGGCATTAACGGTTGCGGCTATCTGTGCTGTGGCGATACCATAACGCATGGCCTTTTCTTTATTTACTTCAATATGATATTCCGGCTGATCATCTTCAACCATCCAGTCTACATCCACTACGTTTGATGTTTTGTTTAGCAGGTCTTTTACCTGCCGGGCAACTTTAATCTGTTCATTATAATTGGGCCCGTAAATTTCAGCTACCAGGGTTGAGAGGACGGGCGGGCCAGGTGGCACTTCCACGATCTTCACGTTGGCATTATATTTTTTGGCTATTTCCTGTATTGGGCCACGCATTTCTTTGGCGATGCCGTGACTTTGAATGCTCCGGTCTTTTTTATCTACCAGGTTGACCTGTATATCGGCTACGTTGTTACCACGACGTAAGTCGTAATGACGCACCAGCCCGTTGAAACTAATCGGTGCCGAAGTGCCGATATAAGTTTCATAATTCCGAACGAGCGCTTGCCCGGACACATAGGAACCAATATCTTTAGCTACGGCTTGCGTCTTTTCCAGTGTGGTACCTTCCGGCATATCGATCACTACCTGGAACTCATTCTTGTTATCAAATGGCAGCATTTTAACGGCAACTGCTTTGGTGTAAAACATCGACAATGATGCGAACAGGATGACAACAATACTTAGTATAAACGTCCAGCGTTTCCAGCGGCTTTCCAGTAAAGGCTGAATAAATGCACGGTATATTTTATAGATCCGTGTTTCTTCTAATAATTTTGGTTTACTTTCTTCGTGCGCGATACCATGATTTTCTTTCTCACGCAAAAAGATATAACCGAGGTATGGCGTTAAGGTAAGCGCAACAATCAGCGATAATATCATAGCGATAGAAGCGCCAATTGGCATCGGGCTCATATATGGGCCCATCATGCCGGATACAAAGGCCATCGGCAAAACTGCAGCAATTACGGTAAACGTTGCCAATATAGTAGGGTTGCCCACCTCGTTAATTGCATAGATAGCAGCCTGTAATGGCGGCAGCTTTTTCATCTTAAAATGCCGGTGCATATTCTCGGCAATGATGATAGAATCATCAACCACAATACCCGTAATAAACACCAACGCGAACAGCGTAATGCGGTTAAGCGTATAATGCATAAAGTAATAGGCAAACAATGTAAGTGCGAAAGTTACCGGTACCGAAAGAAATACGACCAGCCCGCCGCGCCAGCCCATAGCCAGCATAACAAACACCGTTACCACCACAATGGCAATAAAAAGGTGGAACAACAGTTCACCCACTTTATCCGACGCGCTTTCTCCATAATTACGGGTAACGGTCAAATGCACATCATTAGGCAATAAACTTGCTTTTAAATGATCCACTTTACCCAGTATCTGTTCAGACAGTTTCATCGCGTCCGCGCCTTTCTTTTTGGCTATCGAAAGGGTGATAGCCGGGTAATTTGATTTAAAGGCCCGGACGTTTTTAGTATCCGCTTTTCCATAACCAAAAAGCACATATTGATTCGGCGTTTCAGCGCCTTCGTCTACCTTGGCTATCTGTTTCAGATAAACTGGCAGTTGCTGGTTAATGCCTACCACTAAATTACCGACATCATCTGAAGAGGTTAGGAAGTTCCCCGTCTCTACGGAGAATGCGGTATCCTTTTGGAGCAGTGTACCGCCGGGCAATTGCATGTTACTGCCTTGTATTTGTTTACTGAGTGATAAAAAGTCCACCTTGTTTTCGGCCATCTTGTTTTTATCCAGCAATACCTTTACCTCGCGGTTGCGGCCACCTATAATGTTGACATCTGATACATCATTGATCTTTTTGATTTCGTTAGCCAGTTCCTGACCCATTTGTTTCAACTGGTAGTCGTCATATTTATCGCTCCAAAGCGTTAAACCCAATACCGGTACGTCATCAATAGCCCTGGTTTTGATTAATGGCAACGTAACACCCTGCGGCATTTTGTCCATGTTCTTCATCAGTTCGCTGTATAGTTTCACTAATGAACGTTCTACATCTTCGCCCACATTAAACTGTACAATTACCACCGCCTGCCCCTGCATCGAGGTCGAATACACATATTCCACCCCCTTAATATTAGAGATCATTTTTTCGATAGGTGCCGATACTTTGGTCTCTACGTCTTTTGGTGATGCACCCGGGTAGCCGATAAAAATGTCGGCCATAGGTACCTGTATCTGTGGTTCTTCCTCGCGCGGAATTAAAAATGTACTGTAACCACCAATCAGTAAAAAGGCAATCATCAACAGTATCGTTAATTTCGACTGTATAAATGCCTTTGCTATATTTCCTGCAAATCCTTCTTTCATGTCAATTATTTTATTTTAACAGCTATGCCGTTATATAGTCTACCTTCTGCGCTAACAATAAATTGTTCATTCGCGGCCAGCCCGCTTAATACTTCTACCTGGTTGCCTTGTATTCTGCCCAGTCTTACCCAGCGCAGCAAGGCGGTATGGTTACTGCCGATGGTGTAGAGGCCCGTCAGTTGGTCTTTATATTCAATAGCTGATACCGGAACCATGACCTGATTATTGGCATTAACCAATTGTGCCGTTTGCTTCACCGGGATCACAGCATTAGCATACATACCTCCAAACAAACCTTGTTTTTCGTCGTCCGGGATATTTACTTTGATCATGTACTGACCGCCGCTGTTCTCGGAAGATTGGTTGATCTGCGCTATTTTGCCATTAATAACTTTATGGATCGCGTCGATATTTATGGTTACCGGTGCACCTTCCTTAATCAAACTGATCTCGCTTTCAGGCACCGATGCGCTTACCTGGTAGCTGCCGCTTTGCTCAATAGTCAATAGCGGCATTCCCGGATTTGCCATACTGCCGGCGTCCATCATTTTCTGGGTAACCGTACCGGCAAAAGGAGCTGTTAGATTTGTATATCTCAGCATTGCGGTTACTTCATTGCGCTGTTGCCTGGCAGCTTCCAGGCCTGATTTGGCCGATTGGTATTGCAGCGTAATATTATCCAGTTCTTTGGCTGTGGCACTCTGTTGTTTATATAATGCGGTAAAACGGTCATAGTCTTTTTGCGCGTTTTTAAAACCGACTTCCGCTTGCGAAATCATGGCATCCGCCTGCGCTCTTTTTGCCAGGATATCATCATTGCTTATCGTTGCCAATAGTTGGCCCTTGTTTACCCGGTCACCCACTTTGACATTGATTCTGGTGATATAACCCATTACCCGGGTGCTGATGTTAGCCATTTGACTGGCTTCCACCTGTCCGCTTACGATTAAACCCTGTTTGGCATCTGTCAAAGGCTGGCTTACCGTAACCAGTACCGCAGTATCTGCGCCGGTTTGTGTATCTTTTTTTTCATTGGACGAACAGGCACTAAGCATCAGTAAACCGATAGCGGTAAATAGTTGTAAAGCCCTGTTTTTGTGGATATATTGTTTCATTTTCTGATCTATTTATTTGGTGGTTGTTGCGGTTAATAGTTGAATAAAAGCCTCGGTTAAATTGGCAGTAAACTGTGCCTGTGCAAGTGAAAATTTTAATTGGGATAACTGGGTATCGGCGGTAAGTACATCGGTGGTATTCACCAAACCTTGTTGATAGCGGTTTTGCAGGATACGCAAAGTTTCGGCAGCCTGGTCTATAGCCTCCCGGTCCCTAATCATTTCAAATCTGGCATCAGAAAGGTCACGGTACGCTTTATCCAGTTCCAGCTGACTTTGGTCTTTTTGCTGTGCTAACTGCATGGCCAGTTTATCCTGTTCCAGTTTTTGTGTAGCAATAACGTGCCTGGTTTTATTACCGTTAAATATGTTCCAGGATAATTGTACACCTACCATGTAAGCATTGGCACCAAAACCGGTTAAATGACTATCATTATATTGATAATTGCCAAAGGCATTTAGTTTGGGCAGGTAACTCATCCGGCTGGATTTGATCATCAGACCGGATGCTTCTATTGCCTTTTGCATAGCCATAAAATCAGAACGGTTAGCATAAACTTTTTGAGTAGTATCTACGCTTATTAAAGTAGTTTGTTGTTCATCACTGATCCTGTAAATTGTTCCGACGGGCTGCCCCATCAACAGGCTAAGGTAGTCTGATGCGTTGCGGATGCTGCTATTTGCTTTAGCCAGGTTGCTTTGAACTGAAGTAACATGTACCTGCGCATTAAGTAAGTCTGACTTTTGGATCAGCCCCTGTTTAAAATGGTTATCAGTAAAGGTATAAACTGCCTTAGCAGTCTGGTCCGCATCTGTCAAAACCTTTACCGCATCGTAGGCCAGTTGTAATTGCAGGTATGCCTTTTTTACCTCGAATGTCATATACTCTTGTGTACGTTGCATTTTATACTGGTAAACTTCCGTTTGCTTTTCTGCTCCCTTACGCATATACAGCATATCAGCGTTAATTAATGGTTGCTTTACCTCCAGTTGGGCCATATAATCCGGTGTGGCCGAAGGGTGGTTTAGCAGGGTGGGATTAAAATCATTTTGGGTGATTGTACCCTGCTGTAGTTTAAAGCCAAAGGCATTGAGCGGGTTGTTGGTGCTCATAGCTGTGTAAGACAAATCGGCTTGCGGCAAAAAAATAGCGTCTGTTTGCCGGTAATTGGCAACGGCAATATTTCCGTCCAGTTTGGCTAACTGGATGTTCTTATTATTGGCTAAAACTGCTGATATGGCATCGTTAAGACTTAAACTTTTAATGGTTTCCTGTGCATGTGCTGTTGAAAGCTTGACAATGCTTACGATTACGGATAATACGAGTAATCTAAAAAAATGCTTTTTGCTATTCATTTACTTTTTATTTGAAACAAAAGTAGTTTCAGCAAAAAAGTTAAACGGTAACATTTGTTACGTACGCCTGCTTATTACGAATGTTTTTTTTACAGCTTAGCAGAAAATGGTGACTTAGCTTTTTAAAATTTCGATATATATACACAGGTTTCCATTTAGCTATTTGATGCAGAAAAACAAAATTGTACATGCAAAAATATGATCCCCGTGCGATCACAAAAAAGCCTTTCTAAGCCATTTGAAAGGCTTTTTTATTTTATCATATTCTTGACCGGCGATAATAAATAATCGATTATATTAATTATTATCAAAAAACTGCTGAATTTATTCTAATTGCAAAAAAGACAGGAGCTTATGTAAAAAAAGACGCAAGAATTATTTAATCTTGTTAAACCCTTTATGAAGAAGTTTTCCTGGCTATTACTTTTTATTGCATACGCATTTGGTTCATATGCCCAACAAAAAAAGGGTATAAGTAATGAAATGTGCTGGTGGTATGATAAACCTGCTACTAAGTATTGGGAAGGTTTGCCTATTGCAACCGGGCGTTTTGCAGCCATGATAGGAGGTAAAACAACGCAGGAAGACATTGTTTTTAATGATGAAACATTATGGTCAGGGGGGCCTTATGATCCCAACAATTTGAATGGTCCGCAAATTTTAACCAACGTGAGGAAACTCATCATGGAAAAAAAATATGTTGATGCTAACGACGAAGCTATGAAACTGAACAGTGCTCCTGTAAATGTTCAGCACTATCAGCCTATGGGTATCCTTAACATTAATTTTTTAGGGCATAGCGAAAATGTGGTTACCAATTACAAAAGAAAACTAAGTATGGATAGTGCGCTGGTAACTATAACTTATAAAGTAAATGGCGTCAATTTTAAACGTGAGATCTTTGCAAGTTATCCAGACCAGGTTATAGTTATGCGTATTACAGCAGATAAGCCTGCAAGTATTAGTATTAAAGCAGGGCTAAGCAGTTTACAGCCATCAGCTCAAACCTATATAGCCAAAGGCGACCTGCTAATGCTTGGTACCAATACGCAATTGGCTACCGGTAGTTATGCTGCTAGTCCAGTTAAAGCAGCGCTAAGATGGTCGGCCCGGTTAAAACCGGTGGTTGATGGGGGCACTGTATCATACAGCAAAAATGACGGTAAAACCGGCGATATACTAAAAATTGAAAAAGCCAACTCGGTAACTTTGTTGTTAGCAGGTGCTACCAGTTGGAAAATCTGGAACGATGTTTCAGGAGACGAAAAAGCAATATGCGACGGTTATATCAATAAAGCAGCAGCTTACAATTACAAAACATTAAAACAACGGCATTTAAATGATTATATGCCATTGTTTGAAAGTTGCAAATTGAATTTGGGTGGTCAGGCCGCCCAAACGTTTACTACTACCGAACGTATGGAGAAATTAAGGGCCGGTGCGGATGACCCCTTATATATAGCCCAGTATTTTCAGTATGGAAGATATTTGATGTTAGCCGGCGCCCGCGAAGGCACACTGGCTTTTAACAATCATAATATATGGTTAAATAATATGGAAGGGCGCTGGCAGGGACGCTGGACACTGAATATTAATTTACAAGAGTGTTACTGGCCCGTAGAAAGTACAAACCTTGCCCGACTCAACGAGTCGCTGTTGTTATTTACAGAACAATTGGCCCAAGCGGGAGCACGTACTGCAAAGGAGCTATACAATTGTGGCGGTTGGGTGGCTCATCATGGTACCGATGTATGGTTTAACACAGCGCCTACCGATCGTAATCACGAGGCTTCTGTGTGGCCTATGGGCGGTGCCTGGCTAATGCAGCAGTTATATGATCATTACGAGTATAATCCCGATAAAAAATATCTTAAAAGGATATATCCTTTATTAAAAGGTTCGACCGAGTTTTTTTTAGATTATTTGATAACGGACCCTACTACGGGTTATCTGGTAACCTGCCCTTCAACCAGTCCGGAAAATACTTTTTTAACTGACGATGGCAAAACAGGCGCCATAACCATGGGGTCAACCATGGATAATGAAATATTACGAAATCTGTTTAAACATTTCATCACCGCGTCAAAAATATTAGGTGAAGATGAAGCATTGCGCAGTAAATCGTTAAACGCGTATAACAAGTTACCTCCATTTAAAATAGGAAAATACGGGCAACTACAGGAGTGGATGGACGATGTTAAAGAGAGTGACGTTGGTCACAGGCACATATCACATTTATTTGCAGCGTATCCCGATGATGCTATAACTATACGTAAAACTCCCGACCTGGCTCAAGCGGTACGGGTTGTTTTACAACGCAGGGGCGATATTAATATGGGCTGGTCGGGCGCATGGAAAATTAATCAGCATGCAAGGTTGGAGGAACCGGAGGCCGCTTATAAAATTTTAATACCCATGCTAACGGATGTAAGCATTCATCCCCGGCCCGAGGACAGCCGGATAACACCATCATTTGAGGGAAACCAAGGTATACAAGGCATTACCGCCGGGATTGCGGAAATGCTTATGCAGAGCCATTCAGGCGAAATTTCATTATTGCCCGCACTTCCATCAAAATGGTCAAAAGGTTCAGTCACCGGTTTAAAAGGGCGTGGCAATTATACAATTGATATCCGCTGGAGCGAACAACATTTAGTTAATGCAACGTTGGTTTCGGGTACAACACAAACATGCCGCCTCAGAACCCGGCAGCCGGTAAAAATATTACTCGAAGGTAAAATGATACGAGCCAAGCAAACTGAAAAAAACCTTTACGTTTTTAAAGTAGCTGCAGGTAAAAAATATAAAATAAATGCTACCGTGTAATAAGGTAGTATTACAAACGTGTTGGTAGCTTTATATGTAAAATTATAGTATTTGGTATCTATAATTTTACATATAAAGCTGTAGGCCGCAACTTTATAAGTTTTTTAAATTATATATTTGGTTAGTGCTGATGATAAACTCATTAAGTACCTGCCAATAAAACCTTTTAACTAAATATATTCATCCCAATCAGCGTCCGTTAAACTGTATTTAGCGGGTGTAATGTTATACTAATGCATATACCAATAGTAATATGAGACTAATCTTATTTAAAAAAATTTACCGCTCAGGTAAAGTAGTTATTGTGCTTTCGCTTATTGCCGGTTTCGCTTTTATTGCCGCGAAAAATCCAGACGACGGAGTCAAAAAAAGTGGTAATCTCACCGCAAAAAGCATCGTTCCGCCCCCGCATACGGAGTGGAAGGACTATGGAGGCGGGCCCGACCACTCCAAGTTTATGAACTTTACCCAGATAAATAAAAAAAATGTCACTGATTTGCAGCCTGCTTTTGTGTACTCAACCGCAAGTGACAGGACAAACTCATATAAGTTTAACCCCATTATAGTTGATGGTATAATGTATGTGCTCGCCAAAAACAATTCGTTGGTAGCTATAAACGCAACAACAGGTCAGGAAATTTGGATACATGCCAACCTGCGTGGTATTGTACAACGAGGTATTAATTTTTGGCAAAGCCCTGATAAAAAGCAGAAACGCTTTATTATAACTATTGGCAATTATCTGCAAGCCATAGATGCCAATACGGGTAAATCTATTTTAACGTTTGGCAACAATGGGTCTGTTGATTTAAAACAAGGACTTGGCCGTGCGCCCGAACTTATAGCCAAAGCCGCATCAACCTCGGCGGGTCATATTTTTAAGAACCTTATCTTATTGGGATCGGCACCGGGCGAGAACCTTTTTTCGGGTCCCGGCGATGTGCGCGCATTTGATGTAATAACAGGTAAACAAAAATGGGTGTTCCACACTATTCCGCTACCCGGCGAGTATGGCTATAAAACCTGGCCCAAAGATGCCTGGAAATATGTGGGTGCTGCTAACACCTGGGGAGAAATGTCTGTAGACGAAAAGCGGGGTATTGCTTATTTCCCGTTAGGGTCGCCAACTTATGATTATGATGGTGCTGACCGTGCAGGTAACGGTTTATATGGTAACTGTTTATTGGCCCTTGATGCCCGCACCGGTAAAAGGCTATGGCATTTTCAAACGGTACACCATGATCTATGGGATTATGACCTAACAGCCGCGCCGCAGCTTATCACCATAAAGCATAACGGTAAAAATGTTGACGCAGTGGCCGAGGCATCAAAAAATGGTTATATGTATGTGTTTGACCGTGTTACCGGCAAACCTATATGGCCTATTAAAGAAACGCCTTTTCCTAAAAGCCAAATGCCTAACGAGTGGACATCGCCAACACAACCTATACCAACTGTAGTACCACCATTTAACAGGCATTATATTACTGAAAAGGATGTTAACCCTTATTTACCCGATTCTATCAGGCAAAAATATATAGCCCGCATAAAAGCTGCAAAAACAGGTATGTACCAGCCATTATCTGATAAATATGAGGTACTGGCTTCACCGGGTTCAGTTGGTGGGGCTAACCAGGGTAATACAGCTGCCAATCCGGATAAAGGTTTGGTTTATGTAATGTACCAGGAAATGACCTGTTTTTACCTGTTGGTAAACAGGAACGATAGACCACAACGTGGAGGACCGGGAGGTGCGGCAGCCGCGCGCGGACAGGCCGCTTATGTACAATATTGCCAGTCATGTCATGGCGCTGATCATAATGGCGTAGCCGGGGCGGGCGTATCATTAGCAGATATTGGCAGTCGTATTACGCCGGATCTGTTTAAAACGTATATATCGCAAGGTAAGGGCCGCATGCCGGCACAGCCGCATATTGATGATGCCGCGCTAACCTCTATATATAACTACCTTAATCCGGGTATCCGCACTGGTGGTCGTATGATGGCTTCAACAAGTAATGCTATGCCTGATGGCCCGGTAGTTGAATCTGGTCCGGCACCTATAAAAAATGGCAGTATAAATGATTTTAGTCCGGGCTTACTTGAATATCCGGCAGATTACAAGGGACCAAAAGTAACTTATATTGAGCGGACCAATTGGGGCACCGCTATATCAGACCTGTTGGCGCCACCATTTGCAGGTATTGCCGCTTACGACCTTAACAAGGGTACTATAAAATGGAAGATCCCGCTGGGCGAGTACTCAAAATCAGATGTAAAGGGTTTAGGTACACCTAATGGTACGCAAAACAAAGGCATGGTTGTTACAGCCTCAGGACTCATATTTGCAACCTGTGCAGATGGCAAAGTGCGCGGTATTGATGCAGATAATGGTAAAGTGTTATGGACGTATGACCTGGGCCGCAGCAACCCGTCAGGTATACCGGCTATGTACGAGTCGGGCGGTCGTCAATACCTGGTAGTGTGTTCAACCGGTGCGATTTTAGATAGGACCAAGAAAGAGGAGGATGTGCCTAAAGGATATATTGTATTTGCATTGCCGAAGTTAAAATAACATACATCATAAATTAATATTATGACCATTTTAAAGAGAAATTCGAGGTTTTTAAAGGCAGTTTTTGCCTTAATGTTATTGGGTTCATTTTCTAATCATATCATTGCGCAAAATGTACCCACAAAGGTTATCTATTTTTTGGCCGGCCCTAAAGACCACGCCGGTCCGGAAGGTTCGGGCCGCCATGAAACACGGCGCGATCTGTTAGTACTACAACACTGTATTGATAGCATAAGCAATGTTAAAGGCGTAAAAATTGTTACCAAATTTTTATATAGCCGGACTGCGCTTGATATTGCCGACCTGAAAGGTGTTGATGCCGTAATTATTGAATGTAGTGCCGAAGGGAGTTCAAAAGATAGAACAAACCCATTATTTCCTCCGAGCGGAGATAATAATAGAACTTACGATAAAGCAACACTGGCTTACCTGGCACAGGTAGATAGCCTGCACAAAGCAGGTATGGGTATTATGATACTGCATTGGGGCATAACCACCACCAACCAGAAGGCCACCCAATACCATATGAATTGGTTTGGCGAGGTAAGTTTGTCCGGATATACACATAACCCGTTGGGTTATTGGTCGGTTACACCTATACAGGCTGCAAAAAGACATCCTATTTTACGCGGTGTTGGCCCGTGGAACTATAAGGACGAGATATTTTCAAGACTGGTTGTAAATCCGGCAGATCCATACCGTACCGACTTGCTTACCGGCGTTGCCGAAAAAAGCAACCAGGGGGCAGTAGCAGAGCCGCTTGGTATAGCATCGGCCTACGAAAAAAATGGCGCACGTGGCATACTTTGGGGAGGCATGGATTATCACTCGGCTTTATTAAATGAAAATTACCGCCGTTTTGTATTGAATGCTATTTTATGGACGGCGGGTATTGACGTGCCTAAAGATGGTGCCAAATCAACAGCTAAGCAATTGCAATTATCTGTTGCTAAGCCCGACGAATTTGACAGGTTAAAACCCGAGGGGTTTGTATTGAAATAATTTGTAATTCGCCAACTTTTGTCATCTCTCCCCGTTTTCTGTTTTTGAAATGAAAATAGCGGGTTTAATCACGAAAATATACTTTGCGCTTTTTTAATGGTTTTTTCCAGATCAATGCCTTTACCTAATACACCCTTAAACAAATCGCCTTCAGTTTTTAAACGGCCGGGCGAATTATGAATGGTAAAATGTTTCATGGTTAAGCCGGGCTTAACCTCGTCCCAATGCAGGGGCATAGAAACGGTTGCGCCAACTTTTGGTCTTAACGAGTATGGTCCCGCTATGGTGGCGCCGGGACGGTTCTGTAAAAAATCTAGGTACATTTTACCGTTGCGATTGGCTACCATGCGCTCCAGGCTTGTATAATCGGGTATTTGCTTGTGTACAATATTTACAATGATACGGGCAAACATTTGCGACTGATCATAAGTATATTTTGCCTCGAGCGGGATATAAATATGCATACCAGTGGAGCCCGATGTTTTACAATAACCGGGTACATCAATAGCATCCAATACCTTTTTTACTTCAAGCGCGGCTTCTATCACTTGGTCAAAGGTGTTTTTATCAGGGTCGAGGTCAATAACACAATAATCAGGGTTATCCGGCGATTGTACGCGGCTGAACCAGGGGTTCATTTCAATACAACCCAGGGATGCCATCCATAATAAAACCGCTTCGTCTGATCCTATCAGGTATTCCTTATGCTCGCCCTCGCTGGTGGTGTAGGGGAAGGTTTTGGTTATCCAATCAGGTGCTTTTCCTTTAACATCCTTTTGGTAAAAGCTTGGGCCATGTATGCCATTAGGGAAACGGTTTAGCGACATGGGCCTGTCCTTCAAATATGGCAATATATATTCGGCAATGCGGTAATAGTAATTAAACATGTCCCGCTTGGTTATACCATCTTCCGGCCAGTAAACTTTGCTCAGGTGAGTAAATTTAAGGTCGTGCCCGCAAATTTTGCGTACCTGTGTTTCGTCTTTTGGGTTAAGCAGGGTTTTTCGGCCGCTATCTTTTGGCGGGGCTAAAGCTTTGGCGTGATCGTTAACGGGTTTTTCTTTATCGGTGTCTTCTACTAGTTCATCCTTCGCTTTTGCTATTTCCAATAAAACATCTTTTGCTTTTTTATCTGTGCGCATCCCTTTAAATGATGCCTGGCGGAATACGCCATCGCCGGTTATCTCGGCAAAAGCAACCTCGCCAACCAGCTCGGGTTTTAGCCAGGTAGGTTTGGCGCCCATACGTTTGGGTCTGAAACGCGAGGGCTTGTCTACATCGGGTTCTACATCAAAAGGGCTTTTATTAGTAATTAACGGCTTAAACTGTGCCATCATTTCCTTTTGCATTTTTTCGTTAAAGCCGGTACCTACTTTGCCCACGTAGCGCAACTCTCCATTATCGTAAACACCCATTGTTAAGGCGCTAAAGGGTTTGCTGGTACCCTCGTTACGCGTAAAGCCGGTTATCACAATTTCCTGGCGTTTTTGTACCTTGATTTTTAACCACTCGTGAGAGCGGAGGTCAGAGGTATAAGCGCTGCTTGCTTTTTTGGCGATAATGCCCTCCAATCCCATTTTTTCAGCAGCCTGAAAAAACTCAATACCGTTGCCTTTAAAAACCTTGCTTTGCCGTATGCTGTCGTCATCGGCAGGCAGTACGTCTATTAATATGGTAAGCCTGTCTTTTAAGGGTAACCCTGTTAAATCCTTACCCTCATACCAAAGTATATCAAAAACATAGTAAACCAGAGTACCATCGGCCTCACTACGCCAGTTTTGCAGGGCGCCAAAGTCTGATATGCCCTTATCATTCAATACCAGTATCTCGCCATCTAATACAGCATTTATGTTCCACTTTTTTAAATGATCAATAATGGGGTAAAACTTATTAAAGGGCAGGTTATTGCGCGATATCAGCTGCACATCGCCTTTGTTAATAAAACCTACGGCACGGTATCCGTCCCATTTAACTTCGTATAACCATTCGGGGTCGTCAAAAGGCTCGTCAACCAGTGTGGCTTTCATGGGTTTTATATTTTTGAGTATGGCGGATTTTGGCGCCGATTTTATAAGCGCCTTAGCATCGGGCCCATCTGTAGCCACCACCGATACATCGGTGTCTTCAGCCACCACTTCGTCAACTGGCTTCGCCGGGCTTTTTTTTTTACTTTTTGCTTTGGGTTTTTCTATAGCTTCTTCATGACCGTGCTGCCATACTTTATCACTTGTTTTTTCCATTTGTTCAATGGTTTTGCCCGATAAAACAGATGCATCCAGTTTAGTAATATCTTTTTTTGACGCGTAATCGTCATCGTGCTTTATCATCAGCCAGGCATTATCGCCCATGCCATGTGTTTTTACTAGTGCAAACTCGCCGTGCAGTTTTTCGCCGTGCAATTTTATTTTTACTGACCCTGATTTTAGCTGTTCAAGCAAATGTTTTTCTTGTGCTTTTTTACCTTTTATTTCTTCAATGGGTTCGTAGGTGCCCTCGTCCCATACTATAACGGTACCGCCACCGTATTCGCCCTGAGGTATTATGCCCTCAAAGTTGCGGTAATCAAAGGGATGGTCCTCCACCATCATAGCCAGGCGCTTGGTTTTCGGATCGGTTGACGGGCCCTTGGGTACGGCCCAGCTTTTAAGTACACCATCCATCTCCAGCCTGAAATCGTAATGCAAACGCGACGCATCATGTTTTTGTATCACAAACATCAGTTTGTTCTTGTCCTTGCTTATGCCTGCCTTGGGTTCGGCGGTTTTGGTGAAATCGCGTTTTTTTACATATTCTTTCAGGCTCATAGTTACTCCTTCTCCTTTAAATATTTTTTCACATCAAGCGATGAGGTACCCACCAGCTTAACTATTTCAAGTAGTTCGGTTGATGAGACACCCAGCTTAATTGACCAGTATTCAATTTCATATTTATTACTGATATTGATATGGTATTTGTCTGGTATACCGCCAGATTTTTTATTATCCATCAGTTTGTTTTATTAAATAGTGGTTAATTACCTGTTTAACAGCTCATAAGTCCAAATAGTTTATAAAAAGAGGATTTTATTATTAAACCCTGTACAACCTGCTGTTGTTATATTGTTAAATAATTGGGGCAAAAAAAAGAGTTCAAATTTTTTTGAACTCTTTTAAAACATAGGTAGATGTTTGTAGCAGATGTATATTATGCAGCAAGTAATTGTTTGCTTTCGTTATTGTTTTTAGTGTTTTGAGTGGTTTTGAAATTTTGCAAGTCTCTTTTTAACAGTGCCCTTAATTCCATATCAAAGGCTTTTAGTAATACAATTGTTTTGGTTGACGTTTTCATAATGGCTGTTGTTAGTTGTTGCATGGTATAATATAAATATTGTGCCACTATATTTATGAGATAAATTGTACTCGTTGAGCCGCTATTTGTACACTTTAAGCCTCAACTACTGTTTAGCAAAAACTTCATTTACGTTTGTTAAGTACAATTTACTCGCCAGCCGATACGAAAACGGCGGGAAAAAGATGATCAGAAATATTTATCGAATGTTAGGCCATAGGTGATCAGCATGTTTTGGCTGCTGGTAATATTCATTTTATTGTAATTTAATGATGAGCTTAGTCTTATCCATTTACGCAGCTTTACAGAAACAGTAGTAGCTGATTGAATAATATAATCGTTGCTGTTATTAAGCGAGTTTTGTAAAACATTGTTGCCATCTACAATAACCAGGTCATTAATATCAAAGTGAAAATTGAGTTTGAATGAGTTGCGATAAGTACTATAATTCAAATAGCCGCCCAACAACAAGCTTTTATCATATAAAACACCATTGCTTAAGCTAATTAATGCGTTTTTATTGTCAACAATACGGTAGGCAACACCCAAACCACCTAAAAACTCATTATTTATTTTTAACGAATAGCTGGTATTATAATTTAACAACCCCCAGTAGTAAAAGCGATGGAAACTTTTATACAGGTTAAAATCTAATGCCGAAGAAAAATCGCGGTTAGTAAGTACACCGTTTTGGTTGCCGTAAACAAAGCTGTTGGTTGTATTAAGTACGATATCCTTTTTTTTAATACCGAAGTTAAACACATTATTTAACAGGTTTGATCGCCCATTGTTGGTTTTATTGATGGAGCCTGTAGATGTTATTGTAGAGTGGTAAAACGTGCTATCATTGAATTGCGCGGAGGCGGCGTTAGCACAAAAAAGTATAAATATAAAGGCTAATAATTGCTTCATGTGGCCAAAACTATATAATTTTTGTAAAAGCTCCTTGCTCGTTTCTCATTTTGTCCTCGTTTACATGTACAACCTACCCAGTAAAAAGGAGTTGAGATTAGCTGCAAATGCTGGTCATCTTTTGTCAACCAATTACTCAAAACTGTAATTACCACAAATAAACTGTATCTTTGCGGCATATACCCGTTAGCTTACGGTTTTGATTTATCCAGACGACTCTTCAGATCCGCTTATGCAATCGCGTTAGCACATATTAACAAGAAACATTATAATGTTATTTCAAGATTTAAACATAATTGAGCCTATACTCCGGGCTTTAAAAACGGAGGGTTACACCACGCCTACGCCCATACAGGAGCAGGCCATACCTACACTATTGCAACGTCGCGACCTTTTGGGTTGCGCGCAAACAGGTACCGGTAAAACAGCAGCCTTTGCTATACCTATTTTACAACTATTGTATAATGACAGGTTACAACATAAAGAGCAAAAAACCATTAAGGCCCTTATACTTACCCCCACACGCGAACTTGCCATACAAATTGACGAAAGCTTTGCCGCATACGGCAAATATACCGGTTTAAAACACCTGGTAATATTTGGCGGGGTGTCGCAACACGGTCAAACCGAGGCATTGCGCCGCGGGGTGGATATTTTGGTGGCTACACCGGGTCGTTTGTTGGATTTAATACAACAACGCTACATTAGCCTTGACCATATTAAATTTTTGGTACTTGATGAGGCCGACCGTATGCTTGACATGGGCTTTGTACACGATGTTAAAAAGATCATAGCCAAAGTACCTGCAAAAAGGCAAACGCTGTTCTTCTCGGCTACCATGCCTAAAGAGATACAGCAACTGGCCGACAGCATATTGAACAACCCCGAAAAGGTAGAAGTTACCCCGGTATCATCAACTGCCGATACCATACAGCAGGAGTTGTATTATGTAGAGAAGAACGACAAACGTTCATTACTGGCACATATATTAAAAGATAAAGAAATTAAAACCGCACTGGTATTTACCCGTACCAAACATGGCGCTGATAAAGTGGTGAAGGACCTGGTAAAAATTGGCATTACTGCCGAAGCAATACACGGTAATAAATCACAAAACGCACGTCAAAGAGCGTTAAAGAATTTTAAGGACCGTACCACCCGCGTATTAATAGCTACTGATATAGCCGCCCGAGGTATTGATATTGATGAGCTAACTCACGTTATTAACTACGAGATACCTAATATCCCTGAAACGTATGTACACCGTATTGGACGTACAGGTAGGGCAGGGGCAAGCGGTATAGCCTTAACTTTTTGCGATCAGGAAGAAATTGAGTTTTTAAAAGATATTCATAAACTGATAGCCAAAGAGATACCGGTTAACGAAGCACACCCTTACCCCATGAGCCCGCAAAGCATTGTTGCCAAACACGCCGAAGGCGCTTCAAAAAAAGGTAAAGGTGGCGGCGGTGGCCGTACAGGCGCGCCTAAACGTGGACGTGGCTTTGGCAGCGCAGACCGTAGAAACGGTAGCAACCGCCCCAAACCGGCCGGCGAGAATTTAAGTGGCGGCAGGCCAAGCGGCCGGCGGTAAGAACTAACAGTAGATACGCCCAGATATATCTGGGCGTATCTTTTTGTTTAAGTGTATTTTTTTGTTAATAAGTTAATAAGCAAATTTGCAATGCCGTTATCTTTTAAATAATTTTAGCTGAAATTTAAAAAAGGCAATGAGACGTTTGATAGACCTGTTTAAAAACAAATTTTTTATTATTACCGTAGCCTTTGTTGTTTGGATGATATTCTTTGATAAGAATGACCTGGTATCGCAATTTGAATATCACCAGCAGGTAAACAACTTAAAACAGGAACGCGACTTTTATAAAGCCCAAACCGACAAGGTAAACAATGATCTTGACGAGTTGACTTCCAATCCCCAAAAACTCGAAAAATTTGCCCGCGAAAAATACCTCATGAAAAAAGATAATGAGGACGTTT
>NZ_JBDTJZ010000194.1:0-41437 GCF_039935595.1 Mucilaginibacter sp. | reverse complement strand
AATCGTTTCAGAAATACCTTACCAGGTTAACAAAGGCCTGATGATTGAACGTACCGCCGATTTGGTGAACGATAAGAAAATTGACGGTATATCCGCCATCCGCGACGAATCAAACCGCGAAGGTATACGCATAGTTTATGAAATAAAACGCGAAGCAAATGCAGCTATCGTATTAAATAACTTATTTAAATACACCTCATTACAAACTTCATTTAGTGTAAACAACATTGCGCTGGTGCATGGCCGCCCAATGATGCTGAACCTGAGGGACCTTATTCATCATTTTGTTGAACACAGGCATGAGGTTGTTGTTCGTCGTACAAAATTTGAACTGGCCGAGGCCCAAAAACGTGCGCATGTATTAGAGGGTTTATTAATTGCCTTAGATCATTTGGATGAAGTAATTAAGCTGATACGTGCTTCGCAAACACCTGATGAGGCCCGCGAGGGTTTAATGAGCCAGTTTGGTTTAAGCGATATACAGGCCCGTGCTATTTTGGATATGACCTTAAGACGTTTAACCGGACTTGAGCGTGATAAGATAAAAGATGAGTACGAAGGATTAATGAAGTTGATTGAATATCTAAACTCGATATTAGCTGATGAAGGTTTGCGTATGCAGATCATTAAAGATGAGTTGATAGAGATCAAAGAAAAATATGGCGATGAGCGTAAAACCGAAATGGTACACTCATCAGCCGAAATGAATACCGAAGACTTTATTGAGGATGAGGATGTGGTGATTACCATATCGCGCGAGGGTTATATCAAACGTACGCCGTTAACAGAATATCGCAGACAGGGCAGGGGCGGTAAAGGCTCAATAGGCAGCAACAGTCGTGATGCCGATTTTATTGAGCATTTACTAATAGCCTCTAACCACAATTACATGCTGTTCTTTACCGAGTCGGGTAAATGTTTCTGGTTGCGGGTATTCGAAATTCCGGAAGGCACACGTACCTCTAAGGGGCGTGCTATCCAGAATATAATTAATATCCCTAAAGAGGAGAACATTAAGGCATACATTAAACTGCTTAGCCTAAAAGACCAGGAATACCTGGCCAATAACTTTATAATTATGTGTACCCGCAAAGGTACCATCAAGAAAACATCGTTAGAGGCTTATTCACGTCCACGTGCTAATGGTATCAATGCGATAAACATTAATGAGGGCGATTCATTGCTGGAAGCCAACTTAACCAGTGGCACAAGCGAAATTGTAATGGCGTTGCAATCGGGTAGGGCTATCCGCTTTAACGAATCAACCGTGCGCCCAATGGGCCGTACAGCTACAGGTGTTCGTGGTATATCTTTAGATAGCGACAACGATGAGGTGGTAGGTATGATAAGTATTGATAACCCAGAAACTACTGTATTGGTAGTATCAGAAAAAGGTTACGGCAAACGTACTGATATTGATGATTACCGCGTTACTAACCGTGGCGGTAAAGGCGTTAAAACCCTAAGTGTAACCGAGAAAACCGGCAAACTGGTAGCTATTAAAGGTGTAACGGATAACGAAGATTTGATGATCATTAACAAATCGGGCGTTATTATCCGTATCGCAATAAGCGAGTTACGAACAATGGGCCGTGCAACGCAAGGGGTAAGGTTAATAACCCTAAAAGGTAATGACGAGATAGCATCGGTAGCAAAAATTGAGCATGATGATGAGGAAGACGTTGAACGGGATGAAAACGCAACCCCAACAGAAGGCGAAGATGGCGAAAGTACCGAAACCGGCACAGCAACTGACGATACTACCGAATAAAAGAGCATTAAAGCCAATGTTGTGGTAACTATACTATGACATTGGCTTTTAAAATTAACGTGTTACTTGATATTAAGTTAAATAACTGCGATATTGCATTAGCATACAAAAACTGCCAATTTGTTTTTACGCTAAATTATAATAAACTAAATAGTTAATCATATTACTACATTTATGAAAATTAAATTTTTGCTGGTCGGCCTATTAGGTATGATATCAGTAACGGCATTTGCACAAAAAGGCGAATTGAAGAATGCACAGGACGCCTATGAGAAATTTCAGTCATTAAAGGCAGCCCAGGTCGGTGCGTTAGCTACTACAAGCCTAAATGTGGCTAAGGTTTCAATAGATAAAGCCTCTGCTAATGATAAAACATCAACTTTGCCACTTACATATGCTTTAAAAGGAGCAATTTATTCTGATTTTGCTGTTGCCGATACGGCCCAAACAAATCCTTCGTTGTTCACAACTGCCCAGGAGGCATTTAAAAAGGCGCAGGAGTTAGATACCAAAAATGAAAACAAGGCTTTATTTGACCGTACCACGCTTAATATAGCTCAGTATAATCTTAATGAAGGCGTTAGAGCTTATACTGCAAAAAAATATGATCTGGCATATAATGCTTTTGACCGTTACCGCCAGATAATGCCAGAGGATACCAATGCCATATATTATACCGGTCTTGCCGCAATAAACGCCGGAAATATAGCTACAGGTATTACACAATATAACAACTTGTTAACTAAAAATTATTCAAAGAACGACTTTGTTTATTTTGAGTTATCTAATTTATATTTGATGAATAAGGATACAGTAGGCGCGTTAAAGGCAGCCAGTGACGGTATTGCAAAGTATCCTAAAAGTAATGACCTGCGTAAAAGGCAAATTGAACTTTATTTAAGAACCGGCAAACAGCAGGAAGTGCTTAACCAAATTCAAACTGCTATAAATAATGATCCAAAAAACAAAGAATTATACTATTACGCTGGTATAACTTATTCGCAATTGGCTGAGGCAGAAGGAAAAGAGCAGTCAAAAGTTAAAGACCCGGCAGCAAAAGCAAAATTTCAGGCTGCAAAAGTCGACTATTTTACTAAATCTGCAGATATGTATAAAAAAGCTTTAGCAATAGACCCCAACTTTTTTGAAGCCAATTTAAATTTAGGATACTCGCTTATTAGTCCGGCTATTGATATGTATAATGCTGCCAATCAATTACCTGCAAATAAACAAAAGGAATACGAAGCCGCTATAGCTAAGTCAAATGAGCAATTTGACCTGGCAAAACCATACTTGCTAAAAGCGGTTGATTTAAATCCAAAGTCAGCAGATGCTTTATCTAATTTAAAAACTTATTATAGAGCTAAAAATGATATGACCAATGCTACCGCTATACAAAAGAGGTTAGACGAATTACAATAAACAATAGGCCCGGGCTAAAAACCGGGCTTATTATTTTATTTATAACTTTACATAATGTTAATTATGTGATTATATATAACCAATAAAATATGCAAACACCATTTTACAATTACATTTCACAACGTAATATCGAATTATTGTTATTAAGTTATCGCAATAATAATTTATAATACTAATGTTTGTTTTTACGCCGTTTTAGTATTATTTATATTTTAATTGCTGATATTTAAGCCTCATGGTGGTATCAGAAAACTTATTAAAATGGCTTTTACGTTTATATCCACCATTGTTTTTTCAGCGTATTTGGGTAGTAAAAATTAACAACGGTTTTGCCGGGGCACGTGTAAAAATAAGCCACAGTTTATTGAACCGAAATTATAACAAATCTATATTTGGGGGTACTATATTTTCGGCTGCTGATCCTTTTTATCCGGCGCTGTTTCACCAGGTTTTAAGTAAAAAAGGATATCATATAAAAGTATGGTCAAGATCAGTTGAGGTTCAATTTTTAAAACCCGGATTAACTAATTTATATTTTGATTTAGTCATAACTGAGCAGGAAATTGTTGAAATCGTTAATTTATTGGATACAGTTGGCAAATACGTTCAGGCCCACCCTATTGATATTTATAATATTGACGGCAAAAAATGCGTTTCGCTGATGATTGAAGTACACATACGTAATTTAAACTTTATAGAAATAACCTGATGCAAGTAATAATTAACGACAAAGCTTTTCTAAAAAAGGGATATACAATATCAACCGATAAAAACCTGCTGGATTTTGATGTTATTTATAATTTTTTGGATAAAGATTCTTACTGGTCGCAGGGTGTACCCATTGAAAAGTTAAAAGCAGCCATCAAAAACTCTCTGTGTTTTGGCATTTATAAGGATGATAAGCAAGTCGGTTTTGCACGCGTAATTACCGATAAAGCTACTTTTGCTTATCTTTGCGATGTATTTGTGCTGCCCGATTACAGAAATCTGGGGTTGTCAAAATGGTTGGTGCAAACGATTATGAACTACCCCGAATTACAAGGGTTAAGACGGTGGGCCTTAGCAACCGTTGATGCACATGGACTGTACAGCCAGTTTGGATTTGCACCGCTGAACAATACCGAAAGATGGATGGGCATATATACACCTTATAAAACCTGATCACGAAAGAAAATATGAATATCAAAAAGCAAATTTTTGAGGGGGAAGGTGTATCGCTCGACTTTAAAAAAACCATTACCAGCTGCGAAAAAATAGCACGTACAATGGTTGCATTCGCTAATAATAAAGGTGGGCGCTTGCTTATTGGAGTTGCCGACGATGGCACCATAAAAGGTGTGAAATCAGAAGATGAAGAGCGGTATATGATAACCAAAGCCGCGCATTTATATGCAAAACCCGCACTTGAACCCGTTTTTGAAGAAGTATATGTAGATGACAAACTGGTGTTGGTTGTTGATACACCCCAAAGCACCCTAAAGCCCCATTACGCCCTTGCTGAAGACGGAAAATGGTGGGTATACGTAAGGATAAAAGATAAAAGCATGCTGGCCAGCAAAATTGTAGTGGATGTGTTAAAGCGGTCGACAGATAGTAACGGCGTGCTTATAGAATATTCGTCTAATGAAAAAACATTGCTGCAATACCTGGAAAGTACCCAACGGATAACTGTCAATGAGTGCAGCGACCTGCTCAAACAGGGTCGGCGGGCAAGTCAACGTATTTTGGTAAACCTGGTATTATCCGGTGTGATCTGTATCCATACTACCGAAAAAGAGGAATATTATACAGCGTGTTAACTTAAGTTCTGGTAAAATGTAAGGTTTTAATGTTATTTCCGACAAAATCTAAAAAAACTAAAAAGGTTTAAAACCATTATAACTTCTTCAACCCATTATAACATCTGCAACTTAAATGAAAACCCATTACCGCGATAATTTAAAACTCGCCATACCCGTGGTAATATCGCAGTTGGGTCATACTTTGGTGCAAACTTCTGATACGATAATTGTAGGGCATTTTGCAGGTACGGTTAGTTTGGCCGCGGTGTCATTAGCCAGCAGTATTTTTGTTGTGCCTATGGTACTGGGTATAGGTATCTCCTACGGCTCTACCCCTCTTATTGCCCAAAACAATGGCCGGAGTGAGTTTGAAGAATGCGGACAACTCCTATCTAACAGCTTACTTATAAACCTGCTGAGTGGTATAGTATTGTTTATTGTGATATCATTAGGTGCCCTGTATTTTTTAGATCACCTGCACCAGGCGTCGCAGGTTGTGGTACAGGCCAAGCCGTTTTTGTTGTTGCTGGCACTATCTATAATCCCGATGCTGATATTTAACACCTTTAAGCAATTTGCCGAAGGTTTGGGCTTTACCAAACAAGCCATGATGATATCCATTTGGGGAAATATTTTAAATATTTGTCTGGGTATCATCTTTGTAAAAGGTTTATTTGGTGTGCATCCTATGGGGATTATGGGCGTTGGTTACAGTACACTTATCGACCGCTGTTTAATGGCGTGCGTAATGGGTATATATGTTTTTCGCTCAAAAAACTTTAAGCAATATCTAAAAGGATTTTCTATTAAAAATATTGACCGCACCCGCTGCTTAAAAATATTAGGCATAGGTGCCCCTGTTGCTATGCAGTATGGCTTTGAGGTAAGCGCGTTTAGCGGTGCAGCGATTATTGTAGGTACTATTGGGTTGGTACAACTTGCCGCGCACCAGATAGCCATTAACCTGGCCTCTATCACTTATATGATGTCTAGCGGTGTAGCAGCGGCGGCAGCAATTAAATCGGGTAATTATTTTGGTGCTAAGGATCATGGCAACCTGCGTTTATCAACAAAGGCAAGCTACCACATTGTTATAGCTTTTATGTGCATATCCGCCATTGCTTTTACTGTTGGAAATAAAATATTACCATGGATATACACTTCAGATGTTAATGTAATAGCAATTGCAGCACAGCTACTTATAATTGCTGCGTTATTTCAATTGTTTGACGGCACGCAGGTTGTTGGACTGGGAATTTTACGTGGTATGGGTGATGTTAATATCCCTACCCTCATCACTTTTTTGGCTTATTGGGTAATTGGTTTGCCCTTAGGGTATTTTTGGGGAATAAGCTTAAAATGGGGCGTATCCGGTATATGGTACGGTTTAGTGGTAGGTTTAATGGTTTCGGCTATTTTGTTATTCATCCGCTTTAAAAAGATAAGCAAACATCACCGTTACCATACCCCTGTTATTATTGCCCGCGACTAATCTTTAATTGTCAGGTTAATAAGCCTTTTTAGGCGTAAATTAGCCCCTTTAAGCAATTTTTTAATCATAAGCGGCAAGTTGGTATGTGTTTGGGATAAAAATAAAGCAAAAGAGCTTTTATTTAGTTTAGTGCTTATTGGGCCTACTTACATATTTGTTCCCCTTTACATAAAACCGGTAAGGTAAATGAGCATCAGTACCCGCATAGTCAACCCCAACACGTGGTACGGCTGCAATTTCTGTATCAGCAAAAGTTAAGCCTCTATCCTCAATCCATAAAACATCGCTTTGTAAGCTGATACCGTTAATGTTACGTGTGATACCTAGCGCTTTGGCCACTGAGCCGGGGCCTGAAGTAATGGTTGGCTTAATTACCGGCATATTCCTTCTATATTGCATAATATCCAACCCGTCGGTTGGATTTATAGCGCGGATGAGCACCGCGTGGGGCTGTCCTTCAACAGAAGTTACTACATTAAACATTTCATGTATGCCGTAACAAAGGTATACATAGGCAATGCCCCCGTGCTCAAACATGGTTTTTGTTCTGGGCGTAAGCCGGTTACCAAACGCATGCGATGCGCGGTCAATAACACCATTATACGCTTCTGTTTCAACAATATATCCACCGGTAATTACACCGTCAATACAGGTAAATAAATACTTACCCAGCAGGTTACTACTTATGCTTACTACATCATTACCCTGGTAAAAAGACAGCGGCAGCTTCATTTTTTATTTAAGATAGACTTTATTAATTTATTAACCTGTTTGGCTTTATCAAATATCATAATATGGGTTCCGCCTTTAATAACCGTGGCATCTTTTATTTTTTTGCACGGAAATATCAGGTCCTTATCGCCGGTAATATGATAAACATTAGCGGGCACTATGTTGTTTTTCCATTTTAAGGAAGCAGCCATTGCCCATTTTAAAAATACCGGGGATGATTTTTTGAGCATATCTTTAAACAGCCATAAATCCTCCGGGTTCATTTTACCGAACAACAGCTCAATAAAAATACCAGATGAGGTCATTAAGCATTTGGGTACGAGCTTGTGAATGGGTGCAGCTCGAAAAAAATCAAAGTACCACGGAGCCTCGCTAATTGTTTTGATACTTGAAATTAAGATTACCTTGTTAATGGGTATTATTTTAGCGATCTCGATACCCATCATCCCCCCTAATGAATTTCCTATAATGACAGAATTTGGAGTTATATGATACTGTTGTATAAGTTTTTGTGCATAGGCTGATAAAGTATCTGTTTCATCTGGCTCTATCCAATCTAACGGTACTACATCATGATCGTGCAGATCAATATTATTATAAACCCGCGTATCTGCACCTAACCCGGCAATTAAATATATTTTGCTCATTTAAAGTTTATCAGCTGCACTACCTGTTCCAAATATTTGGCATCTATGTCATCAAAATGGTTCAGGTGTTCACTATCCGCATCTAACACACCAACAACCGTATTGTTGCCAAATATCGGCACCACAATTTCCGACCGGGATAATGAGCTGCAGGCAATATGGCCCGGAAAGGCGTCCACATCACCAACTATCAATATTTTAGCATCCTGCCAAGCATTACCGCAAACACCTTTGCCTTTGGCAATGCGTGTGCAGGCAACCGGTCCCTGGAAAGGGCCGAGCACCAACTCGTCACCTTTCACCATATAAAACCCAACCCAAAGCCAGTTAAACTGTTGCTTTAACGCGGCGCATATATTGGCCAGGTTAGCAACTGTATCCGGCTCGCCGGTTATCAGCGCCTTAATTTGCGGTAGCAGGGCTTTATATTGTTCGGTTTTGCTGGTTGATGTTGAAATGGTTAGATCTTCGGACATAGTACAAATTTAAGCCACAAGTAGTGAAATTAAATATGCTTAATATCATATTTAATCTTTTATTTCGCAAGGATGATAGTTAGCCTTACTATAGTTCGATACCGCAAGCTGTTAATACCCTTTGCTTTATTGGCCATGGCTATACACCGTTTGCCGCTATGGTTGCAAAAAGAGTGTAAGTTTTGGAAATTGATGGGCAGCGGGCATAACGGTACATTTGACCTGCAACCCGATTGGCAACAATGGGCTTTATTGGCCGTATGGGAAAGCCGGGAGGATTTTGAGGACTTCTATAGTTCATCATTTATTGCGGGCTGGTGGAGGCTGTTTGGTGCCGAAAAATGGACCATACTATGCGAGCCGTTGCAAAGTCACGGTAAATGGGATGGTATAGATCCATTTGCCGCTGCACCTGTTACTGATTATGAAGGAATGGTTGCGGTACTTACCCGCGCAACCATTCGCTTAAGTAAACTAAGGGGCTTTTGGGGTAATGTGGATAGTGTAGCTGATATGATGACATCGGCTAAGGGCTATATAACTTCATTCGGCGTAGGTGAAGCACCGGTTTATCGCCAGGCTACATTTTCTATTTGGGAAAGCCTGGAAGATGTAAAAGCTTTTGCCTATCACTCACGCGAACACGCCGAAGTCATCAAAAAAACAAGAGAGGAAAATTGGTACAGCGAAGAGTTATTCGCGCGGTTTAAACCAATTGCCAGTTTCGGAACAATAAAAGGGAAAGACCCGTTAAACGGTTTGATTTAATAATTAATACTATGAGAGTAATTGCAGAACTACCCCACCCGGATTTTAAGATCACCATATTTAACATGAACCAAAAGTTTATTGTAAAACTGGAAAAGGGCATTTTAGAACAGAGTTATAAAATACCAGATATGGATTTGACCGACGGCGTAAACAGCGTATTTGAAATACTGGACGAGGCGTTTTTAGCCACTGTAGCTACCAGGTTTGCAGAGATGGGTAAGGATTTTAAAGAAGCTTATTATAGATATAACTATTAGTATAGATAATAATTGTAACTATCTATAAAATAAATAGTTATTTTTTAAATACATCAAATTCAAAATATTATTTGGCAGTATTTGACACCTATAAGAGTGGAATAACCATTTATCTAATTTTATAATTTATATATATTTTTTAATTATATTGAAAATTAGATAGTTATGCTATTTGACAGAATTTTATTTGGTAGCTAAAAAAGCCAAATTCTTGATCAAATTTGATATTTGACGACCTTATACAGATAATAGATCTTTTACCAATTGAGGTACTCCCACCGTCGCTTTTTGGGCTAACTTTATAAAGTTATTCCCTGATCTTATTTCCGGTATTTTAGGATCAATAATGTATTTAGGTACATCGGCTGGGACATAGTTGATAAGCCCGGCTGCGGGATAAACCGCCAGCGAACTGCCTACCAAAATAAACAAATCAGCCTGACTGCAAATTTCCATCGCCTTCCCTATCATGGGTACATCCTCGCCAAACCAAACTATATGCGGTCGTAATTGCGAACCCAATTCGCATACCTCTCCCATTTTTAGCTCCCACCCTTCTATTGGGTACGTCAGCTCTGGGTTATCGTTTGATTGCGAACGGGTGATGATGCCATGCAGGTGTACCACATGAGTTGAGCCTCCCCTTTCGTGCAGGTCGTCAATATTCTGGGTAATAATGGTAACCTCATATTTTTCCTCAAGCTTAGCCAACGCGTGATGTGCGGCATTAGGTTCGGCCTTTAAAACAGCTTTACGGCGCATGTTATAAAACTCCTGTACCAGTTTAGGGTTCCAGTCCCATGCCTGGGGTGTTGCTACTTCTTGTATATCATAACCCTCCCAAAGGCCATCGCTGTCTCTAAAGGTCTTTAAACCGCTCTCAGCGCTTATTCCGGCGCCGGTCAGTACTACTAATTTTTTCATCAGTATAAAAATAACATTAAACAAAAAAAAGCGACCAGCCTAAACTAATCGCTTTGTAATTATAACAGGTATAAGTTTAGAGTGCTAACTGATGGGCCGGGCGTAATACGGCATACTTACTTTTTGCAAACTCAAATCCGCCAAAAAGTAAGGTACAAAATAAAGCATCGCCCAATACCATATTTTTTTCAAATGGTATAGCGGCAATTAATGATTGCATGTACCCGGCCAATGTATGCGGATACAAAGTGCCATATAGCCACGGAAGGTCAATAATTAACCAGTGTACAGCAATACCTGCAATGGAGGCTAAAAACACATTTACAAAACTGGCTTTTTTAATTAATGTACCTATAAATACCATAGCAGTAAAGCATATGTACATCCATAATGAATAATTGTTCCAGAAAGGCTGCCCGTATAATTTATTGATGATGATATCGCTTGCAAAAAGCGTTAAAAGCACGGTAAGGTAAGCTTTCCACTTATTAGTAAAGTAAGCGCCGCCAAATAAGGCTATTGCTCCTACTGGTGTAAAATTGCTTAACACATCCGGAAATTTATAACTAACCAGGCGCATAGCGGCCGCGGCAACAATAAATGCTACTAATACGAGGGAACGGGTATCTATCTTTTTTAATGACATATTTTATATTCTACAAAGTAAAATTACATATTTATCTTAATTATCATCACCACTATTTAGTGTACAGTACAATTTTACCTGGATTAATGCCTACAGTTATTGAATATTCCTTTTTTCCGGTTTTATCAAAAGCGTATAAAATACCGTTTGACGAATAATCCTTGGCATCAGTTACAAAAACCTCCCCGGTGCTGCTATCTGCGGTTATTGCATAAGGCGCAGTTATGGTTGTAGCGTCGGTAATAAAGTTGGCAGATACTGATGATTGCGTTTTTACATTGTAAACCGCAATTTTATTATCAGCGGTAGGATAATACACATAATCACTATAAGCAGCTATAGGTATGTTGTATCCTAAATTTAAGTTTATTTGTGATTTTATTGCATCGGTTGTGTTATCAATAACAGTCATTCCACCCTGAACGGCACCATAATCGCCTAATGATAAAACATACACGTTGCCATAGGTATCGGCAGTGATGGTAACCGGGTTGGTTATAACGGTTACTTTTTTAGTTTCGGTTAAGGTAGTCAAATCAATAACAGATACGGTTTTATCCAGGTTAGGGTAATCCAATCCGCCTGAATTAGCTACGTATAGCTTACCATTGGCTACCACCATCTGCTCCGGACTGCGGCCCACGTTAATGGTTTTGGTAATGGTTAACGAGGCGGTATCAATCACCGAAACTGTGTTATTATAAGAGGTCACAAAAGCATTGCTTTTATAAAAAACAACACTACGTGGCTGGTTAAGTGTTATCTGCTTAATAAGCTTGGTATTTGACGAGTTAACCACATCAACCACGTTGGAATTATTTACCACGATAAACATTTTTGAGCCATATATTCCCGCATCATTACCGGTATCGCCCAGTTTTGTGGCGTTGGCGGTAAAAAACTGATCGGCAACCAGGTTTTTTGTGGTATAATCATAATAAGTTAATGTACTGTTGTTGGCAAAAAATCCACCCTGATTTAATACATACAAACCTATTCTTTGCGAGCCGGGAATGGTTGTGTCGGGTCCTACTTTATCTTTATGGCACGATGCCAGTGTTGTTGCAAAAGCAATGGCAATTAACAGGTAGTTGAGTTTTAATTGTTTCATGATATATGTTTTATATAGTTATTTGAAATGAAATTCTGAATGACCGGCCCGGCATGGGGTAGCTTTGTATTACCACATAGTCCCTATTAAACAGGTTGTTTATTTCTGCAGATAAAACTATGGGTAGCTTATTTATTAAGCCTTTATATACAACCGAAGCATCACCTACAGCATAGGGTGCTAAATAAGCGTCAGGTGTATTATTGTTGTTGAAATAACGCGACGATGAACTTATCTGATTATAATAAAATCCCCAGTTACCTTTGTTGATACCCACATTTAAAGCGATGGTATTTTTAGGAATATAAGGCAGTTGATTTAAATAAGTAGATGTTGTAGGGTCGGTAACATTAATGGCATCCTGGTAGGAATAGTTTACAGTTATCAGCGCTTTATAAGCCATACCCAGCCTGGCTTCGGTCTTTATATTTACATCCAATCCCTTAATATCCACCTTACCATAGTTTTGTACCGAAGCCGTATAAACCGAAGGGATATATACAATTTTGTTGGTTACGTTGTTATAATAACCATCTGCACTAACAGTAACGTAATCCAGCAAACAGTTTAGGGCTTTGTGGTAAGCAATTCCCAGATCGTATTGATTGGCAAACTCGGGCTTTAAATTAACATTGGGCGAAAACCCGTAATAAAGCTCATTAAACGTAGGCACACGGAATATATACTTATAAAAGCCCCGTAATTTAAACCCCTGGTCACTGAAGGGTCTAACAGTGGCTACTATGGTTGGCGAATAAATATTTCTATCAGGCACGGTTGTGCCGGTGCGTATGGTTTCGCTAATATTAGTGTTCAATAAACTCGCCTGTAATGTTGCTTTACCTATATTTAAATTAGTGGCCAGCACGTTCAAAATTGTTAACCGCGTAGGATAGCGAAACGTTGGCAGGTCGGCATCCATATTGTTTATAGCGACATCTGCCGCGTATGAAATTTGCCAGTTGGGTAAAATGGTATAAGATAGCGCAGCCGACTGGTAATACTCACGCTGTGTAAAATGCTGATCTAAAAGATGTGCTGTATTGGGAAACTGCGGGTCGAGATAATGCAGAAAACCTTTTGAGAATTTGGAATTTACAAGTAAATGAAACCCTGTTTGCCAGGTATGCTCATAACCTGCCTGTATAAACAGGTCCTGGTTCCATAAATGCTGGCCCGAAGGTGGTGGCGTGTATAAAACAACCGCGCCGGGCAACCCCCTGTCTGAATTATAATAGTTTACATGCAGGTTAAACTGGTTGCTGTCATTTTTTGCATGGTATAATGAGGCGTCAATTTGCTGCGCGTTAATGCCCGAGTTTATACGTGTTTGCTGTGTAACCGTATTGCCGTTATGAATCTGGTACATGTACTCGCCATTGGCATTTTCATTATAAGTATTTACAATAACAGACCAAGTGTTGCTTAAACGTTGCTGCCATTGCAGGTACGGATTAAACAAGCCAAAACTGCCCGCTTTAATACCTGCAGTAATTTGGTAAGGCTTATCGGCGGTTAATTGTGGTTTTATTGTTTTTATGGATAATATGCTGGCCGCTGCGAATGATCGTGCAGGCTGCGTAATATTGGGTGGCTGCCCATTATATAAACTGATCTCACGGATGTTATTCAAATTTAGCTTACCCAGGTCAACCTGACCATTTTCGGCATCATTTACCTGTACACCATCGTATATAACCGATGTATGGTTTGCACCTAAACCACGTACAGATATAGTTTTCAAGCCGCCTATGCCGCCATAATCTTTAATAACAACTCCCGAAAAATTGCGTACGGCATCAGCCACATTAAAAGCACTGTAGTGGCTAAAATCAGTATTGGTTATTTGTTGCGATGGTACAGTAGTTTGTATTACGGGTATAAATGATGAGGTAATTTTAACTTCCTTAAGCTTTTTGGTAGTATCGTTTTGCGCTAACGCGATAACAGGCAGACACAAATAACATAATACCACGACAATATGCCGTTGGCTAAAATAAATGTGCTTAGTTGTTTTGTTCATCGCTGCTGTTAAATCACAGCCAACGAAAAGGAAAAAAATGGAAATGAAGTTGCACTACGCAATGAAGAGCATCTACAATCCAAGCTTCAATCCCCGAAAGCTATGAATAAAGTATAATGCTCTGGCAGGTCTTCTGACTTACTCCCCTTTCGTCCTGCCTTCCCGTCCTGACGAATCAGAACAGTGGCCAATTGAATGGACGATTGGTTATGGAGCTTACAGCTGCGGGACAGTTATGGAATTACACCATATTCCCTTTTAATCCTTAAAAATATGCCTTTAAGGAACCTAAAGCGATGCAAACATACAATAAGTATTGGTAATGGGCAAATACAATAACTCCATGTCATTTCGAGCGACAGCGAGAAATCTATACATGGGTATGGGCATTATTACAGCAATGTATAGATCTCTCACTACGTTCGAGATGACAATTTGAAAACAG
This sequence comes from Mucilaginibacter sp., assembly GCF_039935595.1. Classification (GTDB taxonomy): domain Bacteria; phylum Bacteroidota; class Bacteroidia; order Sphingobacteriales; family Sphingobacteriaceae; genus Mucilaginibacter. Next base: position 26,939 of record NZ_JBDTJZ010000194.1, on the reverse strand, counting down.
AATTAACCCTAAACTGTTAACCTACTAACATATATCTATTTATCATGGCAACTACAATAAGAACAAAAGCATACAATAACGCTGCAAAAAACATGGCAGAAGAAATAAATTTAAACTGGCCCGAGCGTTATATATCCATCGCCGCAGGCGTAAAACTTACCTTTAATGGCTTGCGCAATTTATTCTCAAGTCCGTTTACCAGCTTTTTAAAATTGGGTGCTGGTGGCTATTTATTAAACCGTGGCGTGAGCGGTCATTGCGCAATTTACTCCCGGATGGGTAAAGACACCCAGGAACCTGTTAATGTAAACATCCATTCATCATTCACTGTTGATAAACCGCGCAAGCAGGTTTATGATTTTTGGCGAAAACTGGACAACCTACCTTTATTTATGAACCACCTGGAGAGCGTGGAAGTTATTGATAATGAACGCTCGCGTTGGGTGTTGAAATTACCTACCGGTGTGGGCAATGTGAGCTGGGATGCCGAAATTGTAAAGGACAAACCGGGTGAGGTAATTGGCTGGAGCTCGTTGCCTGATTCTATAATTGATAATGCTGGTAAGGTTTACTTTAGAGATACCGAGGATGGTAAGGGAACTGTTATTGACGTGATCATTACTTACCAGCCACCGGCAGGCGGACTTGGCGCCGGTATTGCCAATATTTTAAACCCCGTATTTAAAAATATGGTTGATACCGATGTGCGCAACTTTAAACAATATATGGACATTGATAAAGCGTTAAAGCCAATCAGCCATGCTACAAAATCGCATAAGATACATGCGAATTAAAAGCCCCCTTTGTCATTTCGACCAAGGGGAGAAATCTATGAAGCGACCGACTTGTGTATAGATTTCTCTCCGCCATTAGGCGGATCGAAATGACATACTGTCTATATTTTACCAAAAAAAAACTCCCGGTTTTCGTGAGTTTTTTTTGGTAAAATGGTTTACAAAGGTTTACATAATCAAATAAACAATTTTATAAATATTTGATATTCAATTATTTATAAAATAAAAGGTTTACAAATAGCAGTATTACTATTTGCTAATAAAATTAGTATTTTAAATTTATTTTTACTACCTTTATATGTTCCAAAATAAAGGCCCCAATGAATACTAAACCAACCACCTTAGCACAACTTTCAAACAAAAAGATCGACAACCTCCTGGCTTTAGAAAAGATCACGCTAAAAGACCTTGAAGGCGTGAGCGACCCTGAACGCCGCCGCCTTGCCAATAAGGCCACTAAAATATTAGCAAAGTTAACCGGTACAGCCAGGGACAACTTTTTAGAAAAAATAGAACAGGTGATGCCCGGCCATGCAAAAAACGACATTTGGGAATATAACCACGCGGTGATCAGCACTGTCATTTCAAACTATATGCACAAACACGGAGTTATGCCCGGTAAAAGCACCATTGCCGAAGAGACCGGCCTTAGCCGTCCAACTATTGACAAACACCTAATAGCCTATAGACAGCATCCCGAATTTATTGCAGAGATGGAGCAATTTAAATTGATGTCTAACCAAATACTGGTCAATGTATTCAAGTATGCCAGCAACGGCGACATAAGGGCAGCCCGACTTTACTTTGAGATGGTTGGCACTCTTAACAAACAGCCTGCCGGTACCGTTGTGAATGCGCAGAACAACTATATCCAGATAAACAATACCATACTGAGTCAGGAAAAGTTAAAGCAACTAAGCGACGAGCAGTTGACGCAGATAGAAAATATTGTTACCAAAAAGGAATATAGGCTTTCTGAAACGGTGGCATCACAGATGTTGTTAAGAAGCTGAAAAACCGGTTATAATCCTATAACTATCAATGTATAGACAGAGCAATCTGTTTAAAAAGCAAAATGCCCGTTAGGGGCTACCTGTTTGTAGAAAACAGGAATAAAATGTGCTATTGCCTCGTTAGAGGCTACCCATTATGTAAAGGGTAACCCCTAACGGGGCACTAAGGCTATATATTATACAAATGCTACAAACAGGTAGCCCCTAACGGGGCAACAGGTCGCATAATGTGTTGTCGTCTCCACGGGGTCTTTCCAATGCTATTAAGTTAAAGTATTGGCTCCCATTTTAATATCGAACACAGAATGTCCAATGTCGAATAATGAAGTTAAAACTTCGATGTTGATATTCAAAATTCATTATTCGATATTATTTAGCTTTTATTTTCCTTAACTTAATAACCTGTCCCGTAGTGACTAAACCTTTGTAGAAAATATAATAAACAAATATTATGCTCCGTAGGTGCATCACTTCGTTTAGGCACAAGTTGCCTTTGCCCGCTTGCCAGCCCGACAAACTTGCGCCAGCTTGGGGTAACCCGACCGTGTTTTGGCTAAAGCCAATTTTGCTTATTTTTTTATCCCGTCCCATAAATGGGACGGCAATGAGGTTATGCCTTTTAATTCATTGCCGTTGGCTTCAGCCAACGGATAACAAATAGAACGGATCTGGCTTTAGCCTAAATTGTACTACTAAGGCACAAGAACTCCATGCTATAGCTCCCGTTGCATTGCGCCAGTTGTGGGGATAATAATAAAACGCGAAAACACCACCAAAAACCAAAAAAGGCTTCCCGATCATCGGAAAGCCTTTTTATCTGTGAGATCACCAAAAATCGGTGAAATCAAATAATATTATTTTACTGCGTCAACCACTGCTTTAAAAGCATCCGGGTTGTTCATGGCTAAATCAGCCAATACCTTACGGTTTAAACCAATCTCTTTAGCATTTAATTTACCCATTAAAACTGAGTAAGATAAACCATGCTGACGGGCACCTGCGTTAATACGCTGTATCCATAAAGCTCTGAACTCTCTTTTCTTGGTCTTTCTATCGCGGTAAGCATATTGTAAACCTTTTTCAACTGTGTTTTTAGCAACGGTATAAACCTTGCTGCGTGAACCCCAATAACCTTTGGCGAGGTTCATGATCCTTTTTCTTCGTCTTCTCGACGCTACGGCATTTACTGAACGTGGCATTTTTTTTGTCTTTTTGGTAGTGAGTGCCTTTTTAGGACTTTAATACTCTAATACCTGGTTAAAAATTTGTTAATTACTTTCCGATGCAAAGCATACGTTTTACGTTACCCAAATCGCCATCAGACACTAAGCTGGTGTGACCTAAGTTACGTTTGCGTTTAGTAGACATCTTGGTTAAGATGTGGCTTTTAAATGCATTCTTTCTTGTGATTTTACCTGTTCCAGTAAGCTTAAAACGCTTTTTAGCACTGGAATTGGTTTTCATTTTTGGCATAACCTGTTTATATATATTTATTTAATTAATTCTCTTTATGAGGTAAAAGCTGAAAGGTTAAAGGTTAAAGGAGAAAGGTTTAAACTAAACTAATCTCTAATCACCAATTAACTGATCCCTACTTCTTCGCCCCCTTTGAAGCAACGGTTAAAAACATCCGTTTTCCTTCCAATTTCGGTAACTGCTCCACCTTGCCTACTTCTTCTAATGCTTGTGCAAAACGCAGCAGTAATATTTCTCCCTGCTCTTTGTAAACAATGGCACGGCCCTTAAAATGTACATAGGCCCTTACCTTTTCGCCGGCTTCCAAAAATTTGGTAGCGTGTTTCAATTTAAAATCAAAATCGTGGTCATCAGTATTAGGCCCAAAACGGATCTCTTTGATGACGGTTTGCTTGGCATTGCTTTTAATTTCTTTCAGCTTTTTCTTCTGTTCGTAAATAAACTTATTATAGTCAGTTACTTTACAAACAGGCGGAACAGCGTTAGGAGATATTTCAACCAGATCTAATTCTTGTTCTTCGGCTATTGCCAAAGCATCTCTTAATGAATATACACCTTGTTCTACATTGTCGCCTACTAAGCGCACTTCTGTAGCCCTTATGAATTGGTTGATGTTGTGTTCTGCTTCTTTTTTCTTAAAAGGAAGTCTGGGTCCTCTGTTAAAAGGTTTGTTTAATGCCAAGTTATACGGTTATTTCTTTAATTATTTGATTTTTAAACTCTTCAATACTCATGCTCCCTAAATCGCCCTGACCATGTTTGCGTACAGAAACCACATTTTCAGCAGCTTCTTTTTCGCCCACTATCAGCATATAAGGGATCTTTTTAACCTCAGCATCGCGTATTTTGCGACCTATTTTTTCATCTCTGAAGTCAATTAGCCCGCAAATATCGGAATCTTTTAACACATCAGAAAGTTTTTTTGCATATTCTTCGTATTTTTCAGATATCGGCAGTATAATAAATTGCTCGGGCGATAACCAAAGCGGGAAATTTCCGGCGCAATGCTCTATCAAAACCGCCACAAAACGCTCTAACGAGCCAAACGGAGCGCGGTGTATCATTACCGGGCGGTGCTTTTGGTTGTCGCTGCCGGTATATTCCAGTTCAAAACGCTCGGGTAGGTTATAATCAACCTGTATAGTACCCAGTTGCCATTTACGGCCCAGGGCATCCTTCACCATAAAATCAAGCTTAGGGCCATAAAATGCCGCTTCGCCCAATTCAACTACGGTTTTTAAACCTTTTTCATCAGCGGCCTCTATAATTGCCGATTCGGCCAACGCCCAATTTTCATCGCTGCCTATGTATTTTGCTTTATTCTCCGGGTCGCGAAGCGAAACCTGCGCGGTATAATCATCAAAGCCCAGGGCTTTAAATACATACAGTACAAGGTCAATCACTTTCATAAACTCCTCCTTCACCTGGTCTGGACGGCAAAATAGGTGGGCATCATCCTGTGTAAAGCCGCGCACGCGGGTTAAGCCATGCAGCTCGCCGCTTTGTTCATAGCGGTATACGGTACCAAACTCGGCTAACCGTACCGGAAGATCTTTGTACGAGCGTGGTTTAGTTTTATATATCTCGCAGTGGTGCGGGCAGTTCATCGGTTTTAAAAAGAACTCCTCTCCTTCCTGCGGTGTTTTTATAGGCTGAAATGAATCGGCACCATATTTTTCGTAATGGCCCGATGTTACATATAGGTTTTTATGACCTATGTGCGGTGTGATAACCTGCTCATATCCTGCTTTGGCTTGCGCTTTCTGCAAAAAGTTAGTTAAACGTTCGCGCAGGGCAGTACCTTTTGGTAACCATAACGGTAAACCCATGCCTACTTTTTCAGAGAAAGCAAACAGCTCCAGTTCTTTACCCAGTTTGCGGTGATCGCGTTTTTTAGCCTCTTCCAGTAAGTGTAGGTATTCGGTCAATTCGCTCGCCTTTGGGAAAGTTACGCCATAAATACGGGTAAGCTGCTTACGGGTTTCATCGCCGCGCCAGTAGGCACCGGCAACGCTCATTAACTTAACCGCCTTGATAAAGCCAGTATTAGGTATATGCGGACCGCGGCAAAGATCAGTAAAGTTACCCTGGCTATAAAAAGTGATGGAGCCATCAGGCAGATCTTTAATTAGGTCCAGTTTATACTCATCGTCCTTTTCGGTAAAGTAAGCAATAGCATCGGCCTTGCTAACCGGTGTGCGGGTAAACTCTTCTTTAGTTTTTGCCAGCTCAATTATTTTATCTTCAATTTTCTTGAATTCGTCCGACGAGAACTCCCTGTCGCCAAAATCAACGTCATAATAAAATCCGGTCTCGATAGCCGGACCGATACCGAACTTGGTGCCGGGATACAAAGCCTCTAAAGCCTCGGCCATTAAGTGGGCCGATGAGTGCCAAAAGGTTGATTTACCTTTTACATCGTTCCAGGTTAATAATTTAACGTGCGAATCTTTTTCGATAGCGCGGCTGGCATCCCAAACCTCGCCATCAACTTCGGCGGCTAATACGTTTCTTGCTAATCCTTCGGAGATAGACAGCGCTATCTGCATAGAAGTTACGCCCTGTTCGTACTGACGAACCGAGCCATCGGGAAGTGTAATACTAATCATCTACAACTATGATCTAAACTTTTATAAAATTACGTTTTTTGATCACCTACTAACGTGATCTTTTTTATTGAATGGCGAATTTACTAATTATTGACTAAGATTTATAGGATTTATAAGATTATTAGGATACTTGCATCGGTATATTTCCTCGCAAGGAGGTATAACGTCGGTATAAACAAATTATAGCTTAACTTCATAATGTTCCCGTACATGCTGGTTGATATAGGTAGTAAGCCCTTCACCTTTTTGGGCAAGTGCCTTCATATCAGCTATGGCTTTTGCCCCGGCACTTTTAACAGAATATACATAAACAGACCCATCCATGAACTTTATGCTGATACTATTCTTGCCAATTTGGTAAGCAATTACCCCTGTGTCCTGACTGGTGCTTTTATAGGATTGCATGTTTTGCTTACTGCAAAAAAGCTGCCATTATCTGAACTATGATTTATAGCATTGTAGAATTTTAGGATTAAAAATCAATAAGTTAAAAATCCGAAATCCGAAATCCGAAATCAAACGTTCCCCCATCCATGTGCCAATACATCGGCTATGTGCATGGTTTTAACGGGTATGGCGTTTTTATCGATATAGCCTTGTAAATGCAGCAGACATGATGCATCAGTTGATATGATATATTCCGCTTCGGCAGCTACGGCGTGTTTTATTATTTTGCTGTTTTATCTATTAATATATTTTTATTTCATATTAAACTTTATTAATATTTGTTAATCAAATAGCCAACACCATTAAACCTATCTTATTCATGTATAAATATTTACGAAGCCTTTTTTTGGTATCCCTAATAATGGGTATAACCTATGCGGCAAGCGGCCAAATTACGGCGGCTTTAAAAAAACACGTGGTGGCTATTACAAGCATGCGCGAGCGTTTACCTGTTGAGAAGCTATATCTGCAACTAGATAAACCCTACTATGCTACCGGCGATACCCTGCGCTTTAAAGCCTATTTATTAAATGGTGATTTTTTAACCCCATCCATCCGGAGCGGCCTGTTATATGTTGAAATGGCGAATGAAAACAATATTACGGCCAAGCGAATAATGGTACAGGTAAATTCGGGGCTTGCCTGGGGCGATATTGCGTTGACTGAAAAAGAACTACCGCATGGCAATTATACGTTACGTGCCTATACCAACTGGATGCGCAACTTTGGCGAAGAGTATGTGTTTAAAAAGCAAATCTATATTTCGGCAATTTCTGGTAATGAGATGCTGGTAAAAGCCAACTTCGCGCAGAAAAATAATAAGGTAGAAAGCGTTTTGCAGTTCACGGCGCTTGATGGCCGTCCTGCCAGGTTAAAGCAGCTGGAGCTTAAAATAATGCAGGGCAATAAGAACTTATCCAGGGATAAAGTTACCACAGGCCTTGACGGAAGCCTGGAAGTAAACTTCGAGCTGCCATCATCCGAAAATGCTAAAAATAACTTTTTTATAACCGCACAGGATATTACCAAAGGAACTACCGCCGCTGCTGTAAGCATACCCATAATATTGAACCGTTTAGAAAATACCGATGTGCAGTTTATGCCCGAAGGCGGCAGTCTGGTAGCCGGTATAAAAACCAAAGTAGGTTTTAAAGCGATAGGCGAAGATGGCAAGGGAACTGCAATTGCAGGCAGCATAGTTGATAGCAGGCAGCAAGTAATAGCCCTATTTAAAACCTCGCACGCAGGCATGGGGTCATTTGAATTTACACCAAACGCGGGCGAAACTTATACCGCGAAGATAAACGGTATTAATAAAATATATCATTTGCCGGTAGTAAATTTAGGTGGCACTGCGCTAAGCATAACATCTACAAATGATTCGCTGCGAATAACTGTAAACAGGTCTACTGCAACCACTTCAGCCGTTATAACCGCTCCAATTTATTATCTCATAGGCCAGTCGCGGGGGGTAGTTTGCTATGCGCAGGCTATCAGCTTTGATAAAAATGGCCCGGTTGCAGCTACAGTTGCTACTTCCCTATTTCCTACAGGTATAGCCCGGTTCAGTTTGATAAATGCTGAACATCAGCCTGTAAATGAGCGGCAAGTGTTTATAAACCATGAGGACGAACTGAATTTAAGTATTACAACCAATAAACTAACCTACACCCTACGGGATAGTGTCGCCTTAGCCATAACAGTAAAAGATAAGGATGGTAAACCTGTAAAAGGCAATTTCTCGTTGGCTGTTACCGACAATAGCCAGGTAAAAACCGATAGCCTGAGTAGCAATATCCTTAATAACCTGCTGCTTACCGATGATTTGAAAGGAAATATTGAAGAGCCGGGTTATTATTTTGTAAATGTTACACCGCAAAAAGCCACAGACCTTGACAACCTGCTGCTTACCCAGGGTTGGATAGCTTACGACTGGAAGGAAATATTTTACCCCGAAAGGCTGCAACCCCAATTTGCAGCCGAAAAAGAATTTAATATTAACGGAACTGTAAGTAATGTATTTGGTAAACCGTTAGGGAAAATGAACGTATTGGTATTTGCTAACCACCCGGAAATTATTGAAGATGTGCTTACTGATAAGAATGGCCGTTATAATTTTAAAGGATTGGTTCAGGTTGATACAGCCATATTTAAGCTGCAGGCGCGCAACAGGAATGGCAAAGAGGTGAATGTACAACTAAACGTAGATAAGGTAAAGTCGGCGGTGTTTAACCCTGCACCTACTATTACGCCATGGTATATAAACAGCGATAGCATACGATTGAATAATAACCGCACCAAAGCCGCACAAATAAAAGCAATTGCCAATTATAACGGAGATGGTCATATGCTGAATGAGGTGATCATTAAGGAGAAACGAAGTATAATTGGTTCAAAAAACCTGAATGGACCCGGCGAAGCAGATCAAATTATTGATCAGGAAGAACTAGATAAAGCGGGCAAAATGACGCTTCATGACCTTTTATTGATGAAAATAAAGGGTATTTATTTAGGCGGCTTTACACCGCCCAGGCGTGAATATGGACAATCATTGCAGATACAAGGTTATATTAAAAAGGATCTGATGTCACTTAGCCCTACTGAAGCAGCAATTGCAACGAATGCAATAACTCATGGAAGACATAAGCCATGGAGACAAAGCTATCTGCTGGGGGGAAAAGAGATATGTTATGTAATAGACGGAATAGACTTGGATTTCTTTTACAACGATTCATTTGAAGTGCCTACTTACGACACTAAACGCTTTATGTTTATGAAACCCTACCTGGATTATTTTACAGCCGAAGATATTACAGGCATTGAACTAATGAGTAGTGAAAGGCACACTTCATTATATGATAATGAATTTGAACCTGACAAAGCAAGAATGGGCAGATCAAATGCGTTCGCTTATATAGAAATTACTACGCGGTCAAAAAAAGGCCCTTTTATGCAGGTAACACCGGGCACTTATTTATATAAAGCCACTCCGTTTAGCCTGGCCAAACAGTTTTATAGCCCAAAATATACGGTTAAAAATAAAACAACTGCCGTGGGCACTGACATGCGTTCAACTTTATTTTGGGAACCCAATGTGATTACAGATGGAGATGGAAAAGCTACCATATCTTTTTTTAGTGCGGATAAACCATCGGCTTATACGGTAATTGTTGAAGGCACCGACCAAAATGGAAACCTTGGATATAAAAGGCAAAAGATCAATTAAAAAAAAATCCGATCCCGATAGCTATCGGGACGAAATTAGACATTCCCCCACCCATGTGCCAATACATCGGCTATGTGCATGGTTTTAACGGGTATGGCGTTTTTATCGATATAGCCTTGTAAATGCAGCAGACATGATGCATCAGTTGATATGATATACTCGGCACCGGCGGCAACGGCATTATCTACCTTTTGCTGGGCCATAGCGCTTGATATGGCATCAAACTTTACCGCGAAGCTGCCGCCAAAACCGCAGCAGGTTTCCTGGTCATGTAACGGCAATAGTTCCAACCCTAATACTTTATCTAATAACTGGCGCGGCTCGCGTTTGATATAGCACTCGCGCAAACCGCTGCAGCTATCGTGGTAAACTGCTTTACCATCCAGTTCGGCCCCGAAGTAGTCAAACTTGAGGATGTTTACCAAAAAGTCTGACAGCTCGAATATATTACCCTGAATACTACGGCATTTATTGTGTACTACCGTATTGGTAAACAAATCGTTATAGTAATTTTTTACCATGCCTGTGCATGATGCTGATGGGGTAACTATTACGCTGTCTTCGCTAAAACCGTCCAAAAATTTACGACCCACTACTTTGGCTTCGTCCCAAAAACCGGCGTTAAAGGCGGGTTGCCCGCAGCAGGTTTGGTTGGGGTTGTAGGTTACCTTACATCCCGCTTTCTCTAACACTTTAACAGTATTAAAAGCGGTATCAGGATATAACTGATCAATAAAACAAGGAATAAATAACTCAACGTTCATGGGCGGCTAATTTCGGGAAAAGTTTGGAGTTTTGAGTAATGAGTATTGAGTTCGTTTTTTAAGCCATTAATCAAGTTACACGTTAGCTATCGAGACGACGGGCGCACCATGACAATACACTTTGTAATATTACTGTTTTTTTTGGTAAAATGGTTTACAAAGGTTTACATAATTTAGAAAAATAATTAGGTAATTAATTGACAATCAATTTGTTAGAAAAAAACGGTGTAAACCCCAAAAACGCTTTTATACCGATAAAACTACTTTTGCTTATCAAAGTATAGCATAGCTTAAATTAATTGCCATAATGCGTTATATTTCAGACTAATAAAAAAACATAATATTTTTCTCTCGCGCCATTAGTCCCGGATTTATAATTAATTGCGCCGAATCTTTCGAACACTCCTAATTATAAATCCGGATTAACATGGAAAAACAATTATCTTTAATTCGACAGGTAAACCTTAGCTAAGTTTTTAAATTCATGTAGTTTTGGCATCAAAATATTAAAAATTTCTCCTCGCTGATTATAAAAATCTTTTATTGCCTCATCTTTACTAGCCTCTAATTCTTTAACTTGTTTAGAAACATGATTTTTCATCAAATCACTCATAGTATCGTATTTATCAATCATTGGCATATATGCATTAAGCCCTTGAAGTGCTTTTTTTAATGTTTTACATTTACTTTCAACGAACTGATGAAGTTTTAATGTTTCTATAATTAAATAATATGCATTTTGAGTCAAGTCTTTATCTTTGACTAACAAATCCATTACAGCATTATTGATATTTACTTGGTTACTACACTGATCCATATCAATTATTTTTTGATTAAGTTTATCAACATCCTTATAACCGTATTCATGGATAGATATTTTAGTTTTATCCCAAATCCAGGCATTAATTTCTGTATAAAACGCTATTATTGACTGTTGCTCTTGAGTGTAGGATTTACTTTCTTTATCAACAATTATAGATAATGTCGCTTTTAAACGTTCATTTTCATTGTTAAATTTGCTTTTGACTTCTTCTACAATTTCTGTTAATTTTTCAATATCTTCTTTATCAGCAAGATTTTTACCTTTTTGAATAAAGAAATTTGTAAAATAAGTTATAACAAATTGCCCAAGAAATAATAAAGTAATCAACATATAGGAATTCATACTTAAATTTAATAAATATTTCCGATAAATGTTGGTGATAACATGGGCGGAGTATTTTATCTTAATTCCTGGCTCTTAATTCTTGATTCCTTTATATACAACGAAATCAACAACACCAACCCCGGCACAAAAAACACAATCAGCGTTAAAGCCGAGTTTCGCATGCTGCCCGTAAGCTCCTCTACCAACGCAAAACTGAACATACCGCCCACAATGGCCAGTTTTTCGGTAACATCATAAAAGCTAAAAAACGAGGCGGTGTCCGGGATATTTTGAGGCAGGTATTTTGAATAGGTTGACCGTGAAAGCGATTGTATGCCCCCCATTACCAAACCTACTACCGCGGCTAAAAAGTAAAACTGTATAGCCGTGGTTATAAAATAAGCGGCTATGCAAACCACTATCCATATAACCACTACGCCGGCCAATACCAGTATGTTGCCATACTTTTCAGATAGTTTGGCCATTAAGTTAGCCCCGGCAATGGCCACTAACTGAATTATTAATATGGTGGCTATTAAGTTAGCCGCAGGTAAGTTTAGCACCTTGGCACCAAAACCCGCGGCCACCAGCATAATGGTTTGCACGCCCATGGAGTAGCAAAAAAAAGCCGGTAAATACCGTTTTAGCAGCGGCATGTTTTTAACCTGTTGCCAAACTTTACCCAGCTCAATAAACCCGCCTTTGATCAGGTTTTTATGATGCGTTTGCGCGTTGGGGCTGCCTTTGGGTAAAATGGTAAAAGGTATATAGGCAAAACTTATCCACCACACCCCTACCAGTAAAAATGATAACTGCGCCGAACTCATGCCTGTTAACCCAAAGGTTTTGGGCGATAGCACAAATACAAAACAAACTACCTGCAAAATAACGCTGCCTATATAGCCGTAGGTAAAGCCTTTGGCGCTTACGGCATCCTGCATATCGGGTGTGGCAATTTCGGGCAGGTACGAGTTGTAAAACACAAAGCCACCGCTATAACCTATCGCCGCCAGGCCAAAACATATCATACCGAACTCTAACCTGTCGGCATTAAAAAAGAACAACCCGCAGCAGGCTAAAGCGCCCAGCCAGGTAAAGCATTTCATGAATATTCTTTTGCTGCCGCGATAATCGGCAATGGAGGTTAAAATGGGCAGCAACAAGGCTATTACCAGGTAGGCCGCGGCTAAAACATAGTTGGATAGGGCGGTATTTACAAAGCGTTTACCAAAAAATACTACCTCGTCATGCGTGGCTTTGTTGGTGGTTATAGCCACATAAAATGCCGGAAATATAGTTGAGGTTATAACCAGGTTATAGGCCGAGTTGGCCCAATCAAACATGGCCCAGGCGCGGATGGTTTTTTTGTCGTTTTTAGGTTGCATATACTTGTTAAAAGTATATAATTTTTATTTAAGACTTACGAAGTTTTAAAAACTTCGTAAGTCTTTTCGGCGCATAAAACAGAAAAGGCCGGCTTTTTAAGCCAACCCTCTCCTAACCACTTTTTCGCCTTATTTAAAAGGCCGTGGTATATTATTTCATGCTATCATGAATGGCATTGATACGCTCCAAATGTCCCTTGATAACAGGTAATGTTTTATCTGCAAATGCTTTAAGGTCGGCATCTTTTAAGTTTTTACTTCCATCCTCAAACAAATTTACTGCTTTTTTATGGCCGTCAACCATAGCATTAACATAAGCTTTATCAAAAGCTTTTCCCGATTTTTTTGAAAGCTCATCCATTTCCTTTTTCTCATCCATGCCAACCGAATCAGGCAGGGTAATGTTTTTTGTTTTGGCCAATGCCATTAATTCGTCATTTGCTTTACTATGGTCCATTACCATCATATTGGCAAATTCTTTTACTTTGGCACTAACAGCTTTCCCTTGTGCCAGTTTACCCAGAGCTACTTCGGCCATACCGCCGTTTGCCGCATTTACTGCAAATTTTGCATCGTCTTCAGCAACAGCCATACCAGCGTTTACTGCGTTAGCCGTGTCCTTTGCGGCGTTTACGCTATCAGCTGTTTCTTTACTGTCTTTGTTACTTTTACATGCCTGGAACGAGCAGGCAGCCAATGCTACCATTACCATTAAACTGATTTTTTTCATGACTTTATGAGTTTTTTTACATAGGTTAATTGTTATAGGGTAACAACACTATAATTAATTGGTTTTCATTTTTGACAAAATAAAATGTCAATCAGGAAATAGTTTTAATACATACTTTATTAAATATATTAAAAAGCATAAATCAGGTGTTTAATAGACCGCTTTATATTTATTTTACTTTAAGCCTAACATATTAACTATAAATTGGTTAACATAATGATAACATTGAATTAACAGTTAACAGCTATATCTTTGCAATCATCCTGATAATGGAAGCTTTATGAAAAAACCAAACTTAAAACCAGCAATTAAAGCCGCAAAAAAAGCGGCAAAAGATAAAATAGAGTATAGCCTTATTACCGAGCTAAAAAAGGTAATAGCCGAACTGGGCCATAACTCGAAATCGTTAGAGAAAAAAATAGAGAAAAGCTCAAAGACGTTTGCTAAAATAATAGTTAAGGAATTGAAAATAGCAAAACAGGTTGCGGCTGATACTTCGATTGGGGTAATTGAAAAAGTTATCCCCACTCCTGCTAAAGCAACTCCGGCTAAGCCAGCAGCTAAACCGACTCCGGCCAAACCTGTCGCAAAAGCAGCTGTAAAACCTGCTGCCAAACCAGCCGCTAAGAAATAGACTAAGATTAAAGGATTTTATGATTACAGGATAACTATCATAAAATCTTTAAATCTTAAAAATCCTAGTCAAAAATAGACTAAGATTAAAGGATTTTATGATTGCAGGATAATTGCCGCGTAATCATAAAATCCTTTAAATCTTAAAAATCCTAGTCCAGGTTTCTTTTTATATAATCCAGGCTTTGGGTAATACTATCGTACGGGTTGCCGGGGGTTTTGTCCTGCTCAACAAAAAAGTATTTTAAACCTGATTTGTCGGCATGGTCAAATATCTTTTTAAAATTGATAATGCCGCCGCCTACTTCGGCAAAAGTTTGGTCGATACTGCGAGCCATATCTTTTACATGCCATAGCGGGAACCTGCCGGGATGCTGCTCAATCAAAGCGATAGGGTCCTGTTTGGCTTTTACTACCCAGTAAATATCCATCTCCATTTTTACCAGATCCTTATCAGTATTGTTCAGCAATATCTCGTAGGGGTATTTGCCGTCTTGTTGTATAAATTCAAAATCGTGGTTATGATAAGCAAACTGGATACCCGCTTTTTTACATCTCTCCGCGGCTTTGTTAAAGTCATCTGCTATCCTTTTGTATTTATCCAGGTTACCCCGTTCCGGGTCTGACAGGTATGCGCAAACCATGTATTTTAAACCAACTTCGGCAGCATCGTCAATGGCTTTATCCCAGTTGTGCAGTATGGTGCCTTTAGTATCGGCTCCGTTAGTTTTTTCTTCGCCAAGGCGATAGTGCCCGCTGGGCATGATCAACCCGTTTTGCTTTAATTGTTTGGCAAAGGTTTTGGCATCCATGCCATAAAAATTTTGTGTGCCGGTATAAGTTGCCCCTTCTACCGAATTATACCCTATCTGCGCCACTTTAGCCAATGTGGCTACAGGGTTTGCCTGCATGGCATCCCTTACGGTATATAATTGCAAGCCTATGTATTTTTTATCGTAAGCAAATAAATTAGGTGTTGTTAATAATCCGGTTGAAAGTATTGCTGAAGTTTTGATGAATGATCGCCTGGTGGACATGATTTTTTATAATTGGTTGCCCTAATATAGCAACAATACCAGTAATTAAACTTTGATTTAATATTTTTACAGCAATGTATCCGCAACTTTTGGCTCATATAAAACGCTACGTTTCCTTAACTCCGCAGGAAGAAATACTGCTTTGCGAAAAGATGGAGCTGCTTAAATTTAAGAAAAAGGAATTTTTGCTGGAGCCGGGTAAGTTATGCAAAGGCAACTATTTTGTATTAAGTGGTTTGGTAAGGCAATACCTGATTACCAATAAACTTATCGAACAAATAGTTCAGTTTGGTTTGGAAAGCTGGTGGATAACCGACCAGGAAAGCCTGGCGAATAAACAACCGTCGGCCTATTATTTGCAAACCGTTGAGGCATCTGAAATATTGCTGCTTACCGAACAAAACCGCGAATTATTGTGCGAGGCCATACCTCGCCTGGAAAGCTACTTCCGTATCATGATGCAGCGCGCCTTTGTAGCCATGCAACGCCGTGTTGGCTTTATGTTAAACTATACAGACGAAGAGCGATATAGATACTTTGCCGACCAATTCCCTGGCTTTATGCAGCGGGTGCCGCAATATATGCTGGCCTCCTATTTAGGTTTCACACCGCAGTTTTTAAGCAGGATAAGAGCCAAAAAGGCTTAATTTATTAAACTCAGTTCATTTTTTGAGGGGACTTTGTTGTGCAACTTTGTATCAACAAACAACAACAATATCATGAACACACGAGTAAAAATAGACAAGGCACAACCAGCAGTTTACAATGCTGTGCTTACATTAGAAAAGAGTATCCATAACACCGTATTGACCGCCAAACACCGCGAACTAATAAAAATACGCGCATCACAAATTAATGGCTGCGCCTATTGTATTGATATGCACACGCGCGATGCCCGCAAAGGCGGCGAGACTGAGCAACGTATTTATGGTCTTAACGCCTGGCGCGATACTCCTTTTTATGATGAACAGGAACGGGCATTATTAGCTTTAACCGAAGATGTAACCTTGATTAGCAAAGGCGGCGTAAGCGAAGAAACTTACAACAATGCTGCGGTTGTTTTTGATGAAGAGTATATAGCAGCTGCTATAATGGCTATAGTAACTATTAATGTATGGAACCGCATAGCTATAAGTACACATTTGCAGCCGGCATTGGTCTGAACCATGATTAAAGGATTTTATGATTACCAGGATTGAACGTGAGTTTGATACGGATTGTAAAACTGATATGACCCGTTAGGGTAATGTTATTAAGTTGAGAAAAACAGAAGCTTAAATAATGTCGAATAATGAATTTTGAATTTCGAACATCGAAGTTTTAACTTCATTATTCGAAATTGGACATTCTGTATTCGATATTAAAATGGGACTCAATACTACTTCAAGATATTAGCTATATCTTACCAAACACCACCGTAGCGTTATGCCCGCCGAAGCCGAAGGTGTTGCTCATAGCAGTATCCACTTTCTGATCTATCGCGTCTTTTAAAACCAGGTTTAAATTAGCCGGGATTGCCGGATCAAGTACTGTGGTATTAATAGTTGCCGGAATAATACTGTTTTTTATAGATAACAAGCTGATAATAGCTTCAACCGCGCCGGCCGCACCTAACAGGTGACCGGTCATGGATTTGGTACCGCTTATCTGGAGTTTTAATTTTTCTCCTTTGGCGAGTAAATTTGTAGCATTAGTTTCTGAAAGATCGCCTACCGGGGTTGAAGTGGCATGCATGTTAAGATAGTCTAACTGTTCAATAGTTATACCGGCTTCGTTTAAAGCAAGCTGCATTGCTTTTGCGGCCCCCAAACCTTCGGGATGTGTACTGGTCATGTGATAAGCATCAGCCGTCATAGATGCGCCGCGCACCTCGCCATATATGGTAGCGCCACGTTTTACGGCGTGCTCATAATCCTCTAAAACCAACGCCCCTGCCCCTTCGGCCATTACAAAACCATCACGGTCAATATCAAATGGGCGCGAAGCATGCTGCGGGTCATCATTACGATGCGACATAGCCTTCATTGAGCTAAAACCGCCAAAAGATGCCGGTGAAATCGGCGCTTCAGAGCCGCCGGTAATTATAATTTTGGCCTTACCTAAACGGATATAATTAAAGGCATCCATAATAGCCGTGTTTGATGTGGCGCAAGCCGAAACCGGCGTATAATTAACACCCATATAGCCATGGCGCAGGGATATCATACCCGATGCCATATTGATCAAAAACTTGGGTATCAAAAACGGGTTAAACCGCGGGTGACCGTCGCCCAGTGCAAAATCTGTCACTTCCTTTTCAAAAGTTTTCATACCCCCTTGTGCCGAGCCCCATATTACGCCAACATCAAACGGGTCCATTTTATTAAGATCGAAACCCGAATCTTTTATGGCTTCATCAGACGCTATTAAAGCGTATTGGGTATAAGGGTCGGTACGTTTTATATCCGCACGGTCCAGGTAAGTGGTAACGTCAAAGTCTTTAAGTTCGCAGGCAAACTGCGTGCGGAATAATGAAGCATCAAAATGGGTTACTGTTGCTGCCCCGCTTTTACCACTAACAATACTATCCCAAAAACTATTTACATTAAGGCCAAGTGGTGTTAAGGCGCCAATTCCGGTTACAACTACTCTATTTAGCATGGGTATTAAATTTTGCACAAATGTATAAAAGTTGAAATTATACAGCGGGGTAAATGATGGAAATAAACTTTTTTATGACCACTGGGTTATATTCAAACCATTTAGTGTATAATTACGTATTGTATATAAATTATTAAAACCCTATTATTTTGATTTAGGTTATTCTTAATTTTAGTTATAATTGTATTACAAAGCCGCTAAACCGGTTGTATTTAACCCTGTATGAAATTTAGCAAGTTACTTGGAACTGATATAAAGGAATTCCTGAAAAAAATCAGGTTCAAGTACCAAAACAGAAACTTTAAACCTTATACGGTTGATCGTACGCTTTATGGTACAGATTTTAAGTTTTATGTAGCCAACCTTGACGCGCAGGACTGGTATCTTGACGAAACAAGTATATCATCAGATACCATGGAGTGGATGTGGCCCGAAATGGAGTTTATAAAAAACAATATTTGTAAGCCCGGCGATATGGTATTAGAATGCGGTGGCCATCATGGGCTTACTGCTGTAGTAATTTCAAAATGGATAGGTAATGGGCAGCTATATACTTTTGAACCCAACCCGGATAACCTTGCCATAATTAAAAAGAACGTTGAAATAAACGACGTTAAAAATATCACCGTGGTGCCTGACGCTGTTGGTGCCGAAGATGGCGAGATATGGGTAACTAACTCCAGCTCAAACTCCTATATTTTAAAAGGCAATGAGCATAATGGCATCAAAGTGCCTGTAGTTAAGCTTGATGATTACGCACATTTAAACCCAACTGTTATAAAAATTGATGTAGAAGGTTTTGAACTGGAAGTTTTAAAGGGCGCTTGCCAGATTTTAAAAACTTTACCAAGGCTTGCTATAGAAATGCACCCTGTAATGATAAATCGCTACGGAGGTACGGTAAGTGAGCTAATAAACTTGCTTGACCCTGCTTATGAATTGTGGATACAGGAAGAAATATATGGTAAAGCCGTGTTTCATGACCGTAGTGTACCTATCCCTTTTGTAAATAAAGGGTTTTTGTTTGCCATACCACGTTAACACTTACGCTACAGGTAGTGTAAAATAAAAAGTACTTCCGTTTCCGGGCTCGCTTATTACACCTATTTCGCCATTTTGCGCCTCAATAAAATCTTTCGAAATGGCTAATCCCAAACCTGTGCCGGCATTGTTTTGCCCATCAGCCGGTACCTGGAAATAGCGGTCAAATAACCTTTGTTGGTACTGCTGGTCAATTCCCTTCCCGGTATCTTTTACAGCAAATTCTACTTTATTTATTTTATTAGCTGCCGAAATTATAATTTTTGACCCGGCATCACTATAGCGTAAACCATTTGATAAAAAGTTGATCAATACCCAGGCGGTTTTTTCTACATCGGCGTTAACTATGGGCAATATGCCATCTTTTATTATTTCCAGCGTTACATTTTTCTGTGCTGCCTGGAAACTAACCGATGATATGGCATAATCAATTATTTGCGCAGGATCTGCGTGAACAAAATTGAGCTGAATATTTCCCGTTTCAACACGTGCAAGTTCGAGCAATTCGGTTGTTAGCTTTAATAACCGGTCACTATCTTCATTAATGTTTGCCATTAAATCACGTTGTTCGGCATTTATATTACCTATGCGCTCATCATTCATCAGTTTAACACTCATTTTAATAGATGATATGGGCGTTTTTAATTCGTGCGATATAGTGGCTATAAAATTAGTCTTGGCTTCATCACGCTCCCTGAATTCGGTAACATTTTTTAATATATAAACCTTACCGGCTTGCTTTTTAACCACGGGTAATTCATCCGGGCGGTAATCTGTTATTTTGGGGACATTTATTTCACTGGTTTCCAGTTCAAAATGAGCATCCTTACCATTAACGCTAATATTTAAAGTTTCGCCGGCTTTCGCCTTTTCAATAATCAATTTAAAAGCGGGACTGCTTTTAGCTATCTCAATTACCGGGCGTCCAATTATTTTGGCTGTGCCCAGATTGAATACTTCTTTTGCTGCCGAATTGATGAATAATATTTCATGCTTCTCATTTATACCGAAAATAGCATCGTGCATTTGCTCAATTATAGCTTCAATGCGCAATTTTTCTGACCGTATGGTAGACAGATTACTATTTTCCCATTCACTTAACTGCCCGGCCATATTATTAAATGCAGTGGCAACCTCGGCAAATTCATCATTCTTGTTAAAACGGATGCGGGCCTGGTAATCTTTTTCGCTTATGGCTCTTATTCCAGATAGCAGGCTGTTTATCGGTTTTAGAATAAAACCCGGGAAATTTATGCTAAAACTAAATAACAGCAGGAAAGTAAGTGTAGCTGTAAAGCCCAAAATAAATACAGAGTGATCTATATACTGCTGCACCGAATCGTTTTTACGTGTTATGGCACGCATATTTATCACTTCAACCGCCTGAATATACTGCCGGATTTTCATTATATCCTGCTGTATAGCATTTTGATCATTATTGTTTTTTTGCAAAGCAACAAATGCCGACCGTATATTAGCCACTACCTGCTCCTCCCCGGGTTCGGTAATGTTAGCTTCTTCTTTTTTTAGCTGTGTGTTAAATCGTTCGGTAGCTGTTTTGGTAAGGGGTGGTATGCTGTTATCCAAAACACTGCGCATCTCGCGACAATAATTAAGCGATATATAATTGTCCTTTAATATCAGTTTACTACTATCGGCTACCTTATTTAAATAATACAGGCACACCGTACCAAATAAAAGTACAATAACAAACAAAAATCCAAATCCTAACCAAAGCTTATTTTTTACTTTCATGGTAATATGACTAAATCAATTTCTATAACCGCTATATTTTTTAGCAACCAATTTGAATACGGTAGTTTTTAAAATTACCCGGAATAGCTTAATTGTTAAATTATTCCAGGCATTAATATGATTCGATTCTTTTTATATGCACATTGGTAACTGGTTTGACAATAAGCGGGATCTTCTCTATCCTTGTTTCGCTGGTGTCCAGGCCAAAAGCTTTGGCTTCGCTTTGAGCCAGCTTTTTTATAGCAAAATAACTGTTCAGTATAAATCCGTCCGCAACACTGAATTCGTTATTATACGAAAGGAATTTTTCCATGATCACAAACTGGAAATCGGCCGGCAGTTGGAATTGACTTAATGACTTATAACGGCTGGTAATATCAATTTCTTTTCGTGCAACCATATCTTCCACTACTTTTCTAAACAGCACATTCACGCGCGGCTGTATCCTGAACCCTAAACGAAATTCGATCCTGATCACTTTATCATTTTCTATTTCGTCAACACTATATTCCATAGTATAGGGTTCATCGGTACGGTCAATATGAATAAACCAGTAAACATCCGCCCTTTTTGGCATCCGGCTTAATATAGAATAGATTACTTTTTGTTCAATTTGCTTACTGTTATTTGCCTTGGTTAAATAAATCAGGTGCGTGGCATATTTAGCTACACTCTGATCGGCACTTAGTGCTTTTAATAATGGCACCTGGTCTTTAAGATCCAGAAAGTGCAGGAACCGGTTATTGATCTTACGTGCCCTAAACCAAATATACATGGTAAAGATCAATCCCCCTTCAAATACAACGAAGAAAATCCGCTTTAACAATTTCGCGGCGTTTGTAAGGAAGAAGGAGAACTCAACAGTTAAAAACACACATAAAATAATCATGACGATCCAAAGCGGCCAGTGTTTTACATATCGCATAAAGTAGGACATCAAAATAGTAGTCATTAACATTGCTATAGTTATTGAAAAACCATAAGCATTCGTCATGTTTGCAGATGTCCTGAAATAAAGAGACACCAATACACAGCCGACACACAATACCCAGTTAATGCTCGGTATATAAATTTGCCCGCGTATGTTTGATGGATATTTAATTGCAATTCTCGGCCAGAAATTCATGCTAACCGCCTCGCTTATAAGTGTAAATGAGCCACTTATCATTGCCTGACTGGCAATTATGGTTGCCAGGGTTGCCAGTATCACGCAGGGGATCATCAATAAATGAGGATCAGGCACGATCGTGTAAAACGGGTTAACACCGGTAAAATCAGTTCCTTTGGGCTGTAGCAGCACCCATGCGCCCTGGCCGCAATAGTTTAATAACAGGGCGCACTTTACAAATATCCAGGTTGCCTGTATGTTTTTGCGCCCGCAATGCCCAAGATCGGCGTATAGTGCTTCGGCGCCCGTGGTACATAAAAATACAGCACCGAGCAGCCAGAAGCCCTTTGGGTGTTGTGTTAGCAGCCTGAAGCCATAAATAGGATTAAAGGCTTTGAATATAGTGGGATAATGCATTACCTGGAGAAAACCTAAACTCCCAATCATTAAAAACCATAAAAGCATAATGGGCCCGAATGAAGAACCAACCACCTTGGTGCCAAACTGCTGAAAGAAAAACAGCGCTACCATAATGCCTATTACAATGCCCAAAATAAGATGACTGCCGGGTATAAATTCCGGGTGTAGCTTAGGGTCGCTCAGTGCGGGCACATTGTTCAATCCTTCGATAGCAGATGTCACCGAAATAGGCGGCGTAATGATACCGTCGGCCAGTAAAGTGCCTGCTCCAATAATAGCCGGTATCGCCAACCATTTTCCATAACGCCTTACGAGGGCATATAAGGAGAATATCCCGCCCTCGCCGTGATTATCTGCCTGTAGGGTTATAAGAATATATTTAAAAGTAGTTTGAAGGGTAAGCGTCCAGAAGATACACGAAATTGAGCCTAATACCAAAAATTCGTTTATTTTTCCGCCGTCGATAAGCAAGACCTGGAAAACGTATAAAGGCGATGTGCCAATATCGCCAAAAATAATACCAAGCGTTACTAATGCCCCCGCGAGGGAAAGGGTTTTGATGTGCGAATTCATATGTTAACAGAAATTGTGACAGCTGCCCGAGTGGGCGTTGAATAAATAGTTAGTTTCATGCCACAACACCATACAACGGGTGTACCATTATTAAAAAATGGCGTTTAAAGTGTTTAAACGAAGTTTTTTAAAAAATAAGAAATTTTAATACTTCCAAAATGAAAAGGTTTTTTTCATTTTGGCATGGTACCCTACCTAATTGATATGGTACTCTTCCATTTTGCGATAGAGTGTTGTAAGGCCAATACCCAGCAGCCGGGCGGCTTCCGTTTTGTTGCCTTGAGTATGGGCAAGTACTTTATTGATATGTAATTTTTCCATAGTGGACATATCCAATGCCGAATGGTCAACATTATCGTATTTAAATTCAGGCGGCAGCAGGTCGGCGCTTAATATTTCGTCATCGTTTAATATAACCACGCGCTCAATAACATTTTTTAATTCCCGGATATTTCCTTTCCATTGATGACGATTTAGCGCGCTCAAAAACCCCGGACTCATTTTGGCAACCCGTTTTCCCATTTTGGTGGCAAACTGTCGTAAATAATAATTGGCCAGCAATTCAATATCGCCTTCACGATCATTTAACGATGGCAGCTCAATGCTAAACACGGATAGTCGATAGTAAAGGTCGGCCCTGAATTTCCCTTCTTCGGCTTCTTTTTGAAGGTCGCGGTTGGTGGCCGCTACAATACGCACATTTACTTTGGTGGTTTGGGTATCGCCCAATTTTATAAAAGTTTTACTCTCAATAACGCGCAACAGTTTAGCTTGCAGATCGAGCGGCATTTCGCCTATTTCGTCTAAAAATATGGTGCCGTTTTGTGCTTCGTCAAAAAGTCCTTTTTTGTCTTTTACCGCGCCGGTAAACGCACCTGCTTTATAGCCAAAAAGTTCGCTTTCCAATAACTCGGCGGAGAAGCTGCTGCAATTAACGGCCACAAAAGGCATCAACCTTCTGGCACTTTCATAATGTATAGCCGATGCAAAGACTTCCTTACCTGTGCCGGTTTCGCCAAGCAACAATACGGTGGTATCTGTACCTGCCACCTTACGTGCCAGTTCGACAGCAGCTTTTAACGATTTTGAATTACCGGTTATTTGGTCAAAACTGTGATTTTTGGTTATTTTTTTCTCCAGTTCAAATATCCTTAGCTGCAACAAAGCTTTATCCATAGCCTGGTTTACCAGCGGAATTATTTTGTCATTATCATCCCCCTTTGTAATATAGTTAAACGCACCGTTTTGTATGGCTTGTACCCCATCGGCAATGGTGCCGTAAGCGGTAAGGTTGATAACTTCTACATAAGGCTTTTTTTCTTTAATGGTTTTCACCAGTTCAACACCGTTGGCATCGGGTAATTTAACGTCGCTTAACACCAGCAACACGTCTTCATGCTCCAATAGTTTTAAGCCATCTTTAGCATTATAGGCCTGCAACATCCTAAACCCCTCCAATCCAATAATGCGCGATAGCAGGTCGTTTAGTTTTTTTTCGTCATCGATGATTAAAATGGTGCCTGGCATATTGCTGGATGTATAATTAACGGTTAAAAATACAAAACCCACCTGATTTAAGCGGGTTTATTTATATTGATTAAAGCCTGATAATAAATTCTCTTATCCGCCAATTTCATTTAATATATCTGCCAGCTTATTAGTAGCGTTGCTAAGCGCTTATAAAATTGTCTCCACCCAATTAGATAAGGGTTATAGAAATCAAAAAAATGTATGAATTAATTTTTTGGTAGAGAAATAGTTAAGCAGTTTTGTTTGCTTATATTAGAAAAGCTTAAAAACATTAAATATGAAAGTAGCTTATCATTTTAAATGCGGAGAAATTAACTTCTATGACAAATATTTTTTGGATGTTTTACTTAAAGAATATTTACATTATACAAATCAAAATCTTTCTTCTAAAATACTTATAGGTGATTTATGTATACTAAGTTCTGGTTTCAGAGAAATTGATCCGGATAAACTTATAGATGAGCTTGTTCAAACAAACAATGATACTTGGAAAAGAATAAAAAACATAGATAAGGCTGTATTTATAAATGAAAACGTATTTATAGTATGCTTTGAAACAATCCCAAAGGCATTGGCTGAAAAATTACATCAGTCAATAATTAGTAACCCTTTTTACTTAGGAGCTTTTGAAATTGATAATTCTAAGGAAATACAGTGGTGGTACTACGGAGAGTGTATTGGCCCGAAATATAGAATCGTAAATAGAGATATTTATATTTTAACTGATAGCAACCAAATCGAAGATTTAGAATATGTTGAAGAAGTTAAAGAATTTTTAAATTCATTCACCTTTGATAATATAAAAGTTGAGTATTCTAAATATAGATATAGCGTTTTTGACGACAACCATAACTATGAAAATGCAAAAAGAGGAGCAAATTGGATAAAAAGTATTAATTCATTATTTTCAACAATTACAGATGAAATTACCGGCAAACTAATTGATACTGCACCTGAATTAACAGACAGATTGTGGGCAATTACAAATACATTTGACAATGCGGAAACAGGTGAACAGTATGCTCAAGCTATGTCCTCATGTAGAAGAGTTTTTGAATATGTCACAGATTGTTTGCTTCCTGCTACAAATGAAGAATCTAACGGTCATTCACTAAAAAAAGACAAGTACAAAAACAGATTAATTGAATTTGCTAGTCGTGAATTTAAAAGTGAAACCAATATTGATTTAATTGTTTCAAGTACCGCAGCATTATTTGAAGAATGGGAAAATTTATATGCTCTTTCAAATAAGGGCGTTCACGGCAACAGTCATAGACAAGAATGTAGAAGATGTATTATAAGAACAATTTTACTACTTGACGATATAATTTCATTAAAAAAGGCACCTTTCGATGTTAACATAATTAGTGAAAAATTTATAAATAGAATAAAAGACGACCAAGAATAATTCAAAATACAGAACTAATTGTCGAATCCAAAGAAACACTAATTAATGATTCTATTGATCGTCCCTTAATTTACGTATCTCTTCAAGCGCCAATACATCTATCTGATCTTTTGGTCGGTTCACCATTTTTTTATTTTCAATTAACTGATTAATGTGCAGAAATGGAATGTTGATATTTTCGATATTGGCAACAGAAGCCATTTGTAAACATTCATCAAAAGTATAACCCTCAAGGCCTTTCATATCGATCAATATATCTAAGCGCATATTATTATTTAAGTGAAAGTCTGTCCATCCTGGTAAAAATTGCATATATTCCAACATCGGGAAATCACCCATATCACATGCAATAAAAGCCTTACGCAACTGCTGTCTGTTTATCAGATCGTCTTTTATCCAAATATCCAGATCTCCGGTAAAGCGTTGATAACCGTGCAAATTTATAGCGTAACCACCAACCAGTATATATTGAACATTATTATCTTGAAGGGCTTTCCAGAAATTTAATATTTCCTCATCAAAAACATCCACAATATTACTTGCTGATAAAAGGTTTATGAGTGATAGTAGCCTTATTCATGGTTTGCTGAATTTTATATAGCCGGGTAGCCATTTCAAACCGTTCCTTATAAGATCGCTTTAAGCCTTCTTTTAAAAGGTCAAGTTCAGCCTTATCAAATGTTTGCTTTTGTTTGTCCATAATGTAGTTGACCTTATCAAATTTATATAAAATACACTATAAAACAAAGTTATTGTAAGTGCGCAAACACGTTAAAATAACAAAGCCGCTAACTTATCAGTTAACGGCTTTATTGTGCGGAAGAAGGGACTCGAACCCCCACGCCGTGAAGCGCCAGATCCTAAGTCTGGTGCGGCTACCAATTACGCCACTTCCGCAGTTAGGATTTTTTTAAGAGTGGCAAATATAGAGTTATTATGTGTATTTGGAAAAAGAATTTGTTGTTTTTGTGAAGTTAATAATGGTTGAAGAGGTTGTAGTTGTTGTAAAGGTTACTAAATCACACATCTACAACTTTTTTAACCTCTACAACACTTACAACTTAAGCATTATAAATTTGATACACGCCTACCAAACTTCTTGAATTAACATCGCCCACCAGCACATTGGTTATCCTTTTTTCCATCATTAATTGCTCAACCTGGTTAATATATTCTTCAGGGTTTACAATGATGGGGTTGGTG